>NZ_JBHTUV010000004.1:0-293604 GCF_042793475.1 Microbacterium sp. NPDC056569 | reverse complement strand
CGGTCGACCGTGCGCGGTCGGCCGGCCGGAGCCGTTTCAGCGCAGGAAGTCCGTCGGATCGAACTGGTCGATCGGGATGACGCGGACCCGCGGCAACGGCGCATCGAACGCCTCGGCGTCGTACTCGATGTCGAAGAACTCCACCCCGGGGATCGCCGCGAACTCGGCGCTGCGGAACTCGTGGAAGGCGATCACCCCGACACGGCGCCCGTCGCGGGCGAGCCGGGCGAGGTCCTCGGCGAAGTCGCGGTCGTGGCTCACGAGTGCGACATCGTCCTCGCGGTCCACGAGGGCGCGCAGCGTCCGCTGGATCGCGATGTCGACGATCTTCTCGTCGGCCGGTCCCGACAGGGGAACCGGCTGGTAGCCGAGCGCCAGGAGCGCCTGCACGAACGGCATCGGCAGGTGCGAGCTGGCGTTGAGGAAGAAGAGCCCCTTCGCGGGTCGTCCCCACCGATCCGAGACGAACGTCAGGACGCGGTCCCACCGCGGCCGCTCCTCGGGCTGCGGACGGCGGCCGAGGATCGACCCTCCGAGCGTCGCGTCGATGTTCTCGCCGTCCACCAGCACCCAGCTGCTGCGTTCCACGCGCGCTCCTCTTCGTCAGGCTCGCTCCGAACGTAGCAGGCGCCTTCCGTGGCGCACCGCACTCACGCGGTGCGGAGGATCTTCTCCATCGCCTTGCCGCGCGCGAGTTCGTCGACGAGCTTGTCGAGGTAGCGGATCTTCTGCATGAGCGGGTCCTCGATCTGCTCGACCCGCATGCCGCAGATCACGCCGGTGATGAGCGAGGCGTTCGGATTGAGGTCGGCGTCGGCGAAGAAGTCCTCGAGGGTCGTGTGCTCGTCGAGATGCTGCTTCAGCCCGGCGTCGTCGAAGCCCGTGAGCCACTCGATGACCTCGTCGAGCTCCTCGACCGTGCGCCCCTTCTTCTCGACCTTCGTCACGTAGAGCGGGTAGACCGAGGCGAAGCTGATCGAGAAGATCCGGTGCATGCCGTCAGGCTAATACGGGACGGATGCTGCAACACCCGCGTGGTCTCGTACGCCCACGCAGATGATGGTCCCGGTGGGTAGCCCTCCCACCGGGACCATCGCGCGTTTCACGGGAGTCTGGACGGCGACCCGAACGCCGAAGCTCGACCGCCTCGCGCTGACCTGCGTTGTGTTGCTCAGCCAGATTAGGCCGGGGCATCCGGATCCACCTCCCTGTTGACAGCGCGCGTGCACGGCTGATAGCGCCCCCGCGTCCGTCCTCACTCGTCGCGGACGGCCACCACGACCTTGCCGAGGGCACGGCCTTCGCCGTGCCAGGCGAGCGCCTCGGGCACCTCCTCGAGCGGGAAGACGCGGTCGATGGGCACCCGCACCTCCCCGGCCGCGCAGCGGTGCGCGACCGGCACGAACGCCGACGGCCCCTGCCGCACGAACAGCACGCCCAGGCGCTTGCCGGTGAGCGCTCCGACCACCGCGCCGGCGGTCAGCATCCGTATCAGCGCCCGTCCCGTTCCGCCCACCATCACGAACCGGCCACCCTTCGCGAGCGAGCGGGCATAGGCGAACACCGAACGGCGGGCGACCAGGTCGACGACGAGGTCGTAGGGGCCGCGGCGCGTGAAGTCGTCGCGGCGGTAGTCGATGACCTCGTCCGCACCGAGCGCCCGGAGGAAGTCGAGCTTTCCCGCGTTGTCGACCGCCGTCACCTGGACGCCCTTCGCGACAGCGAGCTGGACCGCGAGGCTCCCCGAGCCGCCGCCGGCGCCGTTGAGCAGCATCCGTGCTCCCGGTGCGGCGAGCGCGACGGCGTGGGTCGCGATCGCCGCTGCCTGCGGCAGGGCGGACGCCTCGGCGAACGACAGCTGCGCGGGCTTGTGCGCGAGCGTCGACTCGGGCACGGCGACGAACTCGGCGAACCCGCCGGAGCGCGGCATGATGTCGCCGAACACCTCGTCGCCGATCCCGAATCCGGTCACGCCGTCGCCGAGGGCGGCGACCCGGCCGGCGATGTCGGTCCCGAGGATCTGCCACCGGGGCCGGAACAGCCCGCCCAGCCGCGCGTAGGCGGGGCTGCCGTGCAGTCCTTCCCAGTCGGACAGGTTCACCGACGCCGCGACGACCTCGACCAGCACCTCGCCGGCGCCGGGCACCGGCCGCGGGATGTCACGCAGCTCGAGCCGCTCGGGCGACCCGTACCGCTCGTACACGACCGCGCGCATGCCTCCATCGTGGGGGGCCCGCTCCGCCCGGCGCAACCGATCGGCTGCGCCGCGGCCGGGAACGCTGTCAGCCGCTCCTGCCAGGCGGCAGCATCGGCTGCAGCGCCTCGCCGAGCACGTGGGCCAGATCGGCGCTGATCTCGGCGGTCAGGTGGTGCGAATCGCGATACACGAGGGTGTTGCCGATGATCGGCGGGCACGCGTCGGCATCGCACAGGTACTCGTTGAGGTCGATGAGCGGGACGCCGTGCTCCGCGGCGGCCGTCGACTCGCCCTCGCGCGCCGGCCCTTCGAGCGCGGCGGCACGCGTCTGCGCGCACGCCTCCGCGTCGGCCAGGTGCATCGACAGGCACGGCGCCGGATCCTCGCGCATGTCCGGGGTGTCAGCCATCATCGCGACGGGCGCGTCGATCGCGTCGAGCGTCCGCCCGAACGCCGCCGCCCACGTCTTGGCGTCGTCGTCGACACCCGGCGCGAGCTCCGGGTCGGTGAACGTCGCGACGAGCACCAGCGCCGGCGGCGACGCGTTCAGGCGATCGATCACGGCGTCGCGCCATTCGGGGCACTGCGGGAACGGCGCGCCGCGTCGCAGCGACTCGATGTCGGCAGCGGGGCACGAGCTCTTGGTGTGCACCTCGACGGCGTAGCCCGCCGACATCGCGAATCCCTCGAGCGCCGGGAACCACTGCGCCGCGTGCGAGTCGCCGAAGAGCGCGATGCGGGGCGCCTCGGGGTTCCCGTAGAGGCAGCCCTCGGCATCGGTCTTCGCGGTGCCCCGCATGCAGCCGTCGGCGTAGAGCTCGGGAAGGCTGTCACGCGCGTCCCGCAGTCCGGGCGCGAGATTGTCGGGCACGTAGTCGGTGCCGCGCGGCGCATCGACGATCACCGTGCGGGACGCCGGCCGCTCGACGTGCAGCGACCGCGTGTCGACGACCGCATAGGCGGCGCTCGCGATGCCCAGGCACGCAAGAGAGCCGGCCACGGCGCCGGCCAGCGTGACGCGCGCCCGCCGTCTGGTGAGCAGCGGCGCCCGGCGCACCGGATCCTCGACGAACCTGTACAGCAGCCATGCCACAGGGACGCACCCGATCGCGATGCCGAGCGTCGCCCACAGCGGCAGGTCGCCGGGCAGCGCCGTTTCGGGCAGCACGAGCGCCGGCCAGTGCACGAGGTACAGCGAGTACGAGATCGCCCCGAGGAACACCATGCCCCTGGCCGACAGCATCCGTGTCGGTCCGCGGCGCGTCTCGCCCGCCGCGATCACGGCCGCCGTACCGAGCACCGGAAGCGCCGCCGCCGCACCCGGGAAGAGCGTCTCCGACGAGAAGAGGAAGACGGATGCTGCCACCGCCGCCATCCCCGCCCACCCGAGCGGGGCGGCCCACCGCTCCCCCACGATACGGGGCCTGCGCTGCAGCAGCACGGCGACCAGCCCGCCCACGCCGAGCTCCCACGCGCGCGACGGCAGCGAGAAGAAGGCCCACGGCTGCGCCGCGAACGTGAGCCGCAGGCACAGCGCGAAGGACGCGGCGACCACCGCGATCAGCACGGCCAGCAGCGGCTTCCGCGACCGCACGAGCACCCACACGAGAGCCAGCAGCGCCGGCCAGAGCAGGTAGAACTGCTCCTCGACGCCGAGCGACCAGTAATGCTGGAACAGCGACGGGTTGGACGATTCGGCGAGGTAGTCGGAATTCGCGGACGCGAAGAAGTAGTTCGGCACGTACAGCGCCGTGGCGACAGCCGCCGCCCAGAGGTCCCGGATGAGCAGTGGCGGATACCAGATGAGGGCCGCGGCGACCGAGAGCAGCAGCACGACGAACGAGGCCGGCAGGATGCGGCGCGCCCGTCGGGCGTAGAACTCGCCGAACCTCAGCCGGCCGTGCCGCTCGAGCTGACCGAGGAGGTGAGAGGTGATGAGGAAGCCGGAGATGACGAAGAAGACGTCGACGCCCACGTACCCGCCAGGCAGGAACGGCGCCCCGGCGTGATAGAGCAGGACCGACCCGACTGCGATCGCACGCAGTCCCTGGATATCGGCACGGAAGCCCGAGTGGTCGGGCTGGGCGTCGGCTCGGTCCACCACTCGAGCGACTCTAGGTCGGGCCGGCGACCCGCCGGCACCCCCTTGACTCGCCGCCGCGAAGCCCCCACCATTCGGCCACGGATGCCTCGGCGCGCGGCATCCGCCCGTCCGCTACGGGGTGCGCGCCGACGGGGGTCGCAGCCAGGCGGCCGCGAGCAGCGCCGCCACGGCGATCAGCGCGAGCACCGCCAAGGCGACGCCGTCCCACCCCGCCGCGACGAACACGAAGCCCAGCGCCCAGCCGAACAGGCTGGACCCGCCGTAGTAGCCCAGGTAGTACAGCGACGACGCCTGGGCCCGCGCGTCGGGCGTGCTCGCGACAGGCGCCCAGCCCGACGCCACCGCGTGCGCGGCGAAGAAGCCGGCCGTGAAGACGAGGAGGCCCGCCAGCACCACCGGGATGCTCGGCACGAGGGTGAGCGCGGCACCCGCAGCCATCACGGCGCTCGAGATGAGCAGCACGGGGAGCCGGCCGAAGCGCGAGGCGAGGGTTCCCGCGACCGGCGAGGCCACCGTCCCCGCGAGGTAGGCGAGGAAGAGGAGGCTGACCGCCCAGTGCGGCATCGAGTACGGCGGCTCGGCGAGCGCGAAGCCCAGGTAGTTGTAGAGCGCGACGAACCCGCCCATCAGCAGGAGCCCCTGCGCGTAGAGCGCGAGCTGCCGCCGTGATCGCAGGTTCACCGCGAGCCGATGCAGGAGCGGGGGCCCCGGCTCCAGACGGTGTCGCCGCGGGACGAACCCGCGCGCTTTCGGCACCAGCATCAGGAACGCGACCGCCGACACCGCGCAGACGACGGCGACCGCGAGCACACCGATCTCCCACCCGGCGAAGTCGCCCACGGGACCCGCGACGATGCGGCCCGCCAGGCCGCCGATCGTCGTGCCGGCGATGTAGCTGCCGGCGGCGGCCGCCGTGTGCGCAGCATCCACCTCCTCGCTGAGGTACGCGAGGGCGATCGCCGGCACCGCGCCGAGGCCGACCCCCTCGAGCAGCCGGAGCGCGAGGAGGGTGCCGAGGTCGGGACTGAAAGGGGCCAGAAGGCCGAACACGGTCGCCGCGATGATTCCGGCAGTCATCGCGGGGACCCTCCCCATGCGATCGGCGACGGCCGACCACGGGATGACGGTGACGGCGAGCGCGAGCGTCGTGACCGACACCGTGAGCGCCGCCGTCGCGGGCGGCACGGCGAATTCGGCGGCGATCAGCGGCAGCACGGCCTGCGGCGAGTACAGCTGCGCGAATGTCGCGACACCGGCGAAGAACAGACCTGCGATGAGCCGGCGGTACGCCCGATCACCGGGCAGATGCCCTGTGAACACGGATGCCGACATCGCGTCCACGTTACTCCGAGCGGCGCGGTGCCCTCTGTCGCGCCGCCACCGTGCGAGGAGGCGGGTGGCCGGTTCCGAACACCCTGTTCACGACAGCCGGCCATCCCCCGGGCGTGACACGCGCAGCCAGCGATAGCCGTACGCGGGAACCTCGATCTCGACGCCCCCGCGCGCATCGAGCGGGATCTCCTCGTCACCGAGCAGATCGTCGAGGCGCGTGCCGTCAGGCTCGTCGTTCAGGGCGAACCTGGTCGTGGTGGGCACCTCGTCGAAGTTGTGGATCGCCACCATCCGGCCGACGTCGGCGCGGAGCGAGTGCACGAGGAGTGCCTCGACCGGCTGCTCGAGCTCCTCGAACGCGCCCCAGCCGAGCTCGGGCGAGATCCGGTACCGCGACATCAGGTCGCGGAAGAAGTGCAGGAGGGATTCGCGATCCTTGATCTGGTCGGCGGCGTTGACGTGCTCGGGCGCGTAGCCGTCTCCCGGCGGTCGGGCGATCAGCCGCGACGGCGGAGCCTGCGAGAACCCGCCGTTGCGCTCGCCCGTCCACTGCATCGGCGTGCGCACCGCTGTGCGGCCCTCGATCTCGACGTTCTCCCCCATCCCGATCTCCTCGCCGTAGAAGAGCACCGGAGTGCCCGGCAGAGTGAACATCAGGCTGTACGCCATGCGGATGCGCCGCGGGTCACCGAGCATCGGAGGGAGCCTGCGCGTGATCCCACGGCCGTAGACGCGCTGCTTCTCGTCGGGCGCGAGGGCCTCGAAGACCTCTTCCCGTTCCTTGTCCGACAGCTTGTCGAGCGTCAGCTCGTCGTGGTTGCGCAGGAAGTTCGCCCACTGCACGTCCTCGGGAAGAGCGGGGCGCGACGTCAGCGCCTCGACGAGCGGCGCCGGGTTCTTGCGGACGAGCGACAGGTAGAACGCCTGCATCCCGATGAAGTCGAACTGCATCGACAGCTCGTTCACCTCCGCACCGCCGAAATACTGCACCTGCTGCTCGTACGGCAGGTTGACCTCGCCGAGCAGGATCGCCTCGCTCGAGCGTCGCTGCAGGAACCGCCGGAAATCGCGCAGCAGCTCGTGCGGGTCGGGGATCTCGGCACCCTGCGGCATCTCGAGGAAGAACGGCACCGCGTCGACGCGGAAACCGGAGACGCCGAGCTGCAACCAGAATCCGATGACCCGCGCGAGCTCGTCACGCACGGCGGGGTTCGCGATGTTCAGGTCGGGCTGATGCTCGTAGAAGCTGTGCTGGTACCACTGCCCCGACGCCTCGTCCTTGGTCCACATGCCCTGGGCCTCGCCCGGGAACACGGCGTTCTTCTGCCCCTTGGGCGGCGCGTCGTCGCGCCACACGTAGTAGTCCCGGTACGGGGAGTTGACGCTCCGCTTCGCCTTGAGGAACCACGGATGCCGGTCGGACGTGTGGTTCACGACGAGGTCCACGATCACCCGCATGCCGCGGTCGTGCGCGGTCCGGATCACTTCGACGAACTCGCCGTGATTGCCCAGCCGCGGATCGACGCCGTAGAAGTCCGTGATGTCGTAGCCGTCGTCGCGGTCGGGCGTCGGGTAGAACGGCATGAGCCACAGGCATGTCACACCCAGCTGCGCGAGGTAGTCAATGCGCTGCGCGAGGCCCTGCATGTCGCCGGTCCCGTCGCCGTCCGCGTCCATGAACGTCTCGACGTCGAGGCAGTAGATGATGGCGCTCTTCCACCACAGGTCGCTCGTGTCGGTGATCTTCATCGTGCCTCCTCCGGTCGGGGACGGATGCCGGCTGCCGCGGCCGCGCGGCAGCGTCGAAGGGTCATCCCGCGATTCTCACGAGAACCCGAGCGCCTCGCGAGGCCCTTGAGATCGACCGCGTCCTCGGGTACGCGCGGCTAGAGTCGAAGGGCCGCGCAGGTCGCAGCATCCATTCCTCTTCCCACCCCCTGCGGGCGCAACGGTGCGCGCACGTTCCGAGGAGCCGCCGTGTCCACCGTCGCCGAATCCGCCGATCGCTACCGCATCGAGCCGACCGTGCTGCAGGCGCTGCGGCGGCCGCGGCTGCTCACGCGCGAGGTCATCGCCGGACTCGTCGTGGCTCTCGCGCTCATCCCCGAGGCGATCGCGTTCTCGGTCGTCGCGGGCGTCGATCCGCGCGTCGGGCTGTTCTCGTCGTTCGTGCTCGCGGTCGTCATCGCGTTCACCGGTGGTCGCCCGGCGATGATCACCGCCGCAGCGGGCGCGGTCGCGCTCGTCATCGCGCCCGTTGCGCGCGAGCACGGCTCCGACTACCTCATCGTCACGATCGCGCTCGCCGGCATCATCCAGGTGCTCTTCGCGGTGCTGGGCGTCGCGAGGCTCATGAGGTTCATTCCGCGCAGCGTCATGGTCGGCTTCGTGAACGCGCTGGCGATCCTGATCTTCCTGTCGCAGATGCCGCAGCTCGTCGACGTGCCGTGGGCGGTGTACGTCCTCGTGGCGGTGGGTCTCGGCATCCTGTTCGTGTGGCCGCGGATCACGCGCGCCGTGCCCGCCCCGCTCATCGCGATCGTCGTGCTGACCGTGGTCGTGGTGGCGTTCGGACTCTCTGCCGTGCCGAACGTCGCCGACCAGGGCGAGCTGCCCCGCAGCCTTCCCGAGCTCCTCATCCCGGACGTGCCCCTCACCTGGGAGACGCTCCAGATCGTCGCCCCCTACGCGTTCGCAGCCGCC
This sequence comes from Microbacterium sp. NPDC056569, assembly GCF_042793475.1. NCBI lineage: Bacteria > Bacillati > Actinomycetota > Actinomycetes > Micrococcales > Microbacteriaceae > Microbacterium > Microbacterium sp. NPDC056569. The sequence goes on along the minus strand of NZ_JBHTUV010000004.1, from coordinate 285,268 downwards.
CTCGTGGGCCTCCTCGAGTCGCTCATGACCGCGAAGCTCGTGGACGACATCACCGACACGCACTCGCGCAAGACCCGCGAGGCGTGGGGCCTCGGGGTCGCGAACATCGCCTCGGCGTTCTTCGGCGGCACCGGCGGCTGCGCGATGATCGGCCAGACGATGATCAACGTCAAGACGTCCGGCGGCCGCACCCGCATCTCGACGTTCCTGGCCGGGGTGTGGGTCCTGGTGCTGGTCGTGGCACTGGGCGACATCGTCGGGCTCATCCCGATGGCCGCGCTCGTCGCCGTCATGATCGTGGTGTCGGTCATGACGTTCGACTGGCACAGCATCCGTCCGTCGACGCTGAAGCGGATGCCGCTCAGCGAGACCCTCGTGATGCTCGTCACCGTCGTGGCCACGGTGTGGACCCACAACCTCGCCGTGGGCGTGATCCTCGGCGTGCTGGCCGCGATGGTGCTGTTCGCGCGCCGCGTCGCCCACTTCACGACCGTCACGCGCGAGGTCGACGGCGACACCGCCCGCTACCGCGTGGACGGCGAGCTGTTCTTCGCCTCGAGCAACGACCTGACGACGCAGTTCGCGTACGCGGCCGACCCGCCACACGTCGTCATCGACCTCTCGCGCACGCACGTGTGGGACGCCTCGACGGTCGCCGCCCTCGACGCCATCGTCACGAAGTACGAAGCCCGCGGCACGACGGTCGAGCTGCACGGCATGACGGATGCTGCGGCCCGCTTCCACGGCCGCCTCAGCGGCGAGCTCGGCTCGGCCTGAGCCCGTTCGGGAACCTGCCCGCCCCTCGGACCGGGCCAACCCGTGAGAGTACAGCTCGTGGACGAGAGGTTGGGAACCACCCGACGTCTCGTCCACGAGCTGCACTCTCACCACATCGAGGTCGTGCCCTACCGGTTCCTCCACAGAAGCAGCGTCGGCCGACGATTCCACCGGTCGGGGCCAAGCCGTGTCCGGGTGCGCGCTCAGAGCCTACTTTCGGCGCATGCGTTCATCCGCTCTCCGCCACCTCGTTCCGCTGCGTCTCACTCTCGTCGGCACCCACCCTGAGATCTGGCGAGAGGTCGTCGTAGACCACGATCTCTCGTTGGACCACCTGAGGACGATGGTGCAATCGCTCTTCGAGGTCTTCGACTGCCGGCACCACATCTTCACCGACTCCCTCGAAAGCCCCGGATGGTCGAGAACTCGACGGCGCTGGGGGGACCGCTGGACGATGATCGACTTCCGCGACCCCACGATCATCGACGAGTCGACCGCGCGCGTCGGCACGGTGATGAGCGGGCGCGAACCGATCTACTTCACGCACTCGTGCGACGCCGACTGGATGGTCGAGATCGAGCGCGGCGTCGATGAGATGGCGCTCGCCTCGGATCCCCGGTCTCGCGTCGTCGGCGGCGAGCGTCACTCGCCGTTCTCGTGTGCTCGAGGGCCGTACGAGTTCGAGGTCCTCGTCGCCGTCCTCGATGATCCCGACCATCCCGACCATGCCCTCCTCCGAGCATGCCTTGACGCCGCGTTAGGACCGTGGGGAATCTTCGATCCCGCAGCAGTGGATATCGACGCCGCACAGCACACGCTCACCGACGCGCCCGACGACACCGGAACTTCCGCGACCGGTGTCCCGCAGTCCCTGCTGCATCGGCTTCCCCGTCTCGCTGTGCCCGGGCTTCGGCGCCACCTGGCCACGGCCGGGATCGATCTCCCGATCGTCGTGACAGCCGACGATGCTGCCACACTCACCTGCAACTTCCGATGGCTCATCCACGTCGCGGACCGCGGGGGTGTGCCGCTCCGAGACGGGAAGGTGGATCGCGCCTTCGTCGAAGAGGGTTGCGAGGCGCTGCATCACGACGAGCGATACGTGCTCGGACTCGTGGCGGCCGCCCGTCGCATGCGTCTGCTCTACTCGCGCAACGGCCGGCTGGTGCCCAGGAAGGCGGTCGTCGCGGCCGCCGCATCCGCGACCACCTTGTGGACGACTCTTGCCGACGGCGTCGCGGCGTTGTCGGTCGTGCCTGCGGCGACCCGCGATCTGCTCCTCCTGACGCTCGCCGATGGAAGCTTGGCTCGCGACGGAGGTGTGGCGGCCTCGGCGGCGGCCGCACTCACGGAGAGCGGACGCGCGCGCCGAGTCTCGCCGTCCGACTGGAGATACGACGACTTCGTCTCTCGACGCTCGTACATGTATGCCGATCAGGACTGCAGGCGGGGCTGCGACTGCCCGACGGTCGACGGCCGGACCTGGCACGATGTCGTCGCGAGGGCGATCCGGTCTGCCGCAGCCGCCGCGGGAAGCGACGCCTCCGTCGTCGTCGCAGCCACGATGGACGCCGATGAACTCGCGAGCGCGGGCGTGCGACCGGAGTGGGTCGCACACGCCTCGACCTGCCACGCCGACCACCTCGATCCGCAGGACGCTGACTTCGCCTCGTCGGTGGGCGATCACGAGCATGACCACGGCGCTGCCTTGATCAGCGAGGCTGCGGATCTCATCGAGATCTTGACGCTGTTCGGGCTCGAGGGCGATGCCAGTGGTTGGGTCGTCCCGCCGGCGCTGCAGGAGTTCGCGCGCGCCGCGCTGCAGTCCGCGAGCGCCTGGCGCTACCCGGACGCGTTCTGAGCCGGTCACCGGACACCTCCGCGCGCGGTCGCAGGTTGTGGCATCCGGCGGAACTCGAAGCTCGCTCCCAGGTTCGCGGGACCAAAACGCACGAGGCATCCGTTCTTCCTCTATGACGCCGCAGCCAGCTGCGTCGAACTGGAGGAATCGTGAGCAACGACTACCGCAGGACCCCCGAGGCGCTGAGCCGCCTCACCGACACCCAGTACCGCGTGACACAGGAGGACGGCACCGAGCCGGCGTTCCGCAACGCGTACTGGAACAACCACGAGCCCGGCATCTACGTCGACGTCGTCTCGGGCCAGCCGCTCTTCTCGTCGACCGACAAGTACGACAGCGGAACCGGATGGCCGAGCTTCACCAAGCCGATCGAGTCCGACGCCGTGTCGACCAAGAAGGACTGGAAGCTGCTGCTGCCGCGCACCGAGGTGCGCTCGTCGGGCGCCGACAGCCATCTGGGTCATGTCTTCCCCGACGGCCCCCGGCAGGCCGGAGGCCTGAGATACTGCATGAATTCGGCCGCGCTGCGCTTCGTCCCGGCCTCGTCGCTCGAGGACGAGGGCTACGGCGCCTACCGACACCTCTTCACCACCGAGAACCAGGAGCACGCATCATGACCAGCGGTCCCTTCGACACCGGCGAGATCACCCGCACCCCCGGCACCGAGACGGCGGTCCTCGCCGGCGGCTGTTTCTGGGGCATGGAGGACCTCATCCGCCGCCAGCCCGGCGTGCTCGACACCCGTGTCGGCTACACCGGCGGCGAGAACGCCCACGCCACGTACCGCAAGCACCCCGGTCATGCCGAGGCCGTCGAGATCGTCTTCGACCCCACGAAGACCTCGTACCGCGACATCCTGGCGTTCTTCTTCCAGATCCACGACCCGTCCACCCTGAACCGTCAGGGCAACGACATCGGCTCGAGCTACCGCTCCGCGATCTTCCCGCTCTCCCCCGAGCAGGCCGAGGTCGCACGCGACACCATCGCCGACGTGGACGCGTCCGGCCTCTGGCCGGGCAAGGCCGTCACCACGATCGAGCCCGAGGGCCCGTTCTGGGAGGCCGAGCCCGAGCACCAGGACTACCTGATCCGCATCCCCAACGGCTACACGTGCCACTTCCCGCGGGCCGGCTGGGTGCTCCCGAAGCGCGCCGACGCCACCGCGTAAGAGACGGCGAACGGATGCTGCGACCCGGCCGGGTCGCAGCATCCGTCTCACTATCCGGCGGGCTCGACGGGCTGGCGCAGGATCGTGCGCAGCTTTTCGGGAGCCGTGCGCCGGGGGTCCGCGAGATAGATCTCGTGGTGCAGGCCCCGCATGCGCAGGCCCGAGGCGGGGATGAACCGATCGTGCATCTCGGCCAGCACCGGCGTCTCGTCGTCGTAGGAACCGATGTGGAGGGTCTGGACCGACCGGCCTTCGGCGAGTTCGGCGAGGCGCAGCCGATCGACGGCCGGTGACCCGCCCTTGGTGGTCGCGGCGGCTCGCGCCCGTTCCACCAGATCGGCGTCGATCCACTCCGGGACCAGGCTCATCATGGTCCAGCTCCAGCGCGACTTGTCGCGATCCGTCGTGAACGTCGCCATGTCGTCGGACCACCAGAGCCCCTCGAGAGGCATCACGACGTAGTCGCGGCCGAGCTCGGCCTTGCTCAGGAACTTGAGCTTGTATGCGACGCCGAACACGGCCGCGACGGCCTCGCCGTACTGCTCGGAGGTGTTCGGATCGCCATGGCCGTCGACCATGAGATACCGCAAGGGCGGGACGTCGACGATCTCGAACGCCCCTCGCGGCGCGGTGTATGCCGCGATCGACTTCTTCAGGTCGACCTTCGTCACGACGCGCCGTCGGTCTCGGACTGGCCGCCGCTGGACGACTCGGACTTGCGCCCGCCCGCCTCGAGGACGTCGCCGGCGGGCAGCTCCTGGTGACCGCCGAACTGCAGCCGCATCGCCGAGAGCACCTGGTTCGCGAACTGGTCCTCACCGCGGGAGGCGAACCGCTCGAACAGGGATGCCGCCAGCACGGGCACCGGAACTCCCGTGTCGACCGCGGCCTTGACGGTCCAGCGTCCCTCGCCCGAGTCGGAGACGCGTCCCGCGAGCCCGTCGAGCGTCGGGTTGCCCTGGAGCGCGGCCGCGGTCAGGTCGAGGAGCCACGACGAGATCACCGATCCGCGTCGCCACAGCTCGGCGACCTTCGGGGTGTCGATGGTGAACTGGTAGAACTCCGGCTCCTCCAGCGGCGCGACCTCGGCCGAGTGCTCGGCCTCCTTCACGCCGGCGTCGGCGTGCTCGAGGATGTTGAGGCCCTCGGCGAGCGCCGCCATCACGCCGTACTCGATGCCGTTGTGCACCATCTTCACGAAGTGGCCCGCGCCCGACGGCCCGCAGTGCAGGTACCCCAGCTCCTCGGGGGCGAAGTCACCGGTGCGCCCGGGCGTGCGCCCGACCTCGCCGCTTCCGGGCGCGATCGTCCGGAGGATCGGCTCGATGCGCGCGAACGCCTCGTCGGGTCCGCCGACCATGAGGCAGTAGCCGCGCTCCAGCCCGAACACCCCGCCGCTCGTGCCCACGTCGACGTAGTGGATGCCGCTCGCGCGCAGCACGGCCGCGCGCCGCACGTCGTCGCGGTAGTTCGAGTTGCCCCCGTCGATGATGATGTCGCCCGGCTCGAGCAGCGCGGCGACCTCGTCGACGACCTTGCCGGTGAGCCCTGCGGGGATCATGAGCCAGACGGCACGCGGCGCCTCGAGCTGCGCGACCAGCTCGGCGAGGCTTCCCGCGCCGTCGGCGCCTTCCGCCGCCAGGCCCGCGACGGCGTCGGCACTCACGTCGTACACGACGCATTCGTGCCCGTCTCGCATCAGGCGACGCACGATGTTGCCGCCCATCCGGCCGAGGCCCACCATTCCCAGCTGCATCACCGCTCCTCTGCTCGTGTGGTCGGGCGTCGACGACGCCCCGTGCTCGAAGTCTAGGGAGCAGGAGGCGCCGCGTTGATGATCGTGGTGAAGGCCAGCACGATGATGAGCGCGTTGAGGAAGAAGCTCGTCGTGGTGTGCCACACGACGGTCCACCGCATCCGTGTCGTGACCACCTGCACGTCCGAGACCGAGAACGTCGTCGCGTTCGTGAACGAGAAGTACACGAAGTCGGCCAGCCGCGGGCTCTCCGTGCCGGGGAAGATCAGCGGCGGGATGACGGCGAGCCGGTACCGGCGGTCGTAGATGCGCGCGAAGCCCCAGTGGTAGAGCGCCCACGACAGCAGCATCGCGAGCACGCCGACGATCTCCACCCACACCGCCCAATCGGGGTCGTTGCGCAGGACCAGGATCTCGGTGGCGGCGATGATCCCCACGATGCTCGCGAGGAACGTCGCCGTCACGGAGACGGCGGCGACGACCGGGTGCGCATCGAACCGTCCGATCCAGCGGGGGGCGGCGATCCGGGAACGCTTCACGCTCGTGCCCACGACGATGACGGAAGCCAGCCAGTAGAGACTGCCGAGCACGCACCAGCCGGCGAGCGCGTCGAGGGTGCCCTCGACGTCCTCCGCGAGGATGATGGCGAGTCCGAGCCAGATCAGCGCGAGCTGCACGAGCAGATCCGCACCCCTCACGATGACCGCCCAGACCACACGCACCCCCGAGGACGAGTTCCTGGGTGCCACCGTACTGGGTGAGGCCCCTCAGCCGTGGGGTCCGCGCCGGCCCGAGAATCCCGCGAACAGCGCGTAGAGCACCGGTACGAGCGACGCGATCATCAGCACGGTGCCGATCGTGAGGTCTTCGGCGCGCAGCACCGCGCCGCTGATCAGCAGCCCGGCGAAGAGGACCGCCGCCACGACGCGTCGGCCCATGCGTTCGAGGCGGCGCAGCCACCGGTCGAGCTTCGGCACGTCGGCGACCAGGCGTCCGTCCTCGATGCGCGTGACCATGTCGTCGAGGCGGCGCGGCAGTCGCGCGACGACGCCGGCCACCGACGCCGCCTCCTGCGCGAGCGCCTTCGCGGCGTTGCCCCGCTCGTCGCGCAGCAGTCGGGCGGCATACGGCTCCACGGCGTCCCACACGTTGAACGCGGGATCGAGCGAGCTGCACATGCCGCTGGTGAGCGACACTGCCCGGATGATCAGCAGGAAGTTCTCGGGCAGCTGGAACGGCAGTGAGCGCATCACGTCGCCGAACTCCTTGGCGAACTGGCGGAACTCGCGGGGATCCACCTCCTGCAGCTCCGCGAACCCCATGCCGCCGAAGCGCGCGAACAGCGCCGTCATGGCGCGTTCGAGCTCGATCGTGTCGGCCGACGGGAGGAGCACGCCGACGGCGCGGATGCTCTCGATCATCTGCGCGCTGTTGCGCGAGGCGACGGCGATCATGAGCCGCTGCAGGCTGTGCCTCAGCGTGTCGGGGACCTCGCCCATCATGCCGAAGTCGATGAAGGTCAGGGTCCACGGGTGACGGGCATCGCCGGCCGAACGGGCGACCGGCGTCACGAAGATGTTGCCCGGGTGGGGGTCGGCGTGGAAGAAGCCCCGCAGGAACAGCTGGTCGAACATGACGTTCGCGAACTCGACCGCCACCTCCGCGGGATCGATGCCCGCAGCGCGCAGCCCGTCGACGTCGTTGATCTTGATCGCCGTGACGTCGGCGAGCGTCAGCACGCGGCGCGTCGTGCGCTCCCACGCGATCTCGGGCACGGTGACGCGGGGGTCGCCCGCGAAGTCGGACGCGAACCGCTCCGCGTTCTGCGCTTCGTGCAGGTAGTCGATCTCCTGGCGGCTCGTGTGGGCGAACTCCTCCACCAGCGCGGGAAGGTCGACGTGGTCGCGCACGACGCGCACGCGACTGAGCCAGCCGGCCACTCGCCGCAGCGCCGCCAGGTCGACGTCGACGATCTCCTCGATGCCCGGCCGCTGCACCTTGACGACGACGTCGGCGAAGCCGGTCTCCGCCGCGTCGGCCGGCGTCAGCCGCGCACGATGCGCTTGGCCGAGGGATGCTGCGGCCACGGGTGTCTCGTCGACCCACTCGAACGCCCGGTCGAGAGGAACACCCAGTTCGGCCTCTGCGAGCTCGCGGATCGCGGGGAAGGCGACCGGCGGGACCTCGTCCTGCAGCCCCTCCAGCTCCTTCGTGATCTCGGGGGGCAGCACGTCCAGCCGCGACGAGAGGAACTGACCGACCTTGATCATGAGACCGCCGTACTGGACGGCGAGCGCGTGGAACCGGCGGGCGATGTTCTGGAGGCGCTTCGCGCGGCCGCGTGCGGCGAGGGCGCCGAAGCCGAACCGCGGGAGGATCAGCTCGTACCACCACGCCTGCACCATGTAGCGGCCGGCGAAGCGCAGGATCCGGCGATAGCGGGCGCGCGGGTTCCCGACGTCGGCCATCGAAGCTCCTAGGCAGTGCTGGTCAGCTGGTTCGGGGGTGCGTGCGATCCCGGTCGCCCGGGATCGTGCGCCCCCCGCCCCGAACCCGAGGCCCCGGGCCGACGCCGTCCGCCGGCACGCCGGCCGTCAGTCCTGAGCCAGGATCGAGTAGAGCTTACGCCGCGCCTCGTCGAGTACCTCGACGGCCTTGGCCACCTGCTCGGGCGTGCCGCTGCGGCCGACCGTCGCGGCGGCCTGGGCGAGCTTCGCGCCGGCCTTCGGGAGCGCGGTGGCGCGTCCTGAGTCGCGCGACCCTGCCGACTCCCACGGCGCCGACTGGCCCTCGGCCGCAGCCGCCTCGGCGCGGCCCGCCTCGGTGAGCGAGTACGTCTTCTTGCCGTTCGACTCCTCGGCGGCGACCAGACCCTCGTCGGCGAGCAGCTGCAGCGTCGGATAGACCGAGCCGGGGCTCGGCTTCCATGCGCCGTCGCTGCGCGCCTCGATCTCCTGGATGATCTGATACCCGTGCATGGGCTTCTCGGCGAGGATCGCGAGCACCGCTGCGCGCACGTCCCCCTTCGTGGCGCGCGGCGAGAAGCCCTTCTCGAACGTCTCTTTCAACTGGTCCATCGCGTCCCAGAAGCTGCCCGGAAGCCCCGAGCCCTGCCCCCCTGGACGCTGACCGAATCCCTGGAACGAACCGCTCATGACGACCTCCTGAACGAGCGTGCACCGATACCCTGACGATACCTACCGATATATCGGTGAGCAAGGGATCGGGCTGGGTGTTCGCTGTGTTCCCGCGGGAGGGATGCGGCAGCATCCGTCCTCCTCACCAGCCGAGAGAACCCGGTGAGCCTTTGAAGGGACCGACGATCTCGGGGGTGATCCACCCGCCGTAGAAGCGCCCGGGCTGGGGCACGACCTCGACACCGTCGAGCGTGCAGTCGTCCATCTCTCGCGCGTACACCGCCACCCGCCCCACGAGGGGCTCGAAGCCCGCGGACGGACGCGGGTACGTCCACGCCGCGCGCGGGCGCACCGCGCCTCCTCCGCGCACGTCGAAGTAGGCGGCGCCGCCCTTGAACTCGCAGTACGACGCCCCCTCACCAGGTGCGAGGGCCCCGTCGGCGAATGCGTGGATCGGCAGGTAGTACACCGGTGGATGGCTCGTCTCGAGGATGCGGACGACGTCATCGGTGTCGACGATGACCTCGCCGCCCAGCCGGATCCGCGCTGTGCGCTCGACCCGCTCGAGGCGCGGCGGGCGAGGGTAGTCCCACACCGATTCCTGGCCGGGACCGACCGGCATCGGCTCAGGTCGCATGACGGTCCTCCTCACGGCGGCGGTGCGAGGTCAGCGTACCTCGCGGCACTCCGGGGATGCTGTGTCAACCCCCGGGCCGAGAGCACGCCGGGTCCGTAGCCTGCCCGAGGACGTGAAAGGAACCCTCATGCTCCGCGCACTCGCACTGAACTGCACACTCAAGCCGTCTCCCGGGAAGTCGAGCGGCGAGCTGCTCGCGCAGCAGGTCCTCGACGCGCTCTCCCAGCACGACGTCGAAGGCGAGCAGGTGCGCGTCGTCGACTTCGACGTCCGGCCGGGTGTCGACGCCGACATGGGCGACGGCGACGAGTGGCCGCGGATCCGTGAGAAGGTCATGGCCGCCGACATCCTCGTCTTCGCGACGCCGACCTGGATGGGGCACATGTCCAGTGTCGCTCAGCGTGTGCTCGAGCGGCTCGACGCCGAACTGGCCGAGACCGACGACGAGGGCCGTGCGATCCTCGCCGGCAAGGTCGCCGTGACGGTCGTCGTCGGCAACGAGGACGGCGCCCACGCCATCACCGCCGACGCGTATCAGGCACTCGGCGACGTCGGCTTCAGCATCCCGTCGCAAGGCGGCGTGTACTGGAACGGCGAGGCGATGCAGACGACCGACTACAAGGATCTGCCGGCGACGCCCGAGAAGGTCGCCACGGCGACGGCCACGCTCGCCCGCAACGCCGCCCACCTGGCGAGGATCCTCACGGAGCGCCCGTACCCCGCGCCCCCGGCATAACGGCGGGTGCGGGTCAGCGCCCGTACTCCTCGAGCCACCGCAGCCACACCTCGCTGATCGTCGGATACGACGGCACCGCGTGCCACAGCCGCTCGATCGGCACCTCGCCGACGATCGCGATCGTGGCGGCGTGAAGCATCTCGCCCACGTCCTGCCCGACGAACGTCGCACCGACGAGCACGCGGCGCTCCTCGTCCACGATCGCCCGCGCTCGCCCCTGGTAGTCGTCGGCGACCTCGCTCGCCCCCGCGATCCAGTACAGGTCGTAGTCGATGACACGGATGCTGAGTCCCGCGTCGCGGGCCGACTTCTCGGTGTGCCCGACCGCCGCGATCTCAGGATCGGTGAAGACCACCTGCGGCACCGCCGAGTGATCGGCGGTGGCGACGTGCCTGCCCCACGGCGCGTCGTCGACCTCGGCGGCCTTCGCCCGTGCGGCGATGACGTCGCCCGCGGCGCGACCCTGGTACTTGCCCTGGTGGGTGAGCAGGGCGCGGTGGTTGACATCGCCGACGGCGTACAGCCAGTCCACCCCCCGCACCCGCAGCGTGTCGTCGACGTCGAGCCAGGAGCCGGGCTCGAGCCCGACCGTCTCCAGGCCGAGGTCCTCGGTGCGCGGCACGCGGCCCGTCGCCACCAGCACCTCGGCGGCCCGCACCTCCGACCCGTCCGACAGCGACAGCACGACCTCGCCGTCGTCGTCGCGCGAGACCCCCTCGACCTCGACCCCGGTCCTGACGGTCGCCCCGGCATCCGTCAGCGCCTTCTGGACGGCCTCGCCGGCGAAGGGCTCCACGCCCCGCAGCAGCCCGGAGCGGGCGATCAGGGTCACGGTGGAACCGAACGACGTGTACAGCGTCGCCATCTCACTGCCGACCGTGCCGCCGCCGAGCACCGCGAGCGACGTCGGCACGTCGCGCACGCCCGTGGCCTCGCGACTGGTCCAGGGCTCGACCTCGCGCAGGCCCGGGATGTCGGGCAGGAGCGCCGCCGAGCCGGTCGACACCACGACGGCGTGGCGTGCGACGAGGACCTTCTCGACACCGTCGGCAGCGGTGACGGTGACCTCGCGCTCGCCCGTGAGGCGCCCGTGGCCGCGGACGAGATCGATGCCCGCGCCCTGGAGCCAGTCCACCTGCGACGTGTCGTCCCAGTTGTGCACGAGCTCGTCGCGGCGCACCAGGGTCCTGGCTACGTCGACGGTTCCGGTGACCGCCTCGGCGGCCCCCTTCACCCGGCGGGCCGCCTGCACCGCCGCGCTCGCGCGCAGCATCGCCTTCGAGGGGATGCACGCCCAGTACGAGCACTCGCCTCCGACGAGCTCGCTCTCCACGACGACGACCGACAGGCCGCCCTGGGTGGCCCTGTCGGCGACGTTCTCGCCCACGGGGCCGCCGCCGATGACGATGAGGTCGTACTCGCGAGCAGTCATGGGCCCTAACGTAGCGGCCGGCGATGACACGGCGAAGCGGTTGCCAGGGGCGTCCGCAGGGGGAAGGATGGCCCAGGTTACGGCGTCTGTCCAGCCTCGGCCGTCATGTCTGCGGCCTGTGGTTATGTGGGAACCCCGGCCGAAAGGGCAGCATGGCGATCGAATTCCGTGGGGTCTCGAAGCGATATCCCGATGGCACGGCCGCCGTCGAGGATTTCAGCGTGCTCATCCCCGCGCGCAAGACGACCGTCCTGGTCGGCTCGTCGGGCAGCGGCAAGACGACCCTGCTGCGCATGATCAACCGACTCGTCGATCCGACCGGCGGCGTCATCACGATCGACGACGAGCCGATCTCGGAGCGCGACCCCGTCACCCTGCGGCGGGGCATCGGCTACGTGCTGCAGAACGCCGGCCTGCTCCCCCACTTCTCCGTCGTCGACAACATCGCCACGGTCCCCGTGCTGAGCGGCGTCCCCAAGGCGAAGGCGCGCGAGCGCGCGCTCGAACTCATGGACGTCGTGGGCCTCGAGCGCGGACTCGCCAAGCGATACCCGAGCCAGCTGTCCGGCGGCCAGCAGCAGCGCGTCGGCGTCGCGCGCGCCCTCGCGGTCGACCCGAACATCCTCCTGATGGACGAGCCGTTCGGCGCGGTCGACCCGATCGTGCGCCGCGAGCTGCAGACCGAGACGCTCCGCCTGCAGAAGGAGCTCGACAAGACGATCGTCTTCGTCACGCACGACATCGACGAGGCGTTCCTCCTCGGCGACCAGGTCGTGATCCTCGAGAAAGGCGCCCGCATCGCCCAGATCGGCAGCCCGAGCGAGATCATCGAGGATCCGGCGAGCGACTTCGTGGCCGACTTCATCGGGGTCGAGCGCGGCACGCGCGCACTGCGCGCGAAGCGCACCGCGCGTGGCACGGTGCTCGTGGACGCCGCCGGGCGCACACAGGGCGTGCTCGTGGAGGACGCGCCGTGAACTGGGTCGCCGACAACGTCGACCTGATCTGGGCGCTCACCCTGGATCATCTGCGGCAGAGCGCGATCGCGATCGCTGCGGGCTTCGTCCTGTCGGTTCCGCTCGGGTGGGTGGCCTTCCGGTACACCACGCTCCGCGGCACCGTGCTCACCGTGATCGGGCTGCTGTACACGATCCCGTCGTTCGCCCTCTTCGCCGTGCTCACTCTTTTCGGCATCCCCTACCTGTCCGAGCTGAACCTCGTCGTCGCACTCACGATCTACGCCGTCGCCATCATGACCCGCTCGGTGACCGACGGCCTGGCCTCCGTCGATCCGGTGACGCGCTCTGCTGCGGTCGCGGTCGGCTTCGGCCCGTGGCGGCGGTTCTGGACCGTGGACTTCCCGCTGGCGGGACCGGTGGTCCTGGCAGGACTGCGGGTCACCGCGATGTCGACGATCTCACTCGCCACCGTCGGCACGCTGATCGGCGTGCAGAACCTCGGCTACCTCTTCACGAACGGCTCGCAGCGTCGCATCATCGCCGAGGTGTTCGCGGGCGTCGTCGCCGTCGTGATCATCGCGGTGGTCGTCGACGCGCTGCTCATGCTGGCCGGCCGCGCCCTCATGCCGTGGACGCGACGCGCCCGTGCGCCGCGGACCGCACGACTTCGGGCGGTGACGGCATGAACCTTCTGGCCGAGGCCTTCGCCTGGATCTTCTCACCCGAGCGACTGACCGGAACCCTGCCGCTGCCCACCGCGATCGCGCAGCACCTCGCGTTCACCTTCGGCTCCGTCGCCATCGCGGCGGTGATCGCGATCCCGATCGGCTGGCTCATCGGCCACACCGGGCGCGGGCGCGAGGTCGCGGTGTTCCTGTCTGGCGCGGCCCGCGCGCTGCCCGCCCTCGGCCTCGTCGTGCTGCTCGTCATGCTCTTCGGTGTCAACCTCAAGACCGAGGCGGCGGTGACGGTGTTCGTCATCCTGGCGATCCCGTCGATCCTGGCCGGTGCATACGCGGGCGTCGAGTCGATCGACCGGACCGTCATCGACGCCGGCCGCGCGATGGGAATGACCGAGTGGCAGATCCTGTTCCGGATCGAGATGCCCCTCGGCCTGTCGCTCCTCATCGGCGGACTCCGCTCCGCGACGCTGCAGGTGGTCGCGACCGTGACCATCGCCGCCTACGTCGGGCTCGGGGGCCTCGGCTTCTACATCATCCAAGGACTCGGCACACGCGACTTCGCCGAGATCCTGGGCGCTTCCATCGTCATCGTCGCGCTGGCCCTCGTGCTCGACGGACTCTTCGCGCTGCTCGCCCGCTTCGCCGTCCCCCGCACGGACGCCCGCCCCGCCCGCTCCCGCGGCGGCATCCCCGCGCTCGTCCGCGCACCGCAGTTCTCTCGCTGACCCTCACCACCCATCGGAGGTACGACAATGTCCACAGCACGAACCCGCCTGGCCATCGCACTGGCCGGCACCGCGGTCGCGGCACTCGCCCTCGCCGGCTGCGCTTCGGGCGACCCGCTCGGCGGCAGCACCGACAGCGGTGACACCGCCGACGCCTCGACGATCGTCATCGGCTCGCAGGCCTACTACTCGAACGAGATCATCGCCGAGATCTACGCGCAGGCACTCGAGGGAGCCGGCTTCACCGTCGAGCGCAACTTCAACATCGGCCAGCGCGACGCGTACATGCCGTCGCTCGAGGACGGCTCGATCGATCTGTTCCCGGAGTACACCGGCAACCTGCTGCAGTTCTTCGAGCCCGACACCACCGCGACGACCGCGGACGACGTCTACGCGGCACTGCAGGATGCCCTGCCCGAAGGCCTGACCGTGCTCGAACAGTCGTCGGCGACCGACCAGGACTCGTACAACGTCACGGCCGCGTTCGCCGAGGAGAACGGACTCGCCTCGATCGGCGACCTCGCCGGCATCGACGGACTCGTGCTGGGCGGCGCGCCCGAGCTCGAGGAGCGGCCATACGGTCCGACGGGTCTGCAGGACGTCTACGGCGTCACGGTCTCGTTCCAGCCGACCGCCGACACCACCGTCGACGAACTCGTGGCCGGCAACATCCAGGTCGCGAACGTCTACAGCGCCGACCCGCGCATCGAGACCGACGATCTGGTGACCCTCGAAGACCCCGAGGGCCTCTTCCTGGCGTCGAACGTCGTCCCGCTCGTGAACGCCGACATCGCCGACGAGATCGCCGATGTGATCAACGCGGTGAGCGCCGCGCTGACGCCCGAGGGCCTCGTCGCGCTCAACGTCGAGTCGACCGTCGACCAGCGCTCGTCCGAAGACATCGCCAAGGACTGGCTCGCCGACAACGGGCTGAGCTGACCTCGCTCGTCGCCACGAGGCGCCCCCTGCACCGCCCGCTCAGGGCTGCGCAGGGGGCGCTGCCTCGTGTCGGCGCACCCGGTGCGCACCACCCCACCGCGCACAGCGCGCACCTTCGCTAGGTTGGGCACCCAGGAGACCGAGAACAGGAGCCTCATGTCCGATCCCCTGCCTCCGGACGACCCGGCCGACGCGGCGACGTCCGGCGCGTCCGCCGATGCGACAGCTCCTCACGGCACGTCCCTTCCGCGGCGCTACAGCGCGCCCGACCTCGACGCGCCGCGGTATGCGGTCCCCGCCTACGCGGCACCGGAGCCCGGCGACGCCGTCCCTTCGCCGGCGGCACACGAGGCCTCGAGCCCCTACGCCGCGCCACACGGCTACGCGCTTCCAGGCACCGACCCGGCTGGAGCCGAGCATCCGCTCCCGCCCTACGCGCGGGACCCTGCCGCCGGCGCTCGCGCCGCTTCCGGCTACCCCGGTCCCGCGGGCTACCCCGGCACCGCGGGCTACCCCGGTGCCGCGGGGTACCCCGGTCCCGCGGGCGACCCCGGCACCGCGGGCTACCCCGGTGTGCCAGGCTCACCCGCGGCGACTGCCGGAGCCCCGTACTCCGCGCCCGGTGGCCGCGATGGGCGGCCCCGGGGGCTGGCCATCGTCGCACTGGTCTTCGCCTGCGCAGGGCTGTTCATCCTCCTTCTCGGTGCCGTCATGGGCTCGGGCGCCGGCTGGTTCTCGCCGCTGCTCCTTCTCACCGCGTTCGTGCTGTCGCTCGTCGCACTCATCAGCAGGAATCAGGGCGGCAAGGGCTTCGGCGCCGGCGCGCTGGCGACCTCGATCCTCGGCGGCCTCGTGTCCATCGTGGTCGCGGCCGCGTGGGTGCTCGGGCCGCTCGGCTCCTCCTCCGGCGAAGACGTCGTCGTCGGCGGGGACGACGGCTACTACGACGACGCCACGCCGAGCAACGCCGCGCCGGGAACGGACGGGCAGCCCGACGCCGGCGCGCAATTCCCGACGCCTCAGCAACCGGTGGTGACGGAGACCGCCTTCGGGCACGACTTCGGCGACACCTGGTGGTACGTCGTCGTGGTCGACAACCCGAACGCCGACTACGTGTTCGATGCTTTCCTCGAGGCGCAGGCGTTCGCCGCAGACGGCTCCGTGATCAGTTCCGCGATGTCGGCCGCGACCCTCCTGTCGGGCCAGACCGCGATCGTCGGCTATTTCACCCTCGAGGGCGGAGGGCAGATCGACGCCATCGGGCTGACCGTTCCCGAGGCTTCGGAAGCGACCCTCTCGCCCGCGGCTGAGACAGGCTCCTTCACCGTCGACGGAGTCACCGGCACCGCCGACCGCAGCGGCCCGTCGACGCTCATTCCGCCGGGCACCGCGACAGGCACGGTGAGCGGACGCTTCGCCGATGATCAGCGGTACGTCACCGTCACGGTGCTCGCCCGGGCGAACGACGGCCGCATCCTGGGCGCCGCCACGACGTGGGTCGACGTCGTGCCCGCCGACGGGTCCCCGGTGCCGTTCGAGGCGTGGTTCGCCGAGCTGCCTCCGGAGGTCACCCTGCAGGCGTACGCTCATCGCTGACGTGGTACCGCATGCTGCGGCCGGCGACGTACGCTGTCGCCATGTCGGTCGGCGACGCGATGGTGTGGGGATTCGTCACCGCCGTCGTCGCGCTGCCCGTCTACTTCCTGTGGTTCGCTCTCGACACACACCGCCGTCGCCGGCGCGGAGAGACTCCGTCGCACTCATCCGGCGGACTCCTCGGGGTCGAGGAGTTCTTCTACCCGACCGCTGAGAACGCCCGTGCCGTGTGGGAGGCCGAGCAGGTCATCCCGGCGCCCGCGCCGCTTCCGGGCGACGGACCGGGCGTCATCGAGGGCAACCGGATCGTCATCGAGACCGGCCTCCGCAAGGCGACCTGAGCCCGCTCCGCGTCAGCGCCGGCGGACGCGGCGAACGACCACGACGATGACGCGCCATCCCACGAGCGCGATCAGCAGGGTGAGCGACGCGACGATGACGAACGGAAGGGCTGTGCCCTGACCCGACACCCAGCGCAGCAGCATCCCCCCGCCGACGGTGATCGCCCAGACGCCCAGGCCGGTGCGCACGGGCGACGAGGGCGCGCGCCACGCTCGCGTCACGAGCCAGCCGATCCCCAGCCCGGCCAGGAACGGCCAGGCGGTCTGCCCGAGGCCCGCCCAGACGTCGGAGTCATGGCTCGCACGACCGATCGCGGCGAACGCGATCACGAGGAGGACGTCGACGGTGAGCGCCGTCCACCCGCCGGCCCGTCCGGTGCGACGAGCGTCGGTCGCAGACTCCTGCGCCGTCACGCGAGTGCTCCCGCCTTCGGGGCCAGGCCCGGGGTCAGCGCCTCCCGCTCGTCGAACACGAAGCACTCGCCGCTCCAGTGGTCGCCGCCGACGTGCTCGAAGTAGCCGAGGATCCCGCCGTCCAGCTGGTAGGCGTCGACCCCCACCTCGCGCAGATAGATCGCGGCCTTCTCGCAGCGGATGCCGCCCGTGCAGTAGCTCACGACGGTCTTCCCCTCGAGATCCGCCGCGGCGGCGGCCGCAGCATCCGGGAACTGCGTGAACCGTTCGATGCGCCAGTCGAGCGCGCCGTCGAAGGAGCCGTAGTCGACCTCGAACGCGTTCCTGGTGTCGAGAAGGACGACGTCCCGGCCGTCGTCATCGTGGCCGCTGTCGAGCCAGCGCCGGAGGGTCGCGGGTGCGACGGCCGGCGCGCGGCTCGCCTCGGGGCGGATGGTGGGGTGGTCCATGCGGATGATCTCGCGCTTGACCTTGACGAGCATCCTGCCGAACGGCTGCGCGTCCGACCAGCTCTCCTTCGTCGTGAGCGCCGCGAAGCGCGGATCCGCCCGCAGCTCGTCGACGAAGCCGCGGACCGCGACCTGGTCGCCCGCGAGGAACAGGTTGATCCCCTCCTCGGCGAGCAGGATCGTGCCTTTCAGGCCCGCGGCGACCGCGCGATCGCGCAGCACCGGACGGAGCTCGGCCGCGTCGTCGAGGCGCGTGAACAGGTACGCCGAGATGTTGAGAACGGATGCCACGCCTCCAGCCTAAGGATCCTGCGACGGCCTCCTTGCACGCACGGCGACCCCGCCCGCGCCGGTGTCCCCGGGCTGTCGCGGCTAATCCCTCACGCGCGCGAGGTCAAGGCCCTGCCCGCCGAGCCGCCCCCGGAGCAGGCTGGCGACACAGGCGGAAGCGAAGTGCCCGCCCTCATCCTCCGCAGGAGACGTCATGACCGACCCTACCGTCCCCGAGCCGCTGCCGGGTCAGACCCCGCCGGGCGAGATGCCGCCCGGGCCGGGCTCTCCCGAGCGCGCCCCTTCCCCGCAGCCCGACCCCGCCCCCGGCTTTCCGACGACGCCGGACGAGCCGACCGCCCCGTGGCCCGAGGAGCCGCTGGCTCCGCATCCCGAGGAGCCGGCGTTCCCGCAGCCGCCGGAGACGCCCATCCCGTAGGGCGCGCGGCCCACCGCTGACCTCGCCGCGCCACCGCCCGTCGCCGCGGCGCGGTCAGGCGCGCACCGCGTCCGCGCGGTCCCGCAGCAGCTCTTCGGCCGCCGCCCAGAGCCGGCCGCCCGCATCGGGGTCGGCCAGCCGCCGGTACCGAGGCACGGGGCCCGCCGGTCCGCCGAAGTGCAGCACGCCGGTGGGCCCGAAGAAGCCGGGCGCAGGGTCGATCGTCACGGCAGCGAGCAGTGCCGGCTGCGCCGCCTGCGCCGGGGTGTTGCCCAGGCGCTCCGCCAGCGCACGCCCCGGACCACCGCGATCACGAGCGCGCATGGCGGGGGCGATCCCGGTGTCGGGCACGACGCCGGGGTGGCTCAGGTGCACGACGACGCCCCAGCCCTCGGCCTCCGAGCGTCGTGCGAGCTCGTAGCCGAAGAGCCCCAGCGCCACCTTCGAGGCCCCATAGGCGCGCAGCGCCGAGTAGCGCCGCGCGGTCTGCAGGTCATCCCACGCGATCCTCGAGACGCCTGCGGCAAGGCTCAACTGCACGACGATGCGCGCGCGCCGTTCGCGCAGCAGGGGCAGCAGGGCCGTCGTCAGGGCGAAGTGCCCGAGGAAGTTCGTCTGGAGATGCAGCTCGAATCCGTCGTCGCTCACATGTCGTTCGGGGTCGCCGAGCAGCACGATGCCGGCGTTGAGCACGACGAGATCCAGAGGAGCGCGCTCGGCGCGGAGCGATTCCGCAAGCGCACGCACGGAGTCCAGGCGCGCGAGGTCCAGGTCGCGCAGCGAGATCTCGGCCTCCGGCGCGGTCTCCCACACGCTCTCGGCCGCACGCGTGCCTTTGTCGCGATTGCGAACGGGCAGCACCAGGTCCGCGCCCGCGCCCGCGAGCCCTCGCGCGATCTCGACGCCGACGCCGTCGCTCGCGCCGGTGACCAGCGCCGTGCGCCCGCGCAGGTCCGGCAGGCGGATCGGCCCCGTCGGTGTGCTGGCCATCGGTCCCCCGTTCCCCGCTCCTGTCATCGAAGAGAGCCGGCGGACGCTGCTGATACGCGCCGGCCGCCGGCTCGCGTCCGCCTCCATGGTCTCGACGCGGTCGATCACGCACCTGGGTGTGCGGCCGGTCACCCGGGACGTGCGTCACAAGGGCGGCAGCGGCGGCACCCCCGCCTCCACTGCACGCCCCGCCTCGAACAGCAGCTCTTCACCGAACGCGGGCCCGATCAGCTGCACGCCCGTCGGCATGCCGTCGGCGCCGATGCCGGCGGGCAGCGCCAGCGCCGGCAGCCCGAGGAAGTTCACGACGACCGTCAGCCAGAGGTCGCGCCACGCGCGGTCCGCGGCCTCCTGACCGCCCAGGTCGTGGTCCGGCTCGCGCATCCGGGAGGTCGACACCGGTCCCAGGATGACCGGCACCTCCACCTGCAGGCGTCGCCAGTCCGCCGCGATCACCGCGCGGCGCGCCCACGCCTCCGCGTACTCGCGCGCCGACTCGTACGGGCGCGCGGCGGCGGTGCTGTCGCGCAGGAACTCGGTGGCCGACCGCCCCAGGGGCTGCCCCAGTGCGGCCGGATCGAGCGAGATCAGCATGTCGGTGCACGACAGTCGCCGCCACAGCACCGCCGCCTCCTCGAGCCGCGGAGCATCGACGTCGACGACCTCCCACCCGGCGCGGGTGAGGGATGCTGCCGCCCGGTCGATTCCGGCGGCCACCTCGGGATCCGCCTCGACGCCCGCGGACCCGCGCACGACGCCCACGCGCCGTGGCGCCTCTTCGGGGCGCAGCGCGGACGCGGCGAGCGACATCGGGTCTGCAGCATCCCATCCCTGCATCACCCCGAGCGCGAGGACGACGTCGTCGACGCCACGCGCCATCGGCCCGTTCACCGAGAACTGCTGGAGCGTGAGTGCGACCGGCTGCCCCTGCACGGCAGCGCGCGGCACCCGCCCCTGCGAGGGGCGCAGGCCCACCACGCCCGCGGCATAGGCGGGCAGCCGGAGCGAGCCACCGAAGTCGTTGCCGAGGCCGAGCGCACTCATGCCGGTCGCGACGGCGACGGCGTCGCCCCCGCTGGATCCGCCGGCGCTGCGTTCGCGGTTCCACGGGTTGAGCGTGCGGCCGAACACGTCGTTGTCGGTGTCCCACCGCATGCCGAAGTCGGGCATGTTGCCGCGTGCCACGGGCACCGCCCCGGCAGCCCGCACCCGGTGCACGATGGTGGCGTCGCGTGCCGGTACGGCGTCCGCGAGTCCGCGCCAGCCGTTGGTCGTCGCCGACCAGGTGAGGTCGATGTTCTCCTTCACGGAGATCGGCACCCCGGCGAGGGGCCCGGGATCGCGGCCTGCGGCGAGCGCGGCGTCGACCTCGGAAGCCGCGGTGCGAGCGAGGTCGGCGAACACGACGGTGAGCGCGTTGACGCCGGGATCGACCCGCGCGATGCGGGCGAGATGCTCCTCGACGACGTCGCGGGCGGTCACCGCGCGACCCCGCACCGCAGCGGCGATCTCGGCAGCAGAGGCGGGGGAAGGAAGCGGCTGGCTCATGTCGGTCCCATCCCACCACGAGAGCACACGAACACGGTCGATCGGCGCGACCTGCTAGCACTCAGGAGACCCACAGGCAATACCCCTTGTGACGACCGCCGACGGGCGTACCTTGATCTCAGACCCCGCGATCGCGCGCCCCGAAGCTCCACCCCCTGACGGACGGCGAGCGTGGATGGTGAGCGCGGAGACCGCTCCCCCAGTGGCGGCTCTCCCTGGCGCCCCGACGCTGTCCGCCCGTCCCCGCCGGCGGACAGCGCCATGTCGGGGCCAGATCGTGCGACGCAGCGCCACCCCGCGCCACTAGAGTCATGCCCATGGCATCAGGCAAGCAGCAGCAGAAGCCCGAACCCGAACTCCACGGCGGCGTCCTCTCGGGCGGCGGAAGCGCCACCCTCTGGGGCTGGCTCATCGGACTCGTCGTCTTCGTGTTCGTGGCGGTCCCCATCTCCATCGCCGTGCGCTTCGCGACCCACCCGGCGACGCAGCAGCTCTTCGGCGGACGCCTCGAGGACGCCACGAGCGGCGCCTACTCGGCGTTCTGGTGGATCGTCGCGCTGTTCCTGTTCGCCATCCCCGTGCTGGTCGGCTGGGGCGTCGCCAAGCTGTCCGGCCGCACGCTCGCGATCATCGTCGGCATCGTCGCGGTCTTCTTCATCGCGATCCTCATCTTCGGTCAGCTCTTCTGATCCGACGCGGGTGAGCCTGCGCGCACCCGGTCGCCCTGGCGTCCCGCGATAATGGGACCATGACGACCGGGTACAGCGCGATCTCGAGCTACTCCCGCGTCGAGATCATGCACCTGCTGCAAGAACGCCCGCAGCGGGCGGTCTCCGAACTCGTCGAGGCCACCGGCCTGCACGCCAACACGGTGCGAGAGCACGTGCAGCGCCTCATCGACGCCGGCTATGTGATCGCCGAGACCGAGCGACGAACGACGCGCGGGCGGCCGCGGGTGCTGTACTCCGCCGCCACCGGTGCCGACGAGGCCTCCAGCCCGGTCGCGATCCGACGTGCGGAAGCTGCCGCGCGCCGCGGGGATCTCCTGCGTCGCGTCTACGGCTCTGACACGGATGCCGAGCTCGGCGCCGACGCACTCCACCAGCTCGATGCGCTGGTGGAAGACCTCGGCGACGCCGGCTTCGAGCCGCTCGTCGACGAGCGCGACCTCACCGTCGATCTGACGCCGTGCCCGCACGTGCCGTCTGCCGAGCACCGCGGCGTGCTGTGCAGCGTGCACATCGGACTGATGGACAGCGTGCTGGCGCAGGCCGGCGGACCTCTGCGCGTCGAGGGCATCGCCGCCTCCTGCGACCCGACGCAGTGCGTCGTGCAGCTCGCCAGCGCCCGCGACTGAGGCCGACCGCGTCTCCGCGCTTCAGCGCACCACGGCGGCGACCCGAACGCGGTCAGGGCGCGAGTACACGTTCATCGACGACCCGCGCACGAACCCCACAAGGGTGAGCCCGGAGGCCGCGGCCAGCTCGACGGCCAGCGACGACGGCGCCGAGACCGCGGACAGGATCGGGATGCCGGCCATCACGGCTTTCTGCACCAGCTCGAAGCTGGCACGGCCCGACACCTGCAGCACTGTTCCGCTCAGCGGCAGCCGGTCCTCGAGCACCGCCCAGCCGACCACCTTGTCGACCGCGTTGTGGCGGCCGACGTCCTCGCGCAGCACGAGGAGCTCCCCCGTCGCGGCGTCGAACAGGGCGGCGGCGTGGAGGCCGCCGGTCTTGTCGAACACCGTCTGCCCCGCCCGCAGCGCGTCGGGAAGACCCGTGATCAGCGTCGCGTCGACGGGGGCAGCATCCGTCTCCACGTCGTAGCGCGACTGCTTCTCGATCGCCTCGATCGAGGCGGTGCCGCACACGCCGCAGGAGCTCGTGGTGTAGAAGTTGCGCGCGATGTCGGTCACGAGCGGCTCGAGACCGGGGGCAAGGGCGACATCGAGCACGTTGTACGTGTTCTCGGTCGACCCCGCCGACGCAGACGGGCCGACGCCGATCGTCAGCAGCGGTGTCGGCGGCACCGCCCCCGTCCCCGGTCCGCCGCAGTGGATCGCCGAACGCAGATCGCCGGCCGCGGCGATCACGCCCTCGGACACCAGGAACCCGGCGGCGAGCTCGAGGTCGTTCCCCGGGGTGCGCATGGTCACGGTGAGCGGCTCGCCCGCGACGCGGATCTCGAGCGGCTCCTCCACGACGAGCGTGTCCGCCCGGCGGCGCACCGAGGTGTCTCCGGCGCCGAGCGCGATGCGGGTGACGGGCGTGCGCGTCGTGATGCGGCCCATGTCAGCCCCCGATGGCGTTCATGCCGCGCGCCGGCTGCAGGAATGCCGGGTCGTTGATCGCGTGGCCCGGGAGCTTGCCGTGAACGCAGGAACGCAGCATCCCGTCGATCTCGCCGTCGTCGCCACCGGCGCGCAGGATCGGCAGCAGGTCGTACTCGGTGGTGGAGAACAGGCAGTTGCGCAGCTGCCCGTCGGCGGTGAGCCGCAGCCGGTCGCAGTCGCCGCAGAACGGCGCCGTCACCGACGCGATCACGCCGACGGTGTGCGGCCCGCCGTCGAGGGTCCACCGCGCTGCCGGCGCGCCGCCCCGGCCGGGCACCGGGGTGAGATTCCAGCGGCGGCCCAGCGCGCCCAGGATCTCGTCCTGCGTCACCATCCGCGTCCGGTCCCAGGTGTGGCCGGCGTCCAGCGGCATCTGCTCGATGAAGCGCATCTGCGCGTCGTGCGCGATGGCGAACTCCACCAGATCGACGAGCTCGTCGTCGTTGACGTCGCGCATCGCCACCGCATTCAGCTTGAGGGGACGCAGAGCGGATGCTGCGGCCGCCGCGATCCCGTCGAGCACATCGTCCAGGCGGTCGCGGCGCGTGAGGTCGTGGAAGCGGTCGCGGCGCAGCGTGTCGATGGAGATGTTGAGCCGGTTCAGCCCGGCGTCGACGAGGCCAGGAAGAAGCTCCGGCAGCCGGATCCCGTTCGTCGTCATCGCGATCTCGACGGGGCGCCCGTCCGGACGGGTGATCGCGGACAGCCGGCGCACCACCTCGACGATGTCGGTGCGCAGCAGGGGCTCGCCGCCGGTGAGGCGGAACGTCGTGATCCCGTCGGCCGCGGCCACCCGCGCGATGCGCACGATCTCGTCGAGCGTGAGGATGCTCGTCTTCGCGAGCCACTCGTTGCCCTGCTCCGGCATGCAGTACGTGCATCGCAGGGAGCACCGGTCCGTCAGCGAGATCCGCAGGTCGCGGTGCACGCGCCCGTGCGTGTCGACGAGCGGGGCGCCGATCGCCGGCGGAGCCGAGGTCGCGAACGCGCCGGGATCCGCGGATGCCGCGGGGTGCAGCATCCGTCGTCCGATCGTGACCGGGATCGCACTCACGCGCCCGGCTCCGATCGCTCTGCCCGGCTCGCCATGATTCCGAGGGTAGTCGCGCGGCGGACGGCGGGCGCCGGTGCAACCTCATTATTCACGGCGGGGATGCTCGCCCCGACGACGGGTTCCTGGGAATCTGGGTCCACCGGGCGCCCCTGGGGATTCGTCGCCCGTGTGGTCTGACCACATGTTACGGTGGTCGCACCAGACCGGAACGATCGGAGAGACGCATCGTGGATCTGCTGGACCCTCTGCTGCTGGCGCGCTGGCAGTTCGGCCTCACGACGCTGTACCACTTCCTCTTCGTGCCCCTCACGCTCGGCATGGCGCTGACGGTCGCGATCTTCCAGACCGCGTGGTTCCGCACCGGCAACCTGAAGTGGCTCCACCTGACCCGGTTCTTCGGGAAGATCTTCCTCATCAACTTCGCGATGGGCGTGGTCACGGGCATCGTGCAGGAGTTCCAGTTCGGCATGAACTGGTCGTCGTACTCGCGCTTCGTCGGCGACGTGTTCGGCGCCCCGCTCGCCTTCGAAGGGCTGATGGCCTTCTTCTTCGAGGCGACGTTCATCGGCCTGTGGATCTTCGGCTGGGACAAGCTGCCCAGGGCCCTGCACCTCGCGAGCATCTGGATCGCGACGATCGGCGCGTGGTTCTCGGCGTACTTCATCCTCGCGGCGAACGCGTTCATGCAGAACCCCGTCGGCTTCAAGATGGCCGAGGACGGCTCGCGCGCCGAGATGACCGACTTCTTCGCGGTGCTGACGAACCCCGTCGCGCTCGCGGCGCTCCCCCATACCCTCTTCGCGGCCTTCATGATGACCGCGGGCGTGATCGTCTCGATCTCCGCCTGGCACCTGCTGCGCAAGCAGAACGTCGACATGATGCGCTCGTCGCTCAAGTTCGGCCTGTGGGGCCTCATCGCCGCCTTCGCGGGCGTCGCGATCTCGGGCGACCAGCTGAGCCTCGTCATGGTGGCGACGCAGCCGATGAAGATGGCCGCGGCCGAGGCCATGTTCGACAGCGCGTGCGGAGCGGACGCCTCTTTCTCGGTCTTCACACTGGGCACGCCAGACGGCACCAGCGAGCTGTTCTCGATCCGTGTTCCGTACCTCCTGGCGCTGCTGTCGACGCACTCCTTCGACGGCTGCGTCGAAGGCATCAACGACCTGAACAACCTGTACACGACCGAGCTGTTCCCGCAGTTCGCCGACCAGGTCGACGGCAACTTCGCGCCGATCCTGTGGGTCACCTATTGGTCGTTCCGCTGGATGATCGGCCTCGGCAGCATCGCCGCGCTCGTCGGGGTCGTCGGCCTGTGGCTCACCCGCAAGAAGGCGAAGCGCGAGGTTCCGGCGTGGGCCTGGCGGCTCGCGATCTGGGCGTGGCCGGCCTCGCTCCTGGCGATCCTCGTGGGCTGGGTCTTCACCGAGATGGGCCGCCAGCCCTGGATCGTGTTCAGCCTCATGCTGACCGAGGACGGCGTCTCGCCCTCCGTGCCCGGATGGACCGTGCTCATCTCGCTGACCGCGTTCACGCTCATCTACGCGGCGCTGGCGGTGGTCGAGTTCGGCCTCATCCTGAAGACGACCAAGAAGGGTCCTGACCCCCTTCCCGAGCCCGGGGCGCCCGATGCGCGCACCCAGGCGGTCGAAGACACCCCGACGACGGTCTACTAAGGGCTGCAGGAGCACATCATGGATCTCGCGTACCTCTGGTTCTGGATCGTCGGCTTCCTCTTCGTCGGCTACTTCGTGCTCGACGGGTTCGACTTCGGCGTCGGTATGTCGCTGCCGTTCCTCGGCAAGAACGACATCAGCCGCCGCCAGGTCATCAACACGATCGGCCCCGTGTGGGACCTCAACGAGACCTGGGTCATCGTCGCCGGCGCGTGTCTGTTCGCCGCATTCCCGGAGTGGTACGCGACGCTCTTCAGCGGCTTCTACCTCGCCCTGCTGCTGATCCTGCTGGCGCTGATCCTGCGCGGCGTCTCGTTCGAGTACCGCCACCAGCGCGACTCGCCGCGGTGGAAGGCGGGCTTCGACCGGATGATCGTCATCGGCTCGGCCGTGCCGGCGTTCCTCTGGGGCGTCGCCGTCGCCAACATCGTGCAGGGCGTGCCTCTGGATGCGGACCACGAGTTCACCGGCTCGCTGCTGACCCTCCTCAACCCCTACGGCCTCCTGGGCGGCCTGACCACGCTGCTGCTGTTCTTCACGCACGGCGTGTACTTCGTCGCGCTGAAGACCGACGGCCAGGTCGCCGCCGACGCGCGCCGGCTCGCCGGCCGCGCGGGACTCCTCACGATCGCGGTCGCCGCCGCGTTCCTCGCCTGGACCGTCGTCATGGCGTTCGGCGAGGGCCGCGATTTCGCGCTCGTCACCGCGATCCTGTCGGCGGTGGCGGCCGTCCTCCTCATCGCCTCGTGGATCTCGAACGCCCGCGGGCGCGAAGGCTGGGCCTTCGGGTTCGGCGCCTTCACGATCGTGACGGCCGTGCTCGCGGTGTGGTTCGCCCTGTTCCCCTACGTGATGCCGTCGACCGGCGACCCGGCCGGATCGCTCACGATCGAGAACGCGTCGAGCACCGACTACACCTTGACGATCATGTCGTGGGCCGCCCTCGTGTTCCTGCCCCTGGTGCTCGCCTACCAGGGCTGGACGTACTGGATCTTCCGCAAGCGCATCACCCGCTCGCGGATCGAGCAGGCCGCTGCGGCTCCCGCGCACTGACGTGTCGGGTGACGGATGCTGCGGGCCGCAGCATCCGTCACCCCTCGGTCATCTCGCCGACAGCCCCAGAACCGGATACATCACGGTGAACCCCTCCTGCAGTCCTCCGGTCAGCGCGTCACCGACATGACCGGCGCCGGGCACCTCGTAGTACGTGACCGTGATGCCGACGGCCTGCGCTTCGGACGAGACGTCCGTCGCGGCCTGGATGTAGGTCGGGTCCTCAGAGCCGGCGGTGAACACCGCCGTCATGCCGTCGTACGTGCCGGAGGGTGCGGCCTTCATGATGTTGATCGGCTTGGCCGCTTCGAACGCCGCCGTGTCGCCGCCGTAGATCGTCGTCGTGACGCTGCCGGGGTCCTCAGAGCCGGGGAACGGCTCCCCCGAGACGTCGATGAGGTTCTTCCACTGGTCGGGGTACTTCGCGAGGTACTTCACGGCGCAGCCGCCGCCGTTGGAGTAGCCGGCGATGACCCAGTACTCCGGGTCCTGGAGGATGTGGAGGTTCTGCTTCGCCCAGTCGACGACGTCCTTCGTGACGTAGGTCTCGGCGTTGCCGTACGCCTGAGAGTCGGCGCAGGCAGGATCGTTCCCGTCGGGTCCGAGTTGGTCGGGGACGATGACGATCGGCGCGAGGCCGTTGTTCTTCGAGGCGAAGTCGTCGAGCACTCCGGCGATGTAACTCGGGTCGGGGTTGCCGGGGTGTCCCATCATCATGATGACGAGGGGCAGCGCCGGTGCGTCCGCCACCAGCGCCGCCGGCGGCAGCTAGATCCCGGCCGGCCGGGCATCGAAGCCCGAGGTGGTCGCGGGGATGACCTGGGTGCCCTGCTGCCCCTTGGCGGGCATGTCGGCGGGCGGCGTGAACGTCGCGTACAGCGGACCGGCATCGGGGTCGGCGGACGCGGTGCTCGTCGGCACGACGATGGGTTCGTCGCCGGAGATGCCGAACAGGCTGCCGAGCGTCGGGTTGAGACCGTAGACGGCGTTGATGCCGATCGTCCCGGCGATCGTGAAGACCACGATGCCGGCGATCGCGACGATCTTGCGCCACAGCGGCGAACTCCACAGGTTGGCCACCGCGAGGCTTATCGCGGCGAACGTGACCGCCGCCCACCACAGCACGGGCGTGGGCAGCGGGTCGCTGCCGAAGGCGTCGGTCGCGTCGATGAGGAGCCCGACGCCCAGTCCGACCAGCGCTCCCGCCAGGAGCGCCAGCAGCGCGGTGAGCACCCATCGCCCGGTCGGCCTGCGGATGAGCAGCACCAGGAAGAAAGCGACGGCGAGGCCGTACACGATCCATGGCACCGGGCCGTCGATGATCGGAATGCTCCACATGCGCCTCAGCCCCTTCGCGCGGTGCGACACAGAGTAGCGGTCAAGCCGTGGACGGCGACAGAGCGAGGGATGGGTAGGGTCGAAGTGGAATGAGTGAGACGGATGCCCCGCCTCGCGTGAACGGCAAGCCCGTCGACCCGCGGCTGCTGAGGTACGCGAGCGCCTCTCGCGGTTTCTTCGTCGCCATCGCCGCGATCGCGGCGGCGCAGACCGCGGTGGTCGTCGCGTTCGCGTGGCTGCTGACGCGGGCGATCACCGGGGCGATCGACGGGATGCCGTGGGCCGACCTCGCGCCCACCCTCGGCGCCCTCGCGATCGTGGTCGCGCTGCGTGCGGTGCTGCTGTGGGCGCGCGAAGCCGTGGCCGCCCGCGCCGCCGCCCGCGTGCAGGGGCAGCTGCGCGCGGCGCTCAACGAGGCCATCGGCGTGCTCGGTCCGGAGTGGCTGGGCGCCCGCAACTCGGCCGCGCTCGCCGTGACCGCCGGACGCGGGCTCGACGCCCTCGAGGCGTACTTCGGCCGGTACCTGCCGCAGCTGGTGCAGACCGTCGTCGCGACACCGCTGATCCTCGCGGTGATGTGGTGGCAGGACTGGCTGTCGGGGCTGACCGTGCTGCTCACGCTCCCCCTCATTCCCATCTTCATGGTGCTGATCGGCCTGGCCACCCGCTCGGTGCAGCAACGGCAGTGGCGCACCCTCCAGCGCCTCGCCTCGCGGTTCGCCGACACCGTTCAGGGGCTGTCGACGCTCAAGGTGTTCGGGCGGCAGCATCGGGCCGCGGCATCCATCGAACGGGTCACCGGCGAGTACCGCCGCGAGACGATGCGCGTGCTGCGGGTGTCGTTCCTGTCGGGCTTCGCGCTCGAGTTCCTCGCCTCGATCGCCGTCGCGATCGTGGCGGTCTCGATCGGCTTCCGGCTCATCGATGGCGCGCTCACCCTTGCCGTCGGTCTGTTCGTGCTGCTGCTCGCGCCCGAGGCGTACCTGCCGCTGCGCCAGGTCGGCGTGCAGTTCCACGCCGCGGCCGAGGGGGTCGCGGCGACCGACGACGTGTTCGACGTGCTCGACGCGGCGCGGGGCTCCGACGTCGCCGTCGCCTTTCCCCGCTCACCTGGCACGAACGGTCGTGGGGAGCGGCAGAATGCGACAGGTGAGCAGAAGGAGAGACTCGTTCTGGACGGCTTGCGGGTGCGGCGCGGGGAACGGATGCTGCCGCCCGTCGACCTGACGGCAGACCCGGGCACCGTCACCCTCATCGAGGGGCCGAGCGGGGCCGGCAAGTCGAGCCTCTTCGCGGCGCTGCGGGGAGCAGCCGCGTTCGACGGGGACGCCTCGTGGGACGGCGCCGTCCTGCGCACCCTCGCGCCGTCGGAGTGGCTGGCGTGGGCGGGTCAGCGCCCCGGGCTCCTCACCGGCAGCATCGCCGACAACGTCACCCTCGGCGACCCGGCCCCCGACCTGCCGACGGTGCGGCGTGCGCTCGAGCTCGCCTGCGCCGATGCGCTCGACCCGGCGCAGGAGCTCGGCGCGCAGGGCGCCGGACTCTCCGGCGGCCAGGCGCAGCGTGTCGCGGTCGCCCGCGCGTTCTACCGCCACCTGCGCGGGAACGCCCCGGTGATCGCGCTCGACGAGCCCAGCTCGGCACTCGACCCCGAGACGGAAGGTCGGCTGTGGCGCAGCATCCGTCTCCTCGCCGACGAGGGCGCGACCGTGCTGCTGATCTCGCACCGCACGTCCGCGCGCGCCGTCGCCGACCAGGTCGTGCGACTCGAGCCGAGCGAGGTGCTCGCATGACCGCGCCGCGGGAGCCCGAACACCCCCGCTCACCTGTCGCAAACGGCCGCGCCGAGCAGCACAATGCGACAGGCGAGCAGCCCTCGACGCCGGCCGGCGTGCTGCGCGGGGCGATGCCACCGGTGCGGCGGTTCTGGTGGAGCCTGGCCGCAGGGTTCGCCTCGGAAGCCTCCGCCGTCGCGCTGCTCGCCGTCAGCGCGTGGCTCATCGTCCGGGCGAGCGAGCAGCCGCCCGTGCTGTACCTTTCGGCTGCGGTCGTCGGCGTGCGGTTCTTCGCGATCTCGCGGGCGTCGTTCCGCTACCTCGAACGGCTCACCGGCCACGACGCCGCCCTGCGGCAGCTCGCATCGACGCGCGCCGACCTCGTCCGCCGGCTGGTGCCGCTGGCACCGGACGGGCTGGCCCGCACGCGCCGCGGTTCGGTGCTGGGCGCGCTCGTCGACGACGTCGACGAGCTGCAGAACCTCCCGCTGCGAGTCGTGCAGCCGCTGGTCTCGTCGGCGCTGGTCGCCCTCGGCGCCGTCGTGCTGGTGGCGTTCGTGTGGTGGCCCGCTGCGCTGACCCTGCTGGCGTGCCTCCTGGTCGCCGCCGCGGTCGCCACACTGTGGGGATGGATGTCGGGGGCCCGCGCCGAGCGCGCCATCGCGCCGTTGCGCGCCCGCCTCGCCGACGCGGTGCTCGATCACATCGGCAGCCTCGACGTGCTCGCCGCCTTCGGGGCCGAGGCGGAGAGCCGCGAGCGCATCGCCCGCGCGGACGCCGACCTTCGCCGCGCCGTCGTGCGCCGCTCCGGGGCCCAGGCCGGCACCACCGCCCTCGTGTCGCTCCTCGCCGGCGCCGCGTCGATCGCGGCCGTGCTGGTCGCGGCGCCGGGTGCCGCGTCCGGCTCCATGACCGGCCCGTCCCTCGCGGTCGCGGTGCTCGTGCCGATGGCGGTGTTCGAGGTGTTCGCCTCGGTGCCGATGGCGGCGTCCGCGTGGCGCCAGGTGCGGGCGTCGGCCGAGCGCATCGCCGACTCCCTCCCCGCGACGCTGCCGCCGGAGCTCGCCCCCGAGTCGATCGAGCCGACGGGGAACGCCCCGGCGCTCGGCGACGGCATCCGCCTGCACGCGGCCAGCGTGCGCTGGCCCGGCGCCGTGCACCCGGCCCTGCACGGGGTCGACCTCGCGATCCGCCCCGGCGAGCGCGTGCTCGTGATGGGCTCGAGCGGCGCGGGCAAGAGCACCCTCGCGCACGCGCTCGTGCGGTTCCTCGAGACCGACGGCGGCTATGACATCGGCGCGCGCTCCGTGCACGAGCTCTCCCCCGACGACGTGCGGCTCTCGGTCGGCCTGTGCGAGCAGCATCCGATGCTCTTCGACGAGGACATCCGGCAGAACCTGCTCTTCGCACGCGACACCGCGACGGATGCCGAGCTCGAGGCCGCGCTCGACCGCGTCGGCCTCGGCTCCTGGCTGCGCGAGCGCGGCGGCCTCGGTGGGCGCGTCGGCGAGCGCGGCGCGCTCGTGTCGGGCGGACAGGCGCAGCGCATCGCGCTTGCACGGGCGCTGCTGCGGGGCTTCCCGGTGCTCGTGCTCGACGAGCCGACCGCGGGCGTCGACCCAGAGGCATCCGATCGCCTGCTCGCCGACCTGCTGGGCGCGGTGCAGGACGATCAGGCCGTCGTGCTGATCTCGCATGTCGCCGTGCCCGACGACCTCGTCGACCGCGTCGTGCGCATCGAAGACGGACGCCTGGTCGCGTGATCCCGGCGCCGTCGCGACCAGAGCATAAGCTCGCACCGTGAGCGACGGCATCCCGAACCCGCTTCCGGGGCTCGAGGCGCAGCTGCGGCGTGCGGACAGATTCCGCGACTCGGTCGACCCCGTCGCCGCGATCGCGGCGTACCGCACGTTCGCCGACTTCCTCCGGCCGCGTCTGCCCGAGCTGCGGGTGGCGGCGGGGCTCCCCGAGCAGCCGGGCACCCGCCGGGACGGCCGCCTGATCGCTGACCGCGACGGCGCGCGCGTCGACCCGTCGGCGCTCAATCTCTACACGTTCTGGAACACGCCCCTCGATTCCGCACCGCCGCTGGTGCGGGCCTGCGTCGGTGGGATGACGCGCCTGCACGCCGATCTGCCGACGCCGCTCACCGTGCTGGACGGCGAGTCGGCGCGCGGTCTGGTGGAGATCCCGGACGCGGTCGCCGCCGCCCTCGAGAAGGACCACCCCGCTCACTTCTCCGACTTCGTGCGCATCAGCGTGCTCGATCGGCTCGGCGGCATCTGGGTCGACGCGACCTGCTGGGCGCCGGCGCCGCTGCCCGGGGCCGTGGCCCCTCTCCTCACCGCGGGGGCGCTGTACCCGCGCTGGACCCATCGCCAGATCGGCAACTGGTTCATCGCCGCCGTGCCCGCGACGCCGCTGATCCGGCTGCAGCGTCTCGCGCTCGAGGCGTGGTGGGGGTCCGGCGGCGGGATCCCCGACTACTTCCTCTACCACCGCATCTTCGAGGCGCTCCTCGATCTCGTGCCCGAGTTCCACGGGCAGTGGGATGCTGCGCCCACACTGTCCAGCGCCGCGAGCCACCTCCTGCAGCTCGGAATGATGCAGCCGTGGGATCCCGACCCGCTCCGTTTCGTCGCGGGCGCGTCGATCGTGCAGAAGCTCAGCTACAAGTACGACGAGGTGCCGCCGGGTTCGGTGCTCGATCGGCTGGTGTCGGGCGCGCCGCTCCTCGGCGGCTGATCCCGGTCAGGGCGACGTCGGCGGAGGCTCCGCCACGACGGCCTCCGCCGTCGCGGTGATGCGCCGCGCCATGCCCGCGAAGATGAACCCGTGGAACGGCAGCACCGCAAGCCAGTACAGCCGCCCGGCGAGCCCGCGCGGGAAGAAGACCGCCCGCTGGTCGTAGCGTGAGCCACCGCCGTCGCCATCCGGCGACGCCTGCAGCTCGAGCCACGCGAGCCCCGGCACCTTCATCTCGGCCCGGAGGCGCAGCATCCGTCCCGGCTCGAGAGCCTCGACCCGCCAGAAGTCGAGCGCGTCGCCGACGGCGAGCCGCCCCTTGCTGCGCCGCCCGCGGGCGAGCCCGATGCCGCCGACGAGCCGGTCCATCCACCCGCGCACGGCCCACAGCAGCGGCGACGAATACCACCCGTTCTCGCCGCCGATCCCGACGATCACGCCCCACAGCGCCGCGGGCGAGGCCGCGGTGTGCGCGGTGCGCACGTCGGTGAAGGCCACCCTGCCCGCCCAGTCGGGATCGTTCGGCAGCGGGTCGCTGGGCGCGTCCAGCACCTCGGCATCCTGCCAGCTGGTCTCGACCGCATCCGCCTCGACGCGGCCGAGCGCCAACCGCACCGCCCTCCGGTAGGGCGTGAGGCCTCCGTCGGGCGGCGGGATCAGGTCATCGATCGCGTGGTCCTTCACGATGCACTCGTTCTGCAGCGACTCGACGAGCGGACGCGCGATCGAGCGCGGAATGGGCGTCACGAGGTTCACCCAGTGCGAGGCGAGGCGCGGCGTGAGCACCGGCAGCGCCGCGATGGGCCGCTGCGGCAGCCCCGCCTCGACCGCGTAGCCGTTCATCATCTGCCCGTAGCGCAGCACGTCCGGCCCGCCGATGTCGACCGCGCGATTCACGTCGGCGGGCAGCCGCGCGGCGCCCAGCAGGTAGTGCAGCACGTCGCGCACGGCGATCGGCTGGATGCGGTTTCGCACCCACTTCGGCGCCGGCATGTACGGCAGCACCTCGGTGAGGTGGCGCACCATCTCGAACGACGCCGACCCGGATCCGATCACGACGCCCGCCTGCAGCACGATCGTCGGAACCCCGCTCGCGAGCAATGTCTCGCCGACCTCGACGCGCGATCGCAGGTGCGGCGACAGCGCCACGTCGTCCGGGTGCAGGCCGCCGAGATAGACGATGCGGTCGACGGATGCCGTCGCCGCCGCCCGCGCGACGGTCTGCGCCGCGCGACGGTCGGCATCGGCGAACTTCGCGCCGCGCGACATCGAGTGGACGAGGTAATAGAGGACGTCGACATCGCGCACGGCTTCGCCGACGGATGCTGCGTCCTCGGCGTCTCCGCGGACGATCTCGACGCGGTCGCCCCACGGGAACGCCGACGCCCGCGCCGGATCGCGCGCCAGCACGCGGACCTCGTACCCGGCGTTCAGCAGCCGCGGCACCAGGCGCCCGCCGATGTACCCCGTGGCGCCGAGCACGAGGGCTCGCGGCGCGGAGCCGTCCTCACGCGGCTGGGCGGTGAGTGCCGGTTCGCGGCCGGTCGGCGCCGAGACATCCTCCACGCCCGCAGACTACGCGAGCCGCCGGATGCCGGCACGGGGTTGACGTCCGGCCGCGGATGCGCTCGCGGGCGCGTCGGTCAGAGGCGCGTCGCGAAGACCTGCGTGCCCTCGGGCGACGGCAGCGGCTCGAACCCGACGCGCGGATAGAACGCGATCGCACCCGTGTTGTCGGACGACGCGACGAGGTGGAGGCCGGGCACGCCCGCGTCGCGCAGGGCGTCCTCGAGCGTCTCGATGAGGCGGCGGCCCAGCCCCTGCCCCTGGGTCTCGGGCAGCAGGTCGATGTGCAGGTGCGCGGGGTATTCGTCGCCGAACGGCTGCGCACCTCCGTGGCGCGCGTACGCGTAGCGGACGATGCCGTCCTGGCGCGAGACGCTCACCGGAAGCGGGTCACCCTGCGGTTTCGGCCAGCGCTCGGCGAAGCGCGGCCACCACTCGGTGGCGAACCAGTCCTCGAACGCGGCCGAGTCCGGCGCGCCCACGACGTAGCCCACGACCCGGTCGTCGGCGGTCTCGACGACGAAGGCGAACTCCGGATGACGCGCCGCGTACGGGAGCACGAAGATCTCGGCCCAGAGGTCGTCGTCGTCGAGGAGGCCCGTGGCGTCGGCTCCGGCATCCGCGGTCTTGAGGCAGATCTCGGCGAGGGCGGCTTCGTCGCCGGGCCGGAAGGGGCGGATTCGCATCACCGGCCGAGTCTACGGCTCCGCCGTTCGCAGTGATCGCCGCCCCCGGTCTCGACCAACCCGCCCCGGACCCCGTGCCGGAATCTCACCCACGGGTCGGTGAGCGAGCGAGGAACGAGCGAGACGAAACGCGCCGAGCCTGCCACAGGCTCAGGGCTCGGCGACGAACCGCACATCGGTGGGGTCCACCCGCAGCGTGATCGCTGCACCGGGCGCGAGCCCGGCGGCGCGGTCCGCGGCGACGTCCACCGCGACATCGGGATCCCCGGTGCGCACCCGCACCCCCGCCGGAGTCTGCTCGAGCCGCACGACCGGCGCGGTCCACTCCCCCAGCCCGCGCGGTGGCCCGTCGACGACCCGGACGTCGCTCGGGCGGAACACGGCCGCGGGCGACGGATGCTGCGCACCCGCCGGCACGGGAAGCACGAGGCTCCCGGCACGCCAGGTGGCAGCATCCGTCCGCCCCTCCACCCGATTGAGACCCGCCACCGCCGCGGCGAACCGCGTCGCCGGGGAGGCGAGCACCTCGCGGACCGGGCCGGACTGCGTGACGCGGCCGTCCTCGAGCACGACGAGGCGGTTCGCGAGCGCCACGGCGTCGACGGCGTCGTGGGTCGCGACGACCGCCGTCGTTCCGGTGGCCGCCAGCTGCTGGTGCAGAAGCGCCCGCACGTCGCCGGCCGTCTCGGTGTCGAGCGACGTGAGCGGTTCGTCGAGGAGGATCGCGGCAGGGGTCGTCGCGAGCGCACGCGCCAGCGCGACGCGCTGCTGCTGGCCCCCCGACAGCTGCGCGGGACGACGCCCGCCGAGGCCCTCGAGACCGACGCGCCGGAGCCAGTCCGCGGCTCCGACCGACGCGGCGGCTCTCGTCGCGCCGTGCACGCGCAGTCCGAACGCGACGTTGTCGAGCGCGCTGAGGTGCGGGAACAGTCGCGGGTCCTGCCCGAGCAGGACCACCCCGCGCGACGCGGGCGGGGTGCGGCGGGCCGGTGACGCGTCGAGCACGCGACCGCCGAGGTGCACGTGCCCGTCGTCGAACGCCGTCAGGCCCGCGAGCACGCCGAGCAGCGTCGACTTGCCGGCGCCACTCGGTCCCATGAGCGCGACGACCGATCCCGCCGGCACGTGCAGCACTGCTTCGAGCGCGAACCCGCCGCGACGCACCACCACGCGGGCGTCGATCCCGGCTGCGGCGCGGGACGCAGCATCCGTCCCGGCGTGCGTGGCGACCGCGCTCATCGGGGCGCCTCCGCCCGCCACGCGCGCACGAGCAGCAGCACGCCGACAGCGGTGACGAGCAGCAGCAGCGACAGCGCGACCGCCGTCCCCTGGGAGACGCCTGCCCCGTTGAACGCCGTATAGATCGCGAGCGGCATGGTCTGGGTCACGCCCGGCGCGTTGCCCGCGAACAGTGCCGTCGCGCCGAACTCGCCGATCGCGCGGGCGAAGCAGAGCACGATGCCGGCGATCAGCCCCGGGGCGGCGAGCGGCAGCGTCACGCGGGCGAGGATCGTCCAGCGCCCCGCACCGAGGCCCGCCGCCGCCTGCTCGTACCCGATGCCGGTCGCCCGCAGCGCCCCCTCGAGCGCGAGCACGAGGAACGGCAGCGCCACGAAGGTCTGCGCCAGCACGACGGCGGTCGTCGTGAACGGGATACGGATGCCCCATTCCGCGAGGATGCCGCCCACCCAGCTGGTGCGGCCGAAGAGGAACAGCATCGCCACGCCTCCGACCATCGGCGGCAGCACGAGCGGCACGGTCACGAGGGCGCGCAGCACGGCGGCGGTGCGGACCGTGCTGCGGGCGATGAGGAGCGCCAGCGGCACCCCGAGCACGACGCACACCCCCGTGGCCGCAGCGCCGGTCGCGATCGAGAGCCCCAGGGCCGACAGCGCCTGCGGCGAGGTGACGTCGCTCCACAGCGTCGCCCACTCGACCCGCAGCACGAGCGCCCCGAGCGGCAGGACCAGAAGCGCGAGCCCGATCACCGCCGGCACAGCGAGCACGCGGGGCACGAACCCCGTGCGGTCCTCCCGTGCGGAGAGCTGCACTGGTCGGGTTGTCATGATGCTCCGAAGCCGAGGGTCTCGAGCACCTCCTGGCCCTCGTCGCCGAGCACGAACGCGACGAACGCCTCGGCGACGTCGGGGCTCGCGGCGGCGGACAGCGCCACGATCGGGTAGCGGTTGACGACCTCCTCGGCGCCGTCGACCTCGATCGCGTCGATGTCGTCCGTGGTCGCAGCATCCGTCACGTACACGAGTCCCGCGTCCGCCTCGCCGGCGGCCACCTTCGTGAGCACCGCGGTCACGTTCTGCTCGTAGCTGTCGACGCTGGCCACCACGCCCGCGTTCGACAGCAGCGTCGCCGACGCCGCGCCGCACGGCACCTCGGCCGCGCACAGCACGACGGCGAGGTCGGTGTCGGCGAGGTCGTCGAGGCTCCTGACACCGCCCGGATTGCCGGCGG
The DNA here is from genome assembly GCF_042793475.1 of Microbacterium sp. NPDC056569. Taxonomy (NCBI): domain Bacteria; kingdom Bacillati; phylum Actinomycetota; class Actinomycetes; order Micrococcales; family Microbacteriaceae; genus Microbacterium; species Microbacterium sp. NPDC056569. The sequence continues at coordinate 247,717 of NZ_JBHTUV010000004.1, read as the reverse complement.
GCACGACCAGCACGAGGGTGTTGGTCGCGAACAGCTCGGGGCCGGATGCGAGGCCTTCGTCGACGAGCTTCTGCATGTTCTTCTCGTCGGCCGACGCGAACACGTCGACGGGGGCGCCCTCGATGATCTGCGTGGCGAGCGTCGACGACCCGTCGTACGTGATCGGCTGGACCTCGACGGACGGATGCTGCGCCTCGAACCGCATCGCCAGCTCGTCGAACGCCGCCTTCAGCGAGGCCGCGGCGTACACCGTGAGCTCGCCGTCGAGCTCGGGCGCGGACGAGCTCGACGGCGCGGATGTCGCGACCGGATCCTGGTCGGCGCCGGTCGCGCAGCCGGCGAGAGCCAGTGCGAGGGCGCCGAGGACGACGGATGTGCACAGAAGCGCGGAGCGCGGCATTTCAGCCCTTCGGGGTCTCGACGATCACGTTCGTGGCCTTCACCACCGCGACGGCGAGGGAGCCCGGCTCGAGGCCGAGCTCGCGCACCGCCTCGCTCGACATGAGCGAGACCACGCGATGCGGGCCCGACTGGATGTCGACCTGCGCCATGACGCCGTCGGCCTGCACGCGTGTGACGAGTCCGACGAACCGGTTGCGCGCGCTCGACAGCACATCCGCGGGGTCTCTCGGCGTCGCCGCCAGCTCGACCGCGTGCGCCGCGAGGGCATCGCCCGGGATCTCGATCGGCGACGCCCCGGTCGTCGGCAGGGCGCCCGCGTCGACCCACCGGCGCACGGTGTCGTCGCTGACGCCGAGCAGACGCGCCGCTTCGGCGATCTTGTAGCTGGCCATGAACTCACGCTAGCACCGCAGATGCGACTTAATTACTGGTGTTCCTCCGCTGATGCGGATAAATGCAGCGGTCGCAGGAATCCGCACCGTCTCATCGCACGACCTCCCACGCGGCAGGCCGCCGCCGTAGAATCGGCGCAGGCGCGACGGTGCGCCGCGATCCTCAGGGAGCGACATCGTGTCGACGACGAGGCGTACGGTTGCCGTCCTCGGTGCCACGGGTCGCCAGGGCGGTCAGGTCGCGCGCCACCTGCTCGCGGACGGATGGATTGTCCGAGCACTCACGCGCACCCCGGATGGCGAGAAGGCGGCCGAGCTGCGCCGGCTCGGAGCGGAGATCGTGGGCGCCGATCTGGAGGATCAGGGGTCGCTCGACGCCGCGTTCGCCGGCGCCTACGGGCTCTACAGTGTGCAGCTGCCGCACTCCGGCTTCATCGAGATCGAGATCCGGCAGGGGCTGAACGCCGGCAGGGCGGCGGCGCGCGCCGGGGTCCGTCACGTTGTGTACGGATCCGCGGGGCTGGACGATCGCACGCGGGGCATCGAGCAGTGGGATGCGAAGATCGAAGTCGCCCGCGGGTTCAGGGAGCTGGGCCTCCCGCTGACCGTTCTGCGTCCCATGGCGTTCATGGAGCTCATGACCGACCCCGCCTACTTCCCGCAGAGCTCGACCTGGTACACGATGCCGAAGCTCTTGGGCGACGGCTATCGCGTGGCATGGATCAGCGTCCAGGACCTGGGGGCGATCGCGGCCAGGGTCTTCGCTGAGCCGGAGCGTTTCGCCGGGCGAGATCTGAACCTCGTGGCCGATGTCAAGTCGATCGCGGAGTGCCGGGAGATCTACCGGGAGATCACAGGGAGGAAGCCACCGCGTCTCCCCATGCCGCTGTTCCTATTCCGCAGATTCGCCGGCGACGACCTGATCACCATGTGGCGATGGCTGCACGACAATCCGGTGGATGCGGACCCCGCCGAGACACGGCAGATCCAACCCGGAGCGATGGACGTGCGCGCATGGCTGGCGGGTACGACGTGAGGCATGGTGAGCGGAGTACCCGCGATCCGGCTGCCACCCTGCGCTGTTCCTGCTCACCCGTGTGGCGTCGACGCCCGCGGCACGGCAGCCCACCCCGCACCGACTCCCGCCACCGCAAGCCGCCGAGGCATCGGGCATCAGCGCCCGAGGCGCTCCCCGAGCCAGCCGCGCGCGGTGGCGAAGAGCCGGCGTGCCATGGGGTGATCGGGCGCCCACGCCTCGAATCCGTGCGGTGCACCGTCGACGACCTCGAGGGTGACGTCCGCGCCCGCCGCGCGGAGCCGGTTCGCGTACTCCACGTCCTCGTCGTGGAACAGCTCGATGTCGGAGGTGTAGATCCAGGTCGGCGGCATTCCGTCGAGGTCGTCGCGGCGTGCCGGAGCCGCGTACGGCGGGAGCGACTCCGCGCCCACGGCCGCGCCGAGATACGACGACCATCCGACGCGGTTCGAGCGGTTGCTCCAGATGAAGTGGTCGGCGGCGTCGTGGTCGCGGTCCGCGGCGGTGCGGTCGTCGAGCATCGGGCAGAACAGCCACTGCGCAGCGACCGGGTCGCCCGCGTCGAGCGCTCGCTGGACGAGGCTGGCGGCGAGCCCGCCGCCCGCGCTCTGGCCGCCGATCGCAAGCCGCGCGGTGTCGAGCCCGAGCGCCTGGGCCTCAGCGCGCAACCACTGCCACCCGGTGAAGCAGTCGTCGATCGCCGCCGGGAAGGGATGCTTCGGCGCGAGGCGGTAGTCGACCGAGACGATCGTCACCCCGGTGTCGCGTGCCGTCTCGCCGCAGTGCACGTCGTCCATCGCGGCGGCGCCCAGCACGAGCCCGCCGCCGTGGATCCACAGCAGGCCTGCTCCGGAGGGTCGGGCAGGGATGTAGACCCGCAGCTTCACGCCGTCGTGCCGCAGCGTGCGGCGCTCCACCCCGTCCACGCGCTTGCCGGGGATGAGCGACGACGCCGTCGCCGCGAACCAGCGCATCGCCCCGTTCTCGATGTTCACCACGGGGGCCTTCTCGGTCGCGGTGCGCAGCGCCGGGTTCACTGCCGAGATGTCCATTCGTGCTCCGTCCTCGCCGGTCATCGTCGACCCGCCGCTTCATCGTAGAGCGTAACCGGACAGAGCTGTCCAGTACGGCTTCACGCCGTCGCGCGACGCGCGACGCGTCAGCGCATCCCGGCTCAGCTGAACCAGCCGAGCGGCCCCGGCCGTGACGCGCGCGGCTAGCCTGAGGGCATGGCCTTTCCCCCGCTCGTGGAGCCGGTCGCCGAACTGACCGACGCCGAACGCACGCGCACCGCCCGCCACCGGGTGCTGGCGGGCTTCGGCGACATCGCCCAGCGCCGGCTCGCCGCCGCGCACGTCGCCGTCGTCGGCGCCGGCGGTCTCGGCTCCCCGGTCGTGCTCGCGCTCGCGGCGGCGGGCGTCGGCACCATCACGGTGATCGACGACGACCTGGTGGAGGCGTCCAATCTCCAGCGTCAGGTCATGCACCGCGTGACCGATGTGGGGGCCCCGAAGACCAAATCGGCGGTGCGCGTCGCCGCCGACCTGTCGCCCACGACCGTCGTCCGCCCGGTGCAGGCGCAGCTCACGCCCGACAATGCGGCGGAGCTCCTCGCCGGCGCCCACGTCGTGGTCGACGGCACCGACACGTTCGAGACCCGCGAGGCCGTCGCCGTCGCGTGCGAGCAGCTCGATGTGCCGCTGGTGTGGGGGGTCGTCCAGGAGTTCCACGCGCAGGCGACCGTCTTCTGGTCGGCGCCGCCGGCGGGCGAGACGCCCGTCCGACTCGCGGACCTGTACCCGCCCGACGCCGGGCGCGAAGCCCCGTCCTGCGCGCAGGTGGGCGTGCTCGGCGCGCTGTGCCTGCAGGTCGGCGCGCTTCTCGCGACCGAGGCCGTGAAGCTCATCACCGGCGTCGGCGAGCCCCTGCTCGGCCGCGTGCTCGTGATCGACGCGCTCCGTGGCCGCACCGCCGAGGTGCCGCTGCGCCCGGCTGCCGATGGGCGGACGGATGCTGCGCCCTCCGCGCCCGCCCAGGAGTCCGCGTCCGCCCCGCCCCGGCAGGCGCCCCCGATCCCCCAGCTCTCGCCCGCCGAGGCCCTGGCGGCGCAGCGCGCGGGGACGATGCTGCTCGACGTGCGCGAGCCCTTCGAGACGGAGCGGGGCGTCATCCCCGGCTCCGCTCTGATGCCGCTCGGTGAGGTGCTCGCCGACCCTTCGCGACTGGAGGCGCGGACCGTCGTCGTCGTGTGCCAGGTGGGCATGCGCGCGCAGCGCGCGGCGGCGGCCCTGCGCGAAGCCGGGGTCGAGGCATCCGTCCTCGCCGGAGGCATCGATGCGTGGAACCGCGACATCAGGGCGGTGCACGCGTGAGCGGGCTCCGCACGGTCGAAGAGCACCTGGCCGACGTGCTCGCCGCCGCCGTGCCGCTGCCCGGCGAGCGGGTCGCTCTCGCCGCCGCGCACAGCCGCACCCTCCAGGAGCCGGTGCGTGCGGCCGTCGACATCCCGGTCTTCGACAACTCCGCGATGGACGGGTTCGCCGTGCGCTTCGCGGATGTCACGGATGCTGCCGCCGACGCTCCCGCGACGCTGCGGGTCGTGGCGGATCTGCCTGCGGGGACCGCCGCGGACCCCGCCCTGGGCCCCGGTGACGCCGCGCGCATCATGACGGGTTCGCCGGTCCCCTCCGCCGCCGACGCGATCGTTCCCTTCGAAGACACGGCCGGCGGTCTCGCGGACTCGCTCGGGTCGGTCTCGGTGCTGCGCGCTCCACGCGCGTCCGGCGCGCACATCCGCCGCGCCGGCGAGGACGCGCGCGCCGGCGACGAGGTGCTCCCCGCAGGCGTCGTGCTCGGCGCGCTGCAGGTCGCGGCCGTCGCGGCATCCGGAGTCGCGGAGGTCGTGGTGTCGCGCCGACCGCGGGTCGCCGTCATCTCGACGGGCAGCGAACTGGTCGAGCCCGGGGCGCCGCTGCGACGCGGGCAGATCCCCGAGTCGAACAGCGTGCTGCTCGCCGCACTCGCTCACGACGCCGGCGCCGAGGTGATGCGCCGCGCGAGCGTGCCCGACGAACCTGGCGAGCTCGATGCGCTGCTCGCCGAGGTGACCGATCCGGCGTCGGCGCAGCGCGCCGACGTGGTCGTCTTCTCGGGGGGCGTGAGCGCGGGCGCATACGAGGTGGTCAAGACGACGCTGGCGAGCACGATGACGTTCTCGAAGGTCGCGATGCAGCCCGGCAAGCCGCAGGGCTTCGGCCGCCTTCCCTCCGGCGCGCTGCTGTTCGGCCTTCCGGGCAACCCCGTCAGCGCCGCCGTGTCGTTCGAGGTGTTCGTGCGGCCCGCCCTGCTGCGCCTGCAGGGCCGGGACGTGCTCGAGCGCCCCGTGCTCACGCTGCCCGCGGCCACGGGCTGGCGCACGCCGCCGGCGCGCCGGCAGTACCTGCCCGTCACCATCGACCGCACCGATCCGCGGGCCTGGCGGGTGATCCCCGCGACATCGGGCGGATCGCACCTCGCGGGCGGACTGGGCCGCGCCGAGGCCTACGCGGTCGTGCCCGCCGAAGTCGACGCGGTCGCAGCCGGCGACCTCGTCGATGTCATGCTGATCTCATGAGCACCGACCAGCCGACGTTCACGCACCTCGACGAGGCGGGCCACGCGCGCATGGTCGACGTGACCCTCAAGCAGCCGACGGTGCGCTCGGCCACTGCGCGCGGCTTCGTGCGCTGCGCCCCGGACGTCGTCGCGGCGCTCCGCGACGGCTCGGTGCCGAAGGGCGACGTGCTCGCCGTCGCCCGCATCTCGGGCATCCAGGCCGCCAAGCGCACACCCGAGCTGCTCCCGCTCGCGCACGTCATCGGCGTGCACGGCGCCACGGTCGACCTCACGATCGACGACGACGGCGTGAGCGTCGAGGCGACCGTCCGGACCGCCGACCGCACGGGCGTCGAGATGGAGGCGCTCACCGCGGTGTCGGTCGCGGCGCTCGCGGTCGTCGACATGGTGAAGGGCCTCGACAAGGGCACCTCGATCGAGAGCGTGCGCATCGTGACCAAGACCGGCGGCAAGAGCGGCGATTGGCACCGGCCGGGCGAGGCATGACCGCCGCCCACGCCGGGATCGGCGCGATCCTCCTCGCCGGCGGCCGCGCCTCCCGCGTCGACGGCGCGGCGAAGCCCCTGTTCGACGTCGGCGGGCGCACGCTGCTCGCGGCGGCCGTGTCGGCGGCGACGGATGCTGCCGCCCAGCCGATCACGGTCGTCGCACCCCTCCTCGACGAGACGCTGCCCGTCGCCTGGGTGCGCGAGGATCCGCCGTTCAGCGGCCCGGCGGCCGCCGTCATCGCCGCGCTGGACTCGTGGCCCGAGACCGACGACCCCGCCTGGACGCTCCTCCTCGCGTGCGACCTGCCCGGCGTGGGCGCCGCCGTGCGGCGCCTGGTGGCCGACCTCGCCCTGCTGCCCGCGGACACCGAGGGACTCTGCCTCGCCGACGCGTCGAGCCGGCCCCAATGGCTGATCGGCGCGTATCGCACGCGCGCGCTGCGGGCGGCAGCATCCGTCCTCCCGGATGCCGGGCGGGACGCGTCGATGCGCGCGCTGCTCGACGATCTGGCGATCGCGGTCGTCGCCGTGCCCGACGACCTGACCCGCGACGTCGACACGTGGGAGGATCTTGAGGAGGCCCGGCGACGGGCCGAGCACGCCCCGCGCACCCCGGAGGAGCCGTCATGAGCGAGCAGTCCCGCACCCTTCCACCCGAGGCCCTCGACGCCTGGGCCGCGGCGCTGCGCGAGCGGTTCGGGCTCGCTCCCGAGGAGCTTCCGGTGTCGCTGATCCTCGACCTCGCCCGCGACGTCGCCCTCGGCGTCGCCCGGCCGGCTGCGCCCTTCAGCGCGTTCGCCGCCGGCCTCGTCGCGGGCCGCGCCGGCGGCTCGCCCGAAGACATCGCGGCGGCCGCGGCCACGATCACCGCGATGGCGAACGAGTGGGAGGTCTAGTGGCCGTCGTCCGCTACTTCGCCGCCGCCCAGGAGGCCACCGGCCTCGACACCGAGCGCCGCCCCGAGACCACTCTGGGCGCGCTGCGCGAGGCCGTGTCGGCGGCCTACCCCGGCCTCGGCGGCATCCTCCCCCGCTGCGCCGTGCTCGTCGGCGGCGCACGCGTCGCCGACGACACGCCTCTCGCCGCCGACGACCTCGTCGACGTGCTGCCGCCCTTCGCCGGCGGCTGATCGCCCGCACAGCATCGGAGATCTTCGGCGGCACGCCGAGAGCGGATGCTGCGCCCCGGCGCGTCGGCACGGACCTCCGATTCTGCGCATGCCGTCCGTGCCTGTGCCGCGGCACAGCATCGGAGACTTTCGGCGACAGGCCGGTGACGGATGCCTCGACCCGGCGTGTCGCGCAGAATCTCCGATTCTGTGCGCGGCGTCGCTGGGAGCGAGCAGCTCAGCCGCCGAGGCCGAGCCAGGTGGCGGTGCCGTCGGATTCGACCTGACGCTTCCACACCGGCAGGTCGGTCTTGATCGTCTCGATGAGCACGCGGCACACCTCGAAGGCCGCCGCCCGATGGGCGGAGGCGACCGCGATCACGACGGCGTCATCGCCGACGTGCAGCGTGCCGACCCGGTGCGAGACCGCGACCAGCGCCCCGGTCGATCCGACGGCAGCCGCCGCCAGTCGCGCGAGCGTCGCCTCGGCGTCGGGGTGGGCGGAGTATTCGAGCGCGACGACGGCGGTGGCGGCATCCGGATCGTGATCCCGCACGCGCCCCACGAACGTCGTGACCGCCCCCATGTGCGGGTCGTCGACGGCACGCAGGTGGGCGTCCAGGTCGAGCGGCTCGGCGCTGATCGCCGCGACGCGCACGGCGTCCGTCGACGCGGCCATCAGTGGTCGCTCCCGCCGAGCTGGTCGAGCACGTGGCGCGCGACCGAGAGAACGATCGGCATGCCGGATGCCACGCCCCCCGGCGAGCCCGGAAGGTTCACGACGAGCACCCCATGCGGGTCGACGACGCCGGCGAGCCCTCGCGTGAGCATGCCCGCGGGCTTCTCGGCGGCGCCGCGGCGGCGCAGTTCCTCGGAGATGCCGGGGATCTGGCGCGTGACGACGCGCGCGGTCCCCTCGGGGGTCTGATCCCGCGGGGAGACGCCCGTGCCGCCGGTCGTGACGATGAGCTTCACCCCGGCGACGACCTCGGCGGTGAGTGCGCGCTCGACGCTGTCGGCGCCGTCGGGGACGACGACGGCATCGGCGCAGTCGAAGCCCGCTTCGCGCAGGGCGGCGACGGCGATCGGCCCGCTCTCGTCGGTCCGCGCTCGCGCGGACGACCGGTCCGACACGGTGACGACGGCGGCTCGGGTCATGCCTCCAGCCTAGGCGCGGACGCGCCGCTCATGCGCGGCGCTCGAGCCGCACGATGACCGACTTCGATGTCGGGGTGCCCGAGACGTCGGCGACGGAGTCCAGCGGCACGAGGACGTTCGTCTCGGGGTAGTAGGCGGCGGCGTTGCCCCGCGGCGTGCGATAGGCGACGATGCGGAACTCCTCGGCGCGACGCTCCTCGATCGCGCCGTCGGGGCGCGTCCACTCCGACACCAGGTCGACGACATCGTTCTCGGCGAAGCCGAGCGCGACGATGTCCTTGGCGTTCACGAGCACCACGCGGCGGCCGCCGTGGATGCCCCGGTACCGGTCGTCCTTGCCGTAGATCGTGGTGTTGTACTGGTCGTGCGATCGCAGCGTCTGCAGCAGCAGCCGCCCGCGCGGGATCACCGGGTACTCGAGCGGATTCACGGTGAACCGCGCCTTGCCGTCGACGGTGGCGAACCGGCGCGCGTCGCGAGGACCGTTCGGCAGGTGCAGCGTGCGTCCCTTGTCGATGCGCTCCTCGTAGTCGTCGAAGCCGGGCACGACCCGCTCGATGTGCGCGCGGATGAGCGCGTAGTCGGCTTCGAGCGCCGCCCAGTCCGCCTGGGGAGCGTTGGACGGATGTTGCAGCCCTGCCGGATCCCGACGCTCGCGCTCTGCGGCGCCGTGCTCGGGAAGGCCGTGATCGGAGGCGGGGTCAGGGTGTGCGCCGCGTCCGGGGCGTTTCGTCTCACTCGTTCCTCGCTCGCTCAACGACCGCGGGGCGGCGTCCGGCGACTCGGCCCCGAACACGAGCGCGCTCAGGCGCGCGACGATCGCGACCTCGCTGAGCAGTTCCTCGGACGGCGGTGCCAGCCGGCCGCGCGAGGAATGGACGGCACCCATCGAGTCCTCGACGGTGACCCGCTGCTCCCGCCCGCCACGCCGGTCGCGGTCGGTGCGGCCCAGCGTCGGCAGGATCAGCGCGCGCCGCCCGGTCACGACGTGCGACCGGTTGAGCTTCGTCGACACGTGGACGGTGAGCCCTACCTGCGCCATCCCCGCCTCGACCACCGCCGTGTCGGGGGTGGCCGACACGAAGTTGCCGCCCATGCTCATGAAGAACCGCACGAGGCCGTCGCGCATCGCGCGGATCGCCTGCACCGTGTCGTACCCGTGCTCGCGCGGCGCCGCGAACCCGAACTCCGCGTCGAGCGCGTCGAGGAACGCCGTCGAGGGCTTCTCGTAGATGCCCACGGTCCGGTCGCCCTGCACGTTGGAATGCCCGCGCACGGGGCAGACTCCGGCGCCCGGCCGCCCGATGTTGCCCTGCAGGAGGAGGACGTTCACGATGTCGCGCAGCGTGGCGACCGAGTGCTTGTGCTGCGTCAGCCCCATCGCCCAGCAGACGATGGTCGCCTTCGAGGTGCGCACGGCTTCGCCCACGCGGCGCAGCGCCTTCTCGGGCAGCCCGGTGGCGGCGACGAGGTCGCGCCACGCAGCATCCGTCCTCGCCTGACGATAGGCGTCGAAACCGCTCGTGTGCTCCGTGATGAAGGCGTGGTCGAGAACGCCGCCCTCGGCGGCCTCCGCCTCGAGCAGGTGCTTGCCGATCGCCTGGAACAGCGCCTGGTCGCCGCCGAGCCGGATCTGCACGAATTCGTCGGCGAGCTTCGTGCCGCCGAACGCGACGCCGCGCACCGTCTGCGGGTTCTCGAACCGCATGAGCCCCGCCTCGGGGAGCGGGTTCACGGCGATGATCGTCGCGCCGCGCTGCTTGGCCTTCTCGAGCGCGGACAGCATGCGGGGGTGGTTGGTGCCGGGGTTCTGCCCGGCCACGATGAGCAGGTCGGCCTCGTGGATGTCCTCGATCGACACCGTGCCCTTGCCGATGCCGATCGTCTCGGTGAGCGCAGAGCCCGACGACTCGTGGCACATGTTCGAGCAGTCCGGCAGGTTGTTGGTGCCGATGCCGCGCACGAGCAGCTGGTACAGGAACGCGGCCTCGTTCGAGGTGCGGCCGGAGGTGTAGAAGACGGCCTCGTCGGGATCGTCGAGGGCGGTGAGCTCGTCGGCGACGAGGGCGATCGCGGCGTCCCACGAGATCGGGCGGTAGTGCGTCGCGCCCTCTTCGAGCACCATCGGGTGCGTCAGACGCCCCTGTTGTCCGAGCCACCAGTCGTCGTGGCCGCGGAGCTCGTCGAGGGAGTGCGCGGCGAAGAACTCCGGCCCGACACGGCGCAGGGTCGCCTCTTCGGCCACCGCCTTCGCGCCGTTCTCGCAGAACTCCGCGATGTGCCGCTTGTCCTCCTCCGGCCAGGCACAGCCCGGGCAGTCGAACCCGTCCTTCTGGTTGACGCGCAGCAGCGTCTGCACCGAGCGGGTGACGCCCATCTGCTCGTTCGCGATCTCGAGCGCGTGCAGCACCGCCGGCACGCCCACTGCGACCTTCTTGGGTCGCGAGACGTGCACGCGGGTCTCGTCGATATCGGCTCTCGGGGGCTTCGTCGCCATGCCCCCAGGCTATGCCTCGCGCGGCCCCTGAGGGCCGCTCCCACCCCCCGGCGTTCGTTCGCCACAGATGTACGGCAGAGAGGCATCCCCGCGTACATCCGTGGCGAACGAACGCGAAGGGGACGGATGCTGCGGCCCACAGCATCCGTCATGGGACAGCGAGGAAGCGCTCAGCCCCACCAGAGCCGCACGGTGCCGCGGAGATCGGCGAGGGGCACGGCGCCGTGACCGGGCTGCGAGACCGAGAGGCGCGAGTCGGCGGAACCGGCGCGATTGTCCCCCATGACCCAGACAGCTTCTTCGGGGACGGTGACGCGGAACGGGATGTCGCCGCCCGGGCGCACCTCGCCCGCGTACGGCTCCTCGAGGGGCACGCCATTCACGACGAGGCGACCGCTGCCCGCCTCGCAGCAGACCACGACGTCTCCTGCGATGCCGACGACCCGCTTCACGAGGAGCGTGTCGGGCGCACCGGACCAGCCCGCCCGGTCGACGAGGAGGACGACGTCGCCCCGCGCGGGCGCCGTCCAGCGGTCGAACACCACACTGTCGCCCGAGTGCAGGGTCGGGCTCATCGAGTCGTTGCGCACCGTCGCGACGCCGAAGGCCGCGGCGATCAGGAGCGCGGCGGCCACGGGAGCCAGGACGGCCGCCGCCGACAGGAGCCTGCGGCGACGCCGGCCGACCGCGACGAGCATGCCTCGCCCGCGTGCGCGCCGCCCGCCACCCGGCTTCAACAGGTCAACCGCGGTATCGCAGGAGCCAATGCGACGCGAATCTCCTGGAGAAGCCCGGTTGACCTGTTGAGCGAGGGGAGTCACGGCACCTCGGCGAGGAGCGCCGTCATCGCGGCGATCTCGCGCTCCTGTTCGACGAGCACGTGCTTGCCCGAGGTGCGGACGAAGGCGTTCGAGCCCTCGCGCACAGCGCTCTCGGCCATCTCGAGTGCGCCTTCGTGGTGCGCGATCATCAGCTCGAGGAACATCCGGTCGGCGGCGGCTCCGTCTGCGGCATCCAGCGCGGCGAGCTGCTCGGCGGTCGCCATGCCCTTCATGCTCGTGTGCGCGTGCTCGTCGCAGCCGGTCGCGATCGTGCCGGCGACGGCCTGCACGCTGCCGTGACCCTGGTGCCCGCCGGCGGAGCCGGCGGCCGGGGTGGCGCCGTGCCACGCGGTCTGCCACGCTCGCATCGTGTCGATCTCCGCCGCCTGGTCGGCGACGATGAACTCCGCGAGTGCGCGCGTGCGGTCTCGCACACCGGTGGCTTCGAGCACCAGTCCGCTGAGCTCGAGCGCCTGCTCGTGGTGCGGGATCATGCCCTCGATGTAGCAGTGGTCCTGGGCCGTCGGGTAGGCGGCGGTGGCAGCATCCGTCATCGCTCCTGCTGCCGCGGCCTGCGGTGCCGAGTCTGCCGGCGTGGTCAGCGCGAGAACCACCGCGGCGCCACCGGCCGCGACGGTCGACACGGCCAGCACGACGCCCAGGGCGGCGATGCGGTTGCGCATGTGGGTGTCCCTTCGGATCCGGATGCCTCGGCCCGGCGGGATCCGCCGGGAGAGGGTCCTGCGGGACGGCGCCGGGCGCCGCCCCGCAGGAGCGGGTCAGGCGTGAGCCTTCAGGCTCTGCTGACGCCGCAGGTACCACGAGGTGCCGGCGAGTCCCGCACCGGCGACCAGGAGCACCAGGCCCGACAGCGCCCAGCGGTTCGCGTCGGTGCCGGTGGTGGCGAGGGCCCCGAACACCGCCGCGGGCGACGCGGACGCCACCGTGAAGGTGCCTTCGGCCACCGTCGACGAGGTCTGGCCGGTCAGGACGAGCGTGTGCTCGCCGGCCGGCGTGCTCGACGGCACGATGAACTGCGCGCTCACGACGCCCTCGCCGTCGGCGACGAACGTGCCGACGTCGACGGGGTCGGAGTGCATCACGGCGCTCACCGTCTCACCGGGCGCGAACCCGCTCGCGGTCGCCGTCTGCGCGGCTCCCGGGGCGACCTCGCTGGAGCCGAACGTCACCGGGGCGGCGGCCGGCGTGGCCGCGTTCCCGTTCCCGTTGCCGTTGCCGTTGCCGTTGCCGTTGCCGTTGCCGTTGCCGTTGCCGTTGCCGTTGCCGTTGCCCGGCGTAGTCGGCGTCGCCGTCGGGGTCGGCTCCGCCGTGGCGGTCGGAGTGGGCGTGGGCGACGCGGTCGGCGTCGGCGTGATGTTGGGGTTCGGAACGCCGCGCATGTCGCCGTTGACCCACTTGCGGCCCTCGGGGATGTTGGGGTTCTGCGCGGCGAAGTCGCGCGGGTAGAGGGTGAATCCCTGCCAGTGGATCGGCATGGGGCTCTGGTCCTCGTCGCGGTTGATGTGGTGGAAGCCCACGTTCACCCAGGCCACCGGGTCCTCGAGCGTCTCCCCGTCCGCGATGTAGTCCGTCACCATCTGGCCCGCCTTCGACGGGATCAGGTTGTGGCTCGCGTGCACCTCGTCGGACTTCGCCGACGTGAACGCGATGTCGAAGTCGGTCTCGGGGTTGAGGTTGTACGCCTGGTCGCGCGGCACGATGATCTCGTACGAGCGGGCGTGGCCGTCCGCGTTGAGGCTCTGCGGGTTGACGACCCGGTACGCCTCGCGGTTGGAGCCCATCGTCTTCGTCTCGTTCGTGATCTGGCTGAGCTGCGTCTCGAGGATCGCGGTGTGGCCGGTGTCGCCGGTCGTGCCGTACTCGCCCGTCGGGGTGGTGGCGAACTTCTCGACGACCTGGTTCGCGCCCGCGTCGATGCCGAAGTCCACGCGCCAGAAGGCCGAGTGGTAGTGGTTGACCGCGAAGTCCTCCTGCCCCGGCGCGATCGGCCAGCCCTGGTTGACGACGTTGACGTAGTCGTTCGGCGACAGGTCGCCGGTGGCGCCGAGGCGCACCGAGATCTCGCCGTCGTCGTGGAACCGGTACTCGGTCTGGTACTCGTACCAGCCGATGCGCGAGACCGTGTGCAGCACGAGGTCGGTGCCCTGCGCCGCATACAGCGCGTCGCGCGCGATGTTCGACCGGTACGCGAGACCCGAGTCCTCTTCGCCGATGCACAGGGCGGGGATCGCGCCGCGGGTCGCGTCGACCCACGCGTTGAACACCTCGCCGACCGGGCAGTCGACCGCCTCGATCGCCTGCAGACGGCGACCGCCGACCTGGTACGTGGTCACGTCGTTGTACTCGGTGGCGCCCGTGTCGTACGGCACGTTGAGCTGGGCGAGCGCGATCGAGTCGAGCACGAGTGTCGGCGCGGCGTCGTCACGCGGCTGGTACGCGACCTTGTCGAGCACGAGCCCGCGGTAGGTGTCGAGGCGCCAGCACATCTGCCAGCTGGAGCCGGACTCGAGGGTCTCCGAGACGAGGGATTCGCCGGAGCAGGATGCCTCGGTGATGGTCTGCGCGGAGGCGGCGGCCGGCGCCGACAGCACGAGGCCGCCCGCGAGGAGGGCCATCGCGGTGCCCGCGCCGAGCACCCGGCGGAGGGAGGTTCGTTTCATCGGGAGTGTCTCCATGGTCATGAGATGGACAGGACGGCACGCGTCGACAGGTTGACGACGTACGTGCTGGTGGTGAGGAAGGCGCCGCCGTCGACCTGGGCGAGCACCTGCACGCACCGGTCGACGCCGCACGATTCGGCGCCGAAGGATCCGGCATCCGTCACGAACGAGTGGGCGGTGAGGAGCACCTCGGCGGAGGTCGGCGTCAGGGCCGAGCCGCCCGTGAGGGCCGCGAATTCGTCGACCACGGGCTGCGCCGAGTCGTCGTCGAGCAGGAGCTCCCACGCGAACGAGGTCTCGGCGTCGGTCGGCGCGGGCTGCGTGCCGGTGGCGCGATCGACCGACTCGACAGCGCCGTTGGTGACGTTGACGATCATGCTGACCGTCTCGTTCGTGGCGTAGTCGTAGTACAGCGAGAGCAGCCGGCGGTGTCCGTCCGTGTACGCCTGCGGGTCGGCGACGTCGGTCGAGAGGAACTGCAGGCCGGGCTCGCCGAACAGGTCTTTGCCGGCGGCGAAGGCGGGGTCCTGGGCGCCGACGAAGCGCACGTACTCGACCTCGGTGCCGGTCAGTCCGTCGTACGCGGCGGCGACGGTGGCCGGCTTCGGGACCTCCGTCGCCTTCTCGGGGGCGTCCTCGTCGGTGCTGTCGGCGGCGATGGGAGTGGACGCCGGCGACTCGGGTGAGGAGGTCGCCTGCACGGCGGTCTGGGTCGCGAAGACGAGGGCGACGGCGGCGGCCGTCGCGGCGAGCGCGGAGCCGATGCCGAGCGTGCGGGGCGTGAGGAGGCGGCCCCGCCTCGAGGGCCGCGGGTCCGAGGGCGGCGAGTCCCCCTCGGTGGAGAGCTGTTGTTCGGTCACAGGAGTCCTTTCGACGGCGGAGACGCGGCTCGCACCCGCGTCGGGGCCGATTCTTCGACGTCGCCGTTTCCCGATGGTTCGGGGCCGCGAACGCCGAGCGAAATCCTCGTGAGACGGCGGAGCGGACTCGGCGCGGTGCGTTCTCAGAGCGCGTCACGAGGTGGAAACATGCGCCGCCGCTACCGGCAACGCGAGCCCGGTAGCGTCAGGCCGAGCCGCAGGGCGGCGGGCGGCGGGAGCGAGGAGGACGCGTGAGCAGTGCACTCGCGGACGCGATCGAGAAGGCCCGGCCGCGCACCGACCTCGGCGCGACCTCGCCTTTCGCGGGCCTCCGTCGCCGCCACGCGCACACCGTCGACGTCGTCGCGCAGTCCGTGGCCGCCACGGCGCCCGCGGGTGTGCTGTTGATCCACCCCGCCGCCGCCTACGCGCGCAGCGGCTCCTTCGCGTTCCTCGACATCGCCATCACGATCACCCTCGTCGTCGGGGTCGGCCTCGTGATCGGGATGTTCGCGCGCCGCATCGCCAGCACCGGATCCCTCTACACGTTCGCCGTGCGGGGGCTGGGTTCGCACGTCGGTCTCATCACGGGTGCGGCGCTCGGCATCGGCTACCTCGCCGTGGGGATGAACACGCTCGCGTCAGGGTCGACGCGGCTGGCGAACCTCCTGAGCGGCGGCGATGCTCCCCCGTGGCTCGTGATCGCCCTCATCGCCGGGTTCGGAGCCGTCATCGCCTTCGTCGTCGCGCGCGGGCTGCGGATGTCGACGCGCGTGCTCCTCGTGCTGGAGTCCATCGCGGTCGTGACGGTGCTGGGACTGTCCATCGCCGCGCTCAGCCTCACCCGTTGGGACGTCGGACTCCTTCTCCCCCGTGCCCCCGACGTGTCGCTCGAGGCGATCATCACCGGCGTCGCCTTCGCGCTCATCGGGTTCGTGGGATTCGAGAGCGGGGCAGCGCTCGGCCCCGAGACCCGTCGTCCGTTCGCCGCCGTCCCGCGCGCCATCATGGTGAGCGTCGGCGCGACGGGCCTCGTCATGCTCGTCGGGACCGCCGCGCAGCTGTCGATCGTGGCGGAGCGGCCGGGGGCCGCATCCCTCGCATCGGTCACCGGCCTGGCGAACCTCATCGACGTGATCGTCGCGACCTCGTTCCTCGCCTGCGCGCTCGCGATGACCAATGCCGCGACCCGACTGCTCTTCGCGATGAGCCGCGAGGGGCTGATGCCCGCGGCGTTCGGCCGTGTCTCGCGCCGGGGCGTGCCCGCCCTCGGCGGCATGCTGCTGGCGTGCGCCGTCACCCTCGTCCCGGTGGTCATCCTCGCGGGGGGCGGCAGCCGGCAGGACATGCGCATCGTCACGTCCCCCGCGTCGATCCTCGGCTTCGTGCTCGCATACGCGCTGGTCTGCGGAGCGGCTCCGGTGTTCCTCGCCCGGATCGGCGAGCTCACCGCGCGCGCCGCCGTGCTCAGCGCGCTCCCCCTGGCCGGGCTGCTGTGCGTGCTGGGGTTCTACCTCGCCGCGACGCTGCGCGACAACCCGTCCGGACTGCTGTGGGCCGCGGGCGTCCTCGCTGCGGTCGTCGTTGCCGGGTCCGTCCGCATGGCGCGCCATCCGCGCGTCGCTGCCCGCGTCGGCGTGCACGACTGGCCGACCGATGCGGACTGCATCGAAGGGCCGGCGCGGACGTGAGCGGAGCGGGCGTCGCGGGCGACACCCGCCTGCCGGAGAAGGGTCTCGGCCTCGCGCTGGAGATCCTCGAGCAGGTCGCGCGCGACGACCGCGGCGCCTCGGCGGCCGAGATCGCCCGCGCCGTCGGCGCGCCCCGCGCGACGGTGTACCGGGTGGTGAACTCGCTGGTGCGCGACGAGTACCTCGTGCGGCGCGGCGACTTCTCGGGCTTCCTCCTCGGCACCCGGGTGCTCGAGCTCGCCGCGGTCGTAGGCGCGCGCTCCCGGCCGGACCATGCGCCGGTGGTCGAGCGGCTGCGCAGCGCCACCGGCGAGGCCGTTCACCTGTTCGCGTTCCACCGCTCCGGGCTGATGGTGCTCGACGAGGATGAAACGCAGCCGCTGTCTGATCGTGACGCGCTCCTGGCCGATCCCACGCGCTCCGCGATCGGCCACCTCTGGCTCGTCGCGCATCCCGACCGGCGGATCCCGCAGGCACCGAGCTGGCGCGTCGCCCCTCCCCCCGACGACGTGCGGGCGATCCACGAGGCGTTCGCCGTCCGCGGGTACACCGAGCAGGTCGCGCTGCTCACCTCCGACCGAGGTTGCCTCGCCGTCCCGATCCTCGATGACGCAGCCCGCCCCGTCGGCGCCGTGACGCTGTCGACGTCGATCTCGCGTCTCTCGGTCGCGGCGCGCCACGTCGGCGTCCTTCGCGATGCCGCCCGCACGCTCGCCCCGCTGGGCTCGCTCAGCGGCTGGTGACTCCTCTGCCCGACCTCTTCAACAGGTCAACCGGGCTTGCCCAGGACGAAAACCTGTTCCCCGGTCATGCAGACGCCCGGTTGACCTGTCGGAGGAGGGGGAACACGGATGCTGCGGGCCGCGGCATCCATCCGCGTCCGAGCGGTCAGGGCAACGAGTCCAAGATCCCCTGCAGCGCGTCCTGGTCGGCCGCGGCCTGCTTCAGGACCCGTTCCGCGGACTCGACCACGTCCGGGTGCGGGTCGCCGTCGAGGATCAGCGTGACGAGGGCGATCATCCCCGTGTTCTGCGCCTGGAGGATCTCGGCGAAGCGGCGCTCGGCGTCGGGATGCTCGGCGTCGACGAATCCCTGCAGCGCGCTCCACGACGGCATGCCGGGCATCTGGGCGTGGTCGGAGCCGTGCCCGCCGCAGGGGCCGTCCGTCGGCGGCTCCGCCGGGCGCGCGTCCGCCCACGACAGGTACCAGGTCCGCAGATCTTCGAGCTCGTCACCGTTGCGCGCCGCCACGCCCGTCGCGAACCCGCTCGCGCCGGCGTCGACCCCTTGCGTTCGCAGCAGCGTCTCAGCGAGCTCCTGCTCCTTGACCCGGTAGTAGATCATCGCCTCGACGTAGCAGTAGTCGTCGGCCGTCACCGGGGCCGACGCAGACGCCGAGGGCGAGGCGGACGCCGGGGGCGCAGCATCCGTGTTCCCCGCCGTCGCCGCGATCGCCAGCCAGACGCCCGCCGTGGCCGTCGCCAGGGCGAACGTCAGCGCGACGACGACCACTGCTCTGCGGCGCACGCGGGACCTCCGGATCGGGAGCGACCCGCCGGGGTCGGGATGCGTCAGCGCCTGCCGGTGCCGAAGATCCCGCGGATCACCCCACCCAGTATCGTCTGGGTCGACTTCGAGTTGAGAATCTGCTCCATCGGCGACTTCTGGGCCGACCGCGATGTGCGCGTGGTGCCGGCGGTCTTCTTGAGCAGCCGCTCGTACTCCTGCTGCGCCTTCTTGTCCGCGGCCGCGCTCGCCTTCTCGGCCGCGGCCTGCTGCTTGTCGATCGCGGCCTTCTGCTTCGCGTACTCGGCATCGGCCTTCGCCTTCGCGAGCGCGGCATCCTCCGCCGCGGCCGCGTCGTCGGCGGCCTTCATCTTCGCCGCGAGGACCTCGCGCGCAGACTCGCGGTCGATCGCCGTGCCGTACTTCGCCAGCAGCGGCGACGCGTTCACCGCCGCCACGATCGCCGGCTCCGGCGTCGGCGACATGAGCCCCTGCGGCGCACGCAGCCGGGTCCACGCCACCGGCGTCGGGGCGCCCTTCTCGCTCATGACCGTGACGATCGCCTCGCCCGTGCCGAGCTCCTGCAGCACCCGCTCGAGGTCGTAGCCCGATCTCGGGTACGTGCCGACGGTCGCGCGCAGCGCCTTGGCGTCGTCGGGGGTGAAGGCGCGGAGGGCGTGCTGCACCCGCGAGCCGAGCTGGCCCAGCACGTCGGACGGCACGTCCTTCGGGGTCTGCGTCACGAAGAAGACGCCGACCCCCTTCGAGCGGATGAGGCGCACCGTCTGCACGATCGCCGCGAGGAAGTCCTTCGACGCGTCCTTGAAGAGCAGGTGCGCCTCGTCGAAGAAGAAGACGAGCTTCGGCTTGTCGGCATCCCCGACCTCGGGGAGGATCTCGAACAGCTCCGCCAGCAGGTACATCAGGAACGTCGAGAACAGCGCGGGCTTGTCGATCACACCGGGCACCTCGAGCAGGCTGATCACCCCTCGCCCGTCCGGCGCCGTGCGGATGAAGTCGGCGACGTCGAACTCGGGCTCGCCGAAGAACACGTCGGCCCCGGCATCCGCGAAGGTGATGAGCTCGCGCAGGATCACGCCCGCCGTCGCCGCCGACAGGCCGCCCAGCTCCTTGAGCTCGGCTTTGCCCTCGTCGCTCGTGAGGTGGGTGAGCACGGCGCGCAGGTCCGACAGGTCCACGAGCGCCAAGCCGTTCGCATCGGCGTAGTGGAAGACGAGGCCGAGGCTCGACTCCTGCGTGTCGTTGAGGCCGAGCACCTTGCTGAGCAGCAGCGGGCCGAACCCGGACACCGTCGCCCGCACCGGCACGCCTTTGCCGACACCGCCGAGCGCGAAGTACTCGGTGACGGACGCCGTGGGCTGCCAGTCCTGACCGATCGCCTGCGTGCGCGCGAGCAGCTTCTCGCTCGGCTCCCCCGCCGTCGCCACGCCCGACAGATCGCCCTTGATGTCGGCGGCGAACACCGGCACGCCCTTCGCGGCCAGCTGCTCGGCGAGGCCCTGCAGGGTGCGCGTCTTGCCGGTGCCGGTGGCGCCCGCGACGAGGCCGTGGCGGTTCATCATCGGCAGCGGGATGCGGATCTGCGCCGACGGGACCGGGTCGCCGTTGAGGAGGGCGCCGAGATCGAGCGTCTCCCCGTCGAAGGAGTAGCCGGCCGTGACCTTCTCGACTTCCTGCGGGGTGAGCGGGCCGTCTTGCGAATCGGGGGTAGTGGGGTCGGGATTCTGTTCCTGCGTCGCTGGGTTCGAGGCGGTCGCTCGCGCGGGCCCCTGGGCTTCCCAACCCACGGTCCGGCCGGCGTCGGCCGGCGCAGGGGCTTCGGCGGGTGCGGGTCCGGCAGGAGTGACCGCCGATTCGACGGGCCCCGGCTGTGCCGGTGCGGCGCGGGCGCCGGTCGCTCGCGCCTTCGCGGCGGCGGCCTCGGCGGCGGCGAGGGCGGCCTTGGCCTGGGCGGCCTTCAGCTGGGCCTCGGCGGCCTCGGCCTCGGCGCGCAGTCGCGCGAGCTCCGCATCGGCGGCGGCGACGGCGGGATCGGGCTGTGCGGACGCTTCGGGCGCTGAGGCAGTCATGCGCTCAGCCTAACGACGGGCGTTTCGCCGCAGCATCCGTTCCCTCCCGAGCCATCGGCACGGCGAACGCCGCCGCGACCAGCAGCGCCGCACCGGCGCCGATGAAGGCTCCGCCGACGGTGTCGCTGAGCCAGTGGGCGTGCAGGTAGGTGCGGCTGAAGGCCATGAGCAGCACCCACGCCGCGCCGACGATCGCCACCCATACGCGCGGGAAGATCACCACCACGGCGACCGCGATCGTGGCGGCGTTGGCCACATGCCCCGACGGGTATGAGCCGTAGTCCGAGATCACGAGGATGTCTTCGGGTCGCACGCGGCCGAAGAGGTGCTTGAGCACCTGCACGCCCGCCGCCGACACGGCCTCGGCGGCGAGGAAGTACGCGGCCGCCCACGGCCGGCGCAGCGCGATCAGCACGACCGCGGCGCCGATCGGCACCGCGAGGACGCTGAACCACCCGCCGCCCAGGAAGTTCATGACCTGCGAGAAGCCGGTGAGGGCGGGATGCCACAGCTCGGCCACGAGCAGGTTCCACGCCGTGTCGATCGCGAACGGCTCGTCGCCGCGCGCGAAGATCCACCAGCCGAGGAGACACGACAGCACGACGAGCCCGGACCCCACCGCGAGGTACGCGATGACCGGGACGGCGACGCGGCGTTGGACTGTCGTCATCGCCCCATTCTGCCCGGCGCTCCCGGCGACGCCACCCCCTTGCGGACCGGCGCGCCGCATGCCGAGGGCCCGGGCGGCCGTTGTGACGAGACCTCACGACAGCACCACCGTGGCGCCGCGGCCGGTGCTATCGTGCGGTCTCATCGCGAGTGCGAGGAGGTCCGGATGGCATCGGGTGTCGTCGACGTGGTGCGCAGGCTCATCGCCCCGCTCACCCGTACGAGGGTGTTCCGGCGCGCGATCGGACCCACGTTCCTGCCGCCGGTCGAGCGCTTCGTCGCGTGGGCGTCCCACGGCCGGGTCCAGGTGAGCGCGCTGCTGGTCCCCTCGCTGGTGTTGCACACGGTCGGCGCGAGGTCCGGCGAGCCACGGGACGTGCCCCTCATGTACACGCCCGACGGACACGGCCGCGCGATCGTCGCCGGCACGAACTTCGCCGGCACCCGCCACCCGGCGTGGACGGCCAACCTGCTCGCGCACCCGGACGCCGCGATCACCGTGCGCGGCCGGCGCATGCCCGTGCACGCCGCGCCGGTACCCGCGTTCGAGCGCGACGCCGTGTGGGCGCGCATCGAGTCGCAGTGGCCCGGCTACCGCGACTACGAGCGGGAGTCCGGGCGCACCGTGCGCCTCTTCCGCCTGCAGCCGGTGCGGCCGGCTGAGGCCTGACGTCCGGTCAGGGCGCGAGGCGCTCCACCGTGCGCGGGCGCACGACGAACCAGAGCGACAGCACGCCGATGACGGCGCACCCGACCATGACCGCGGCCATCGTGGTCGCCGTGATGCCGGCGTCCTTCGCGATCCAGCCCACCAGCGGCGAGATGAGGCCCGCGACGCCGAAGTTGGTCGCCCCGATGATCGACTGCGCCGTGCCCGCGGCCTTGCCGTGGCGGTCGAGCGCGAGCACCTGCACGCACGGGAACGTGAAACCGCACGCGGTCATGAAGACGAAAAGCGGCACGATCGTACCCCAGAGACCCAGGCCGAGCTGGTCCGTGACGATGATGGCGGATGCTGCGACCACGAGCACCGCGGTCGACCAGGCCATGACCCACTGGGGGCCGAACCGGGCTGCGAGTCGCGACGCCGTCTGCACACCGACGACCACGCCGAGCGAGTTGACCGCGAACATCAGCCCGTACTCCTGCGGGGTGAGGCCGTAGCTGAGCTGGAAGAGGAACGACGAGCTCGACAGGTACGAGAACAGCCCCGAGAACGTCATGCCGCCGATGATGAGCACGCCGATGAAGACGCGGTCGCTGAAGACGCTGCGGTAGCGCTGCCACACGGTGGTGGCGCCCCTCTCGTGGCGGCGCGCCGGCGGCAGCGTCTCGGGCAGGAGAACGATCGACGCCACGAGCATGACGGCGCCGTACACGGCGAGCACGACGAAGATGCCGCGCCAGGGCATGACGGCCAGGAGGGCCGAGCCGACGAGCGGCGCGAGCACGGGCGCCACGCCCGAGACGAGTGCGAGCCGCGACAGCATGACCACGAGGCGGCGGCCGCCGAAAAGGTCGCGGACGATCGCCGCCGCCACGACACCACCGGCCGCGGCGCCCGCACCCTGCAGGACGCGTGCCACCGACAGCAGCTCGAGCGTGGGCGCGAGCGCCGCGCCGACGCTGGCCACGACGTGGAGGGCCGTCACCGAGAGCAGGGGGATGCGACGGCCGACCTTGTCGCTGAGCGGTCCGACGATGAGCTGCCCCAGCGCGAAGCCGATCATGGTGCCGGTCAGGGTCAGCTGGATCATCGCGGCCGTGGTGTCGAAGTCGGCCTCGAGCACGGGGAACGCCGGCAGGTAGAGGTCGATCGTGAACGGGCCGAGCGCAGTGAGCGCGCCGAGCAGCACGATGTAGAGGACGCGGCGGCGGTGCGTGATCGAGTCGCCGGGGTGGAGCACGATCGGCGCGGTGGCCGGATTGCTCCCGAGCGTGCGGATGGCGCCGGTCGAGGGGGGATGCGGCTTGGGCGCGGCGGGGATCTCTGCGTCGGGGATCCGGGCTTCGGGCTTCTGGACGGGGATGGAGGCGGTGTCGAGCAACAGTGGACTTCGTTTCGTGGCAGGGGTCGACGGGGCGGCGGGGCGATGCGGCACGGCGTCGACACCGGCAGAGCCGGACTGGGCGCGCGCAGAGAGGAACGGACCGAGGTGGCGCGGGTCGTCCGGCGCTGCCGATCGGCACCGGGGCCCGCTCGATCGACGTCGAAGTCGAATCGATTCGAGTACCCATGATAACGGATGCCTCCACCCCGCCCGCAAGCGGATTCCGCGGCATCCGTCCTCGTCGATCCCGGCCGGCGCTGTCGGCGCCTTCCCAGGGGACGGACTCATGCGCTCGCATAAGATGAGGGCAACCCGCCATCCGCCTTCCCGCGGTCCGCGCTGCGGGCGCCCCGACCCCTGTTCCATCGATTGGCAGAGATCACGAGCATGACCCCGACCTCCGACGAGAAGCGCAAGAGCGGCAACCCCGCCACCCAGGCGAAGATCGACCTCACCGTCAAGCAGCAGCGCGAGCAGAAGCGCCAGGAGAAGCTGGCGGAGTACCAGAAGCAGCTCGCCAAGCGGAAGCGCAGCAAGCTCGTGTGGTGGATCGTCGGCTCGACCGCCGCGGTGCTGGTGGTCGGGGCGATCGTCGCCTCGATCGTCTTCGCGCCGGCCCCCGCCCCGTCGTACGCCCGCGGCGACGGCGACGGCAGCGGCATCGAAGGGGTCGAGACCTTCACCAACACCGCCAACCACGTCGACACCGAGGTCGACTACCCGCAGACTCCGCCGGCCGGCGGCGACCACAACGCGATCTGGCTGAACTGCGGGGTGTACACCGAGCCGGTGCCCAACGAGAACGCGGTGCACTCCCTCGAGCACGGCGCCGTGTGGATCACGTACGACCCCGCCCAGGTGACCGACGAGGACATCGCGGCGCTCGAGGACCTACTCCCTTCCACGTACACGCTGCTCACGCCGTATCCCGACATGGACACCCCGATCGCCGTCAGCGCATGGAACGCCCAGTTGAAGGTCGACTCCGCCGACGACCCGCGGATCGAGGAGTTCATCCAGGCGTACTGGAACAGCACCAGCGCTCCCGAGCCGGGCGCTGCCTGCACCGGCGCGTACGAAGCGCCCGGCAAGAAGTAGGTCCCGGCATGACCGACGAGCCATCGGCGGGAACCTCCCGGCGATGGTTCGTCGTCGCCGTCGCACTCATCCTCATCGCCGGCCTCGCGTTCGCGGTGGGACGTTTCTCGACGTTCGGCGCGCAGAGCGCCGCAACCGCTCCCGGGGCGAGCTCGCCCGAGGCCGGGTTCTCGCGCGACATGCAGGTGCATCACGCGCAGGCCATCGAGATGGCGATGGAGATCTACCGCAAGACCGACGACGACGAGGTGCGGGTCCTCGCCTACGACATCGCCACCGGCCAGGCCGGCCAGCGCGGTCAGATGTACGACTGGCTCGTGCAGTGGGGCCTCCCCCAGTCCGGCGGGCCCATGATGCAGTGGATGGAGGCCTCCGAGGCCGGCCACGCGCACGGCGGCACCTCGTCCGAGCCGATGACCGACGAGGAGGCCCACGCGGCGATGGGCATGGCCTCGGCCGCTGAGATCGCGGCCCTCCGGGCGGCGACCGGTCAGGAAGCGGACTGCCGGTTCCTCACGCTCATGATCCGGCACCACGAGGGCGCGATCCCGATGGCCGAGGCGCTCCTCGAGCTCGGCACCGACCCGCGCGCCCTCGAGGTCGCGACCGCGATCAAGAACGGCCAGGCCGCCGAGATCGACGCGATGACGTCGATCCGGACGCGCCTCGGCTGCACCGACTGACAGGCGCCGCGGTCGTTACAGTGGTCGCGTGACCGCCGACACGTCTGCCGAGGCCGGACCGCCCGCGCGGCGACGCCCCGTCGTGGTGACGATCTCGGTCGTCCTGGTCTACGTCAGCGCCTTCGCCGCCGTGCTGCTCGGGATCCTCGTCCTCCTCAGCCGCTACGAGGCTCCGCGTTCGGACGTCCTCCCGGTCTCGCTGCTCGGCGCCGGGATCATCCTGTTCGGGCTCCTGCTGGTGGCCGTGGCGTCCGGCATCGCTCGGGGCAGCCGGCTGTCACGCCTGCTCGCCACGGGGTACCTGGCGATCCTGATCGTGCTGAACGCGGTGACGATCGCGACGACGGACGGCTGGGACTGGAGCACTGCCGTGCAGCTCGCGATCGAGGTGCTCATCCTCGTCGCACTCTGGTTCCCTCCGGGTTCCCGGCACTTCCGGCGCACGGACGCCGACGCTGATCAGGCGGCGGCGAGCGACCGCGCGACGTAGCGACGGTGGAAGAACCGCACGATCTCGATCGCGCCGATCGTCGACGCTGTCACGACGGTCACGAGCCACGCCGCCTCCTCGCCGGGGTCCACGAGCTGGAAGAACTCGCTGAGCAACGGCACCGTGAAGACCGCGACGAGTGCGATGAACATCCCGCCGATCACGAGCGCCTTGAACCGCGTGATCGGCCGCGACAGGACGGTCAGCACCCAGATCCCCACGATCGCGAGGATGATCGTCGACCCGGTCCGCAGCTCCGGCTCGCTCACGCCGAGCTCCATCGCACCCAGCGTGTACAGGGTCAGCGCGACCGCGATGATCACGCCGGCCGGGATGGCGAACGCCAGCGAGCGGCGCAGGAACCCGGGGACGTACCGCTGCGTGTTCGGCAGCAGCGCGAGGAAGAAGGCCGGGATGCCGATCGTGAGGCCGTCGGTGATCGACAGCTGCCGCGGCAGGAAGGGGAATTCGAGGACGAGCACGCCGAACAGCACGGCGAGCACCGTCGCATAGACGGTCTTGTTGAGGAACAGCATCGAGACGCGCTCGATGTTCGCGATGACCTGACGCCCCTCGGCGACGACGTCGGGCAGGTGCGAGAACCGCCCGTCGAGCAGGACGATGCGGGCGACCGCCTTGGTGGCCGCGGCACCGGAGTTCATCGCGATCCCGAGATCCGCGGTCTTGATGGCGAGGGCGTCGTTGACCCCGTCGCCGGTCATGGCGACCGTGTGTCCCCGCGCCTGGAGCGCGACCACCATCCGCTTCTTCTGCTCGGGCGTCACCCGCCCGAACACGACGTTCCGTTCGAGCACGTCCGCCAGCTCGGCGTCGTCCTCCGGGAGGCCCCGAGCGTCGAACCCGTCCGCGACGTCGAGGCCGACCTCGCGGGCGATCGCGGCGACCGTGCGGGGATTGTCGCCCGAGATGACACGGATGCCGACACCCTGGCGCGAGAAGTACTCCAGCGTCTGCGCGGCGTCGGGGCGCACCTGCTCCCGGAAGGTCACGACGGCGGCCGGCGTGAGCGCCGCCGGCAGCCGCTCCCCCTCGACGTCCTGGTCGTGCAGCACCGACGGGGCGTACGCGAGGACCAGCGTGCGGCGACCGGATGATGCGAGCGCGACGATGGCGCGGCCGAGGTCGGTGGCGGCATCCGTCGCCGTGTCTCCGAACACCATCTCGGGGGCGCCGAGCACCCAGGTCCCGACGGGGCCGGTGGGGAACGAGACCGCGCTCCACTTCCGGGCAGAGGAGAACGGGATGTACGCGGACGCATCCAGCGAGACTGCGCCGGGAAACGGCCCACGCAGGCAGCGGGCCGTCGCGTTCGCATCCGGCGCCGCGCCGAACCAGGCGAGTGCCTCGTCGACGCCCGCAGCGGCGTCGGGCATGCGGTCGATCGCGTCGAAGGCGATGTCGCCGGCGGTCAGCGTCCCCGTCTTGTCGAGACAGATCATGTCCACCCGCGCGAGCCCCTCCACCGCCGGCAGCTCGTTGACGAGCACCTGACGGGCGGCGAGCTTCGCCGCGCCGACCGCGAACGTGATCGAGGTGATCAGCACCAGGCCGAGCGGGATCATCGCCGTCAGCGCCGCGATCGTGTTCACGACCGCCTGCACCCAGCCGCCGTTCCCCCACGCCTGCGCCCAACCGCCCGCGACCATCATCTGCGCGTTCAGCACGAGGAGCCCCACCGGCCCGATGATCCAGCTCATCCACTTCAGGACGCGGTTCACCGACGCCCGCACCTCGGAGGCGACGAGCGAGAAGCGCTTGGCCTCCCCGGCGAACCGGTTCGCATAGGAGTCGGCCCCCACCGTGAGACCCGCGCGGATCCCTCCCCCGAGACGACGATCGACCCCGAGAGGACGTCGTCGCCGGGCTTCTTGTCGACCGCGTCGGACTCGCCCGTGAGCATCGACTCGTCGATCTGCAGCGCCCGTGTCCGGACGACGACCGCGTCGGCCGGCACCTGATCCCCGGCGCGGAGCACCAGGATGTCGTCCAGCACCACGTCGGGCGGGGCGATGTCGGCCTCGATGCCGTCGCGGCGCACCCGCGCGAGAGGCGCGTTCAGCAGCGCGAGCCGGTCCAGCGCGGCCTTCGCCCGGAACTCCTGCACGCAGCCGATGATCGAGTTCGCGAACGCCGCGAGACCGAACAGGGCGTCCTGCCACCGCCCGAGCACGAACAGCACGAAGAAGCACGCGAAGACGATGCCGTTGAAGAGGGTGAACACGTTCGCACGGACGATCGTCCAGACGCTCCGGCTCGTGTCGGCGGCGTAGGCGTTGGTACGCCCGTCGGCCGTCCGGCGGGCGACCTCCGCGGTGCTCAGCCCCGCGTCGACGTCGGGCAGGGGCGGAGCGTCGGCGGAGGCATCCATGCGATCAGGTTAGCGACACGGTCCCGGACGAACGGATGCTGCGGCCCGCCGCCGGGCCGCAGCATCCGTGTTCCGGCTGTCAGCCCTTCGTCGCACCGGCCATGAGGCCGCGCACGAAGAACCGCTGCAGTGCGAGGAACACGATGATCGGCACGAACAGGACGAGGAACGCACCCGCCGACACGAGGAACCACTGGTTGCCCCACGTGCCGGACAACGAGTTGAGTGTCTGCGTCATCGGCAATGATGTGGTCGGAGCGAAGATCGTCGCGACGAGCAGATCGTTCCACACCCAAATGAACTCGAGGATGGCGAACGACGCGAGTGCCGGCGTCGCGAGCGGCAGGATGATCCGGAAGAAGATCTGTCCGTGTCCTGCGCCGTCCACGCGCGCCGCCTCGATGACATCCGACGGGATCTCGGCGATGAAGTTGTGCAGCAGGAAGATCGCCAGCGGCATCGCGAAGATGACGTGGGCGATCCACACGGTCGCGAAGCTGTGGTCGACCTCCCGCATCTCGAGGCCGGGGAAGATCTGCACGTCGCCGATCTCGAGACCCCTCGAGAACAGGCTCAGCAGCGGGACCAGCGCCATCTGGATCGGGACGATCTGGAGCGCGAACACCGCGACGAACAGGAATCCGCGGCCCTTGAAGTCCATCCACGCGAACGCGTACGCGGCGAGCGACGCCACCGCGAGTGCGAAGATCGTGACCGGGATCGTGATCGCGAGCGAGTTGAGGAACGACTCGCCGAGCGTGAGGGCGGTCCCGCCCGATGTGAGCGCCGCCTGATAGTTGCCGAGCGTGAAGTCGGGGTTGGTGAAGACCGTCCACCAGCCCGTCGTCGCCGAGTCCGCGCCGGGGCGGAACGACGTGATGAGCAGGCCGAGCGTCGGGATCGTCCACAGGAACGCGATCGCGACCGCGATCACGGTGGCCAGGGGCGACGTCAGCCGCTTGTGCGCCAGCGCCTCGTTGCGACGCGTCTCGCGCGCGACCCTTCGCGCCTCGGCCTTGTCGATGCGGGGCGGCGTCTTCGAGTCGACGGCGGTCATCACCGCACCTCCCTCTGCTTGCGCAGCTGCAACACGTTGTAGATGATCAGCGGCGTCACGAACACGAAGATCAGCACGGCGAGCGCTGCGGAGTGGCCGTAGCTCTGGAAGCGCTGCTGCTGGTTCACCATCTCGAAGCCCAGCACCGTCGAATTCGCGCGACCGCCCGTCATCACCGCCACGATGTCGTACAGCTTCAGTGCCGCGATCGTGACGGTCGTCAGGACGACGATGATCGAGGTGCGGATGCCCGGCACCGTCACATTGATGAACCGCTGCCATGCCGAGGTGCCGTCGAGCTGGGCCGCTTCGAGCTGCTCCACCGGCACCGCCTTCATCGCGGCCGAGAGCACCACCATGGCGAATCCGGTCTGCGCCCAGACGAACGCGAACAGCAGGCAGAACGTGTTGACCAGTGGCCAGATGTCGAGCCACGGCACCGGCTGGCCGCCGAACGCCACGATGATCGCGTTGAGTGTGCCGATCTGCTCGCCCTGGCGGTAGTCGTAGACGAACTTCCAGATGAGGCTGATGCTCACCGGCGCGATCGCGAACGGCATGAACACCAGCAGCTTGAGCAGCCGTTCACCACGCGCCCTCTCCATGAAGGCGGCGTAAGCCAGCCCGACGACAGTCGCGAAGATCGGCGCGAAGATCGCCCAGATGAGCGTGTTGATGATCGACCAGAATCCCTGCGGGTTCGTGAAGGCCCAGACGTAATTCTCCATACCGACGAAGTTCTCGCCGGTCTTGTCGTAGAACGACTGGATGATGGTCGCGATGCTCGGATAGACGAGACCGACGAGGATCGCGATCGCGGCAGGCGCCATGAACAGCGTCAGCTGGTACAGGTAGCCGGCGCCCTGGCTCGCTCGTAAGTCGGCCCAGAAGAGCAGACCGCCGGCGACGAGGGCGATCGCGATCACGTAGACGACCGCACCCTGGTACGGGCGCAGCAGCATGAACGCGAGGAACGGGATGGCGAAGCAGGAGATGAGCCGCAGCCAGAAGTAGCCCTTCCCGGCACGCGGAGCGAACTCGATCAGCACCAGGAGGATGCCGACGACGGCGGCGAAGACCACCACGATGATCGGGATCTGGACGATGGGCCCCAGATTTCCCAGCCATTGGAAGAACGAGTTGTACGAGAATCCGAGCGATACGGGTCTCGCGTCGGGGTTGGGAGGGCTCAGCAGGAGGAACACCACGAGCGCCGCGATCAGGATGAGCCCGATCGTGACGACCAGCCGGGTCGTCCGCCGTGACGGAGGCTTTCTTCCTCCGCGTTCCGGCGGTGGCGTCCCCTGCGCCTCATCGGCCGCCGATGTTGTGGTCTGAGACATGTCCTGCCTTCCCCCGTCGACGTCGACGGATGAATCACCCCGGTGCCGGGGCCCGCTCGGCGAGCGCTCCCCGGCACCGGGATGCGGTGCGTCAGTCCTCGTAGCCGGCCTGGATGTCGCTCAGGACCTGCGGCGTGGGCTTACCGTCGATCCAGTCGACCATCCCGCGCCAGAACGATCCCGAGCCGACGGTCGCCGGCATCAGGTCGGAGGCGTCGAAACGGAACACGGTGTTCGGGTCCTGCACGATCTCCATCGCCTCGGTGAGGAACGCGCTCGAGGCCAGGGACGGATCGGCGCCGGTGTTGGCCGAGATCGCGCCGCCCAACGACACGCGCGCGTCGGCGAACTCGGGCGTCGACATGTACTCGAGCACCGCCTGCGTGGCAGCGTCATCCGAGAACGGGGTGACGAACTCGCCGCCGCCCTCGACCGCGAGCTCTCCCGCCTCCGGTCCGGGGAGGATGAACGCGTAGATGTCGCCGTCCGGCTCAATCGTCGGCGTCTGTCCGTCGGCGGTCTGCGCCGTCAGGAAGTTCGCCGTCAGGAACGAGCCCTGGTGCGTGAGCGCGCAGGTGCCGTTCGCCACCGCTGCGGCGATCGGGTCGCCGAACGCCGTCGGGTTGATGCTCTTGACGTCGCCGAACCCGGCGTTGACGTAGTCGGGGTTCAGCAGGATCTCGCCGACCGAATCGAACGCCGCCTCGATGTCGGGGTCGGTGAACGGGGTGTCCCCGGCTGCCCAGCTGTCGTACACCTCGGCGCCCGCCTGACGCAGGACGAGGTCCTCGACCCAGTCGGTGCCCGGCCATCCCGATGCCGCCTCGGAGAAGAACCCTGCACACCACGGGGGCTCGCCGGTCTTCTCCCGGATCGTGTCGGTGAGCGTGATGAGCTCGTCCCAAGTCGTCGGCACCTCGACGCCCCACTCCGCGAAGCTCTGGGGCGAGTAGTACACGTAGCCCTTCAGGTTCGCCAGCATCGGCGCCGCGTAGAAGACGCCGTCGAGCGAGCCGTACTCCTTCCAGGCCGGGGCCCAGTACTCGTCGACATTCGCCTCGACCTCCGCGGTGCCCTCCTGGACCTCTCCGGTCTCGATGAGGGAGCGCAGCAGACCAGGCTGCGGCACGATCGCGATGTCGGGTGCGGATCCTCCCGCGACCTTCGTGACGATGTTGCCTTCGAAGCCCTTGTCGCCCGTGTAGTTGACCGTGATGCCGGTGTCTTCCTCGAACTGCTCGAACGCCTTCTGGAGGTTATCCGCCTCCGAGCCGGTGATGCCGCCGGCGATCTCGACGGTCTCGCCCTCGACCGAGCCGTCGTCGCTGCCCTCGTCGCCGCCTTCGGCGCATCCGGCGAGCGTCAACGCCGCTATGGTCGCCACTCCCAGTGCGATGTAGCCGTGTCGACGGCGGGATCGCAGTGCAGTCATGGTGTCTGCCTCCTCTTCGAGTTCGGAGCCACGCCTCTCGGGCTCCGCTGATGCGAGATCGGGAACCGATTCCATGCTCAAACTAGGGGATGCCGCCAGAGCGCACAATGACCGGGGGTCACAACTCGGTAAACACGTGCACCCGGGCTGGCGCGCGGAAAGCGTTCACGGCATGATGACCTCTGGAACCGGTTCCAGAATCCCGGGTGACGTCGGCGTCCCTGGGGGCGCGAGGAGGACCCGATGGCGGGCATCGCCGATGTTGCGCGGGCGGCAGGCGTCTCGAAGTCGACGGCCTCGCGTGCGCTCACCGGTTCGGGATACGTCTCCGCTTCCACCCGCCAGCGCGTGAGGGATGCCGCGGCCGCCCTCGGCTACGTTCCGACGACGAGCGCCGTGAGCCTGGTGACCGGACGCACGCAGACCGTCGGCGTCGTCATGCCGTCGCTCGACCGCTGGTTCTTCGCCCAGGTGCTCGAAGGGATCCAGGACGCGCTGCTGGAGCGCCGCTACGACCTCGCGCTCTACGGGGCGCCGCCCGAGTCGGCCGCGCGGCGCGAGATGTTCGAGCATTTCCTCGCCCGCAAGAGGTTCGACGGCCTGATCGCCGTCGGCATCGAGCCGAACGCGCGCGAGCTCGAGCGGCTCGTCGCGTTCGGCAAGCCCGTGGTGGCCGTCGGCGGCTACGACATCGGCACGAACGCCGTCACGATCGACGACGAGGCCGCGGCGCGCATCGCGACCGACCACCTCATCGGCCTCGGACACCGCGAGATCGTCTTCCTCGGCGGCGACCCCGACGGGCGTCGCACCAGCTTCGGCGACGGGCGGCGGCTCGACGGGTACCGCTCGGCGATGCGGGAGGCCGGGCTCGAGGCATCCGCCCGTCATATCCACTCTGAGGTCACGCTGCCCGGCGGCTACAGCGCCGCCGTCGAGCTGCTCGGCGATCGCCGCACGCGCCCTACGGCGATCATCGGCGTGTGCGACGAGGTCGCCGTCGGGGCGATCATCGCTGCACGACGGCTCGGGATCCGCGTGCCGGAGCGGCTCAGCGTCGTCGGCATCGACGACCACGCCTACGCCGAGATGTTCTCGCTCACCACCCTGCAGCAGCGTCCGCACCAGCAGGGGCGCGCCGCCGTGCAGCTGCTCATGTGGCAGCTCGACGACCCGGACGCCCCCACTCATCGCCTCTACGAGTCGTCGCCGCTCGTGGTGCGCAACTCGACCGCGCCCGTCGACGACGACGCGTCGGCGGTCATCGGCGTCGGTCCCCTCGGCACCGCCTGAGCGACCGCCCCGCGACCGTGCGGAAACCTCCCCTTTCGCGGTTCCTGGAATCGCGAAAGAGTGAGTTTCCGCAGGGGTCAGAGCACGCCGAGGTCTCGGAAGGTCCGCGCCTCCCACGCCACGCGCTCGACGGCGTCCTCGACGCCGGTCACGACGCGGAAGGTCTCGCCGGCGGATGCCTCGACCCGCACCAGCGCGGACGCGATGGGCGTCGGCGGCGGACCGGTGACGATCTCCTCGAGCACGCGCGTGAAGGCTCCGGTGCGCCCGAGCGGCGCGAGCAGCTCGTCGCCGCCGCGGATGTGCCGGACGAGGTCGGCCAGCAGCTCGGTGCGCTCGAAGGCGTAGGTGCGCGGCAGCGCCGCTCCGTCCCGATGGACGTGGAGCGTGTCGAGCGTGTAGACGTACACCAGGAAGCCCCGCGTGCCTCGCGCCAGCACGTACGGCTCGTGGCGATCCCGGGCCGTCGCCGCGAGTCCGGCCGCCACGCGCGCTCCCCCACGCAGGTCGACGACGAGCGACGAGGTGTCGTCCGTCTCGATGTCGTTCGCGCGGCGGAGGTCGGCGTCGATCGCGACGACGTCCTCCGGTGCGGCGGCGCCGGCGATCGCGAGAGCCGTGGCGATCGCGTGGGCGAGCGGATTGGTCACGACGCCGTCGGCGACCGGTAGCCCGTCGATGACGCGGTGTCCTGCCCACGGCGCCCGGCGCCAGTATTCCTCCGAACGCGCCCACTGGCCCACCGCCCCGTAGTGGAGCACCTCCCCGATGATCCCGGATGCCGCGGCGTCGGCCGTCGCCGCCACACCCGCGCTGCCCAGCGACTGGAAGCCGACCTGCACCGCCCGGGATGCAGCATCCGCCGCCGTCACGAGTGCGTGGTGATCGGCGACCGACGGCACCGGCGGCTTCTCGAGCAGCACGTGGGCGCCGCGGGAGAGCGCGAGCCGTGCCAGGCCCGCATGGGTGGGGATCGGGGTGCTCAGCACGACGATGTCGAGATCGGCGGCGTCGAGCATGTCGACAGCGTCGACGAAGACCCGCGTCGCGGAGGGAACGTCGCCGCCGCCCCGGGGGTCGGCGACGGCGACGAGTTCGAGGTCGGGAGAGGCGAGGACCGCCTCGACGTGGCGGCGCCCGTGGCCGTGCACGCCGGCGACGCCGACGCGGAGGCGTGCGGTCACAGTCCCGCCTCTGCGCGGAGCGCGGGAAGGGCGGCTTCGACGGCCGCCGCGTCTGCGAGCTCCTCGTCGAGCACGTACGCCGTCAGCTCGAGGTTCAGCTCTCCGCCCTCGGGGATCGTCCTCGGCTGGTCCCACGCGACCGAGGGTCCGGCGCCGAGGTACTCCGCGAACCGGACGAACCACGGCAGGCGCTCGTCGCCCTGCGTCAGCACCACGGTCGTGCCGCGCTCGGGGAACGTGAAGGCGAGCCACGGCGTCGCGGCCCCGTGGACATCGCGCTCGGTGTCGCCGGCGGGGCTGAAGACGCGCGCGATCTCCGGCGCGAACCGCCAGAAGATACCGCCGTACCCTGCGCCGTCGCGCCCGTTCGTCGCCGGGGAGCCGAACGTGATCGCGTCGAGCGTGGCCTTGAGGTGGCTGCGCCACCGGAGCGCCCAGCCGTTCGCGAGCTCGGCCGACCGGAGCTCGCGCACCTCGACCAGTTGCGTGGTGCCGTGCTCGTCGACCCAGCTGAGCCGCTCGTCGAGCGCGTGTCCGTCGATATGCAGCCGGTCGCGGCGCTGCCGCCCGTGGTTGGGCACCATCACCGATCCCTCGCCGCGCACGTAGGTGCGCCCGCCCCAGTAGGAGGTGCCGTTGACGTCGGCGATGGCGAGGCTCACCCCGAGGTGGTGCGGGTGGTCCGTCGGCTCGGTCACGGTGAGCGGTGTGCCCGTGCGCGAGATCACCGCGTCGAGGTACGGCCGCGGCGACAGCACCGAGTCGACGTTCACGCCCTCCTCGTACTGGGCGACGACCGTCGACCCGAGGCGCAGGACCGGGCGGGCGGGCCCCACCCAGCCGCTGGCGTGCGATGCCGGGCCGGAGCTGCGGCGCGCCACGAGGACAGGCCGGTAGAAGAGGGGGTGGTCGGCGCTCTCGCCGTCCAGCGCTTGACGCATGCGATTCCAAGCCTGCCGCCCGATCTCGATCCGCGGGACCGACATCGTGGTCAGCGGAGGGGCGGCGAATCGAGATTGCGGGATGTCGTCGATCCCGACGATGGAGAGTTGTTCGGGCACCTCCACGCCGACCTCGCGGAGGCGCGACATGAGTCCGAGCGCGACGAGGTCGTTGAAGGCGATGGCGGCGGTCGCGCCGGTCTCGAGCACGGCGTCGGCGGCGTCGTAGCCCGCCTCCATGCTCGACCCTGCCGCGATGGTGAGGAACTCGAGGTCGGGGTACTCGCGCGCGAGCTCCCCGAGCCCGAGCGCGCGCTGCTCGTTCGCGTAGCTGAGCGGCGGGCCTGCGACATACGCGATACGGCGGTGGCCGAAGCCGCGCAGATGCACGCCCAGTTCCTTGACCGCTGTGGCGTAGTCGACAGAGAGCTGAGCCGCGGGGCTGTCGTCGACGCGACGGTTCACCACGACCACCGGCGTCGTTCGCTGGATCAGCTCGCGCAGCTCGGCATCCGGCATCCGTGGCGAGACCAGCACCAGCGCGTCGCACTTGCTGCGCGCCTCGCTCGCGATGTCGGCCTCGACCCCCACGGCCTCGGCGCTGTCGGCGACGAGCACGCGATAGCCGTCGCGGGCGGCCGCCACGGTGAGTCCCTTCAGCACGCCCTGGAACATCGGGTTCTCGAGGTCGGGAACCAGCAGCGCGATGGTGTGGCTGCTCCCCCGCACGAGGCTGCGGGCGGCCTCGCTCGGCGAGTAGTTCAGTGCGGCGACCGCGCGGTTGACCTTCGCGACGATGGCGGGGTCGACGGTGGCGACGCCGTTGAGGACGCGCGACACGGATGCCTGCGACACACCGGCGTACCGGGCGACCTGCGCCATCGTGATGGGGCGCGACGTGACCTCGCTCAAGGAATCCCCCTCCTCTCTCAATTCTGGGCGCCGACGACGTAGGCAGGGCGCATTCGATCGGTCGACTTCACCGGCGCGCCCTGCGGCAGGGCCGCCGCGGCGCGCCCGCCCGGGACCGGACCCCTCATCACTTCGGTCCGGCCCCGTGCGGAGCTGGGGACGACGGGGTCGCGCTCTCGGAGGACGCGACCCCGTTCGTCGGCTAGATGGCGGCGTCGTCGAGGGCCTGCTGCAGCTCAGCGATGAAGCTCGCGGCGGCGTCCTCAGGCGTCTGCTCGCCGAACAGCACGCGCTGCGTGTGCTGGTCGATGATCGTCTCGATCGCCCCACCGCCCGGCGGGGTCGCCGGCGGCGCGTCGCCGACGCGCGGCGCGATCTTGTCGAGGAAGTCGACGACCTCCTGGTTGACCTCGTCGAGCTTCGGGGTGATGTACGCGCGGATCTTGTCGTTGGCCGGCACACCGCGCTCAGCGAGCAGCAGGTCGGCCGCCTCCTCGCTGTTGGCGAGGAAGTCGAGGAACAGCGCCACCTCGGCGGGGTGCTCGGTCTTGGCCGACGCCGACCAGAACATCGACGGCTTGTAGTACGCGGCCGCGTCCTCGCCCTCGTCGGGAGTCGGCACCATGAGCGGCACGAGGTTCTGGCCGCTCGCGTCCCGCAGCGCCGCGACCTGGTTCGACCACCACGGGCCGAACGCGGACTGGTTCGTGGCGGTGAACGACTCGGCGAGACCGGCCGACTCACGCTCGATCGTCGCGGAGGGCACCGGCGTGCCGCCGGCCTCGGTGACGTCGAGCAGGTTCTGCCACCACGCGGCGAGCGTCTTCTCGCTCGCGGTCACCTCGGGCGAGCCGTCGTCGGCGTACAGCGACTCTCCGTGCTGGCGCAGCCAGTTGTTGAGCCCGCCGTCCTCGAAGCCCCAGGACTGCGAGCCGACGACCGCGCCGCCGCTCGCGGCGGTGACCGCCTCGGCGACCTCGTTGAGGTCGTCCCACGACCACGTCTCGTCGTCGGGCACGTCGATGCCGAGGCTGTCGAGCAGGTCCACGTTGGCCATGTAGGTGTAGGTGTTGATGCCGACCGGGATGCCGTACTGCGTGCCGTCGAGTGCGCCCGTGCCGAGCACCGACTCCGGGAAGTCGCCGGTGGGCAGCTGGTCGCCCAGGGTTCCGAGGTCGAGCAGCACGCCGTTGGCGGCGTACGTCGAGAGCTGCTTCTCGTCCATCTGGATGATGTCGGGGGCGTCGCCGGCGGCGACCGTGGTGGCGAGCTTGTCCCAGTAGCCCGCCCAGTCGGTGTACTGCGGCTCGATGGTGATGTTCTCGTGCTCGGCCTCGAAGGCCGCGATCAGCTCTTCGGTGATCCCGTGGCGGACGTCGTTGCCCCACCACGTGAAGCTGAGCGTCACGGGCTCGTCGGACAGGGTCGGGCCGGTGGCGGCGGGCTCTTCCGCCGCGCCTCCGCACGCCGTCAGCGTCAGCATCGTCGCTGCGCCGACGGAGGTCAGCAGCAACCAGCGCGATGCGGTTGTGGTGCGTCGCATGTCTTGCATCCTTTCGACCGAAGTCGGTGTGTGGTGTTGGTGCGTGTGATGAGGGTGGGCCTGGCGGCCCGCGAAGAAGTGCGTGACGCGAGCGTCACTTGATCCCGGTCGTCGCGATCCCCTTGATGAGGAACTTCTGGCCGAACAGGAAGATCAGGAAGATCGGGATGAGCGAGACCACGCTCATCGCGAACATCTGCGCGTAGTTGGTGGAGCTCTGCGCGTCTTCGAACGACCGCAGCGCCAGTGGCACGGTGTACAGCTCGGGCTTGGTGAGGAAGATCAGCTGCGAGAAGAAGTCGTTCCACGTCCAGATGAAGGTGAAGATCGCGGTCGTCGCCAGGGCGGGGACCATGAGCGGCAGGATGATCTGGAGGAAGATCCGCGGGTGGCCCGCGCCGTCGATCCGCGCCGCCTCATCGAGCTCCTTCGGGATGCCCCGGATGAATTGCACCATCAGGAAGATGAAGAACGCGTCGGTGGCGAGGAGCCTCGGCACGATGAGCGGCAGGAACGTGTTGACCCATCCCAGCTGGGAGAACAGCACGTACTGCGGGACGATGATCACGTGGATCGGGAGCATGATGCTCAGGAGCATCACCGCGAACCAGAAGCGCTTGCCGGTGAACGAGAGCCGTGCGAACGCGTACGCGGCCATCGAGCACGACACCAGGTTGCCGATGATGCAGCCGATCACGATCAGCGCAGAGTTCCACATGTACACGTTGAACGGGTACGCGAGGGCGTTCCACCCGTCCGTGTAGTTCGAGATCTCGAAGCTGTCGGGGATGATGCTCGGGTCGCGGAAGATCTCGTCGTTGGGCCGCAGCGAGCTGACGACCATCCAGATCACCGGGTAGAGCATCCCGAGCGCGAGCGCGATCAGCAGGGTGTGGCGCACGATGCTCGTCAGCGGCTTGCGGAACGGGCTGCGCCGGCGTGCGAGAGCAGGGCGGCCGGTGACGATCGTCTCGGTCGCGGGCGGGGCCGTCATGGCGGCGTCGTCAATCTTGGTCATCGTAGAAAACCCAGAATCTCGAGGTCCAGAACATCAGGACGGTCAGAATGCCGATGATGACCAGCAGCAGCCACGCCATGGCCGATGCGTAGCCCATGTTGTAGTTCGTGAAGCCCTGCTGGTACAGGTACAGCGTGTAGAAGAGGGTGGAGTCGACCGGTCCGCCGGTGCCGCCCGAGACGATGTACGCCTGCGTGAACGACTGGAACGTGCCGATCAGCTGCAGCACCGCGTTGAAGAAGATGATCGGGGTGAGGAGCGGGATCGTGATGCGGAAGAGCTGCTGGCGCCGGCTCGCGCCGTCGACGTCGGCCGCCTCGTAGTACATCGTCGGGATCTGGCGGAGACCCGCGAGGAAGATCACCATCGGCGATCCGAATGTCCAGACGTTCAGGATCATCAGCGTTCCGAGGGCTGTGTCGGGGTTGGAGATCCACCCCTGCCCCTGGATGCCGAAGGCCCCGAGCACCTGGTTCACGAGGCCGTCGACGCCGAAGATCTGCCGCCAGAGGATCGCGATGGCGACGCTCGCGCCCAGGAGCGAGGGCAGGTAGAAGGCCGAGCGGTAGAACGCGAGGCCGCGCAAGCCCCGGTCGAGCACGATCGCGAGGAACAGCGCCACGGCGAGCTGCAGCGGCAGCGAGACGAACACATACGTGAAGGTGACCTGGAGGGCCGTGTGGAGCCGCTCGTCCTCCCACATGCGGGCGTAGTTCTGAAAGCCGATCCACTTCGGCGGGCTCAGCAGGTTGTAGCGCGTGAACGAGAGGCCGAACGACGCGACCATCGGCCCGATCGTTATGAGCACCAGCCCGATGAACCAGGGGGCGAGGAACAGGTACGCGGCCTTGTTCTGCTTCTTGCCGTCGGACTTCGCGCTCTTGAGCTTGCCGAGCTCGCTGATCGCACTCATGCGCGCGCTCCGCGTGCGCGGCGCGGGGGCCTCGTTCTGGGGCGGTGCGTCGTCGTCACCGTAGCCTCCGGTCTCGTCTTCGAGGGTGAGAATGCGCTTTCTGGAATGCGCATTCTCATTCTTGCCAGAACCGCTGCCGGAACGCAAGTCCTCCGACAAAATCAAGGCTCCGCTGGGCCGACGAGGCTAGAAAGGGATTTCGCAGAATACGCAGTCTCAGCCCTAACCTGAGCCCACCGCGGGCACGACGAAGGCCCCGGATGCGCAGCATCCGGGGCCTTCGTTGAATCGCTGCAGAAGCAGCGCGGGATTACTTGAGGGTAACCGTCGCGCCGGCCTCTTCGAGAGCGGCCTTCGCCTTGTCGGCGGTCTCCTTGTTGGCGCCCTCGAGGACGGCCTTCGGAGCACCGTCGACGACGGCCTTCGCCTCACCGAGGCCGAGCGAGGTGAGCTCGCGGACGACCTTGATGACCTGGATCTTCTTGTCGCCGGCGGCCTCGAGGACGACGTCGAACGAGTCCTTCTCCTCGACCTCGTCGGCGGGGGCACCACCGGCGGGAGCGCCGGCAGCAGCCACGGCCACGGGGGCGGCAGCGGTGACGTCGAAGGTCTCCTCGAACGCCTTGACGAACTCGCTGAGCTCGATGAGCGTGAGCTCCTTGAACGCGTCGAGCAGCTCCTCAGTGCTGAGCTTTGCCATGATGTTTCTCCTTGATTGTGGTTTCTACGCCGAGGCCCGATATCAGGCCGCGGACTCCTGCTTCTCGCGCAGCGCGTCGACCGTGCGGACGGCCTTCGACGGAAGCGCATTGAAGACGTATGCCGCCTTGGTCATCGAGGCCTTCATCGCACCGGCGAGCTTCGCCAGCAGGACTTCACGGCTCTCGAGGTCGGCGAGCTTGTTGACCTCGTCAGCGCTCAGGGGGTTTCCGTCGAAGAAACCGCCCTTGATCACGAGAAGAGGGTGTGCCTTGGCGAAGGCACGGAGACCCTTCGCGACGGAGACCGGGTCACCGTGCACGAACGCGATGGCCGACGGACCCTTGAGGTCGTCGTCCAGCGACGTGATCCCCGCGTTGTTCGCGGCGATCTTGGTCAGCGTGTTCTTCACCACGGCGTATTCCGCGTCCTGACGGATGCTGTTGCGCAGCTCCTTGAGCTGGGCAACCGTCAGACCGCGGTACTCGGTCAGCAGAACGGCGGTCGAGTCCTCGAAGTTCTTCGTGAGCTCGGCGACCGATGCTTCCTTCTGCGCCATGGCCACTCCTTGTGTGAATGAGACGCTCCGCGGTGGCGGGGCGCCGGCCGAAGGCATCCGCTCATCTGCTCGTCGCGGCAACAAAAAAGCTCCGGCGCAAGCGCACGGAGCGGGATTCCTGAATCAGGAGAATCGTTCGTGACACCTGCGCGGGCCCCTGCGTTGCAGAGCTTCGATCTCCATGCGTTCGCACGCACGTCGATGACCGGCGGTCTTCGGCTTCATCAAGGGTAAGGGATGCTGCGCCCTCCGCCAAATCGAGCCGGAAAGCGTCTGCTCGGCGATGTGCGAAGAACGCCGCTCCGATTCTCACACTTTCTTCACTTCCCACAGCGCGAGGCTTTGCATATGCTCCCTCGCGACGGGTGTCAACGGTGACGCCCGCGTTGGAGGGGAAGACGATGTACCCATCTAGAGCACTTTCCAAGCGCGCCCGGACGGCGGTGATCGCGACGACGGCGGTCGCCGCCCTGGCGCTGGTTCCCGCAGGCGGCGCTTTCGCAGCTCCTACCCAGGCATGCGAGACGCGCACGAACAACACGTACGAGAAACTCCTCTCGTGCGTGACCGTCGACGGGGTCCTCGAGCACGAACGCGCGCTCCAGGCCATCGCCGACGCCAACGACGACACCCGCGCGGCCGGCACCGCGGGCTATACCGCGAGCGTCGAGTACGTGGTCGACACGCTCGAAGCCGCCGGCTGGAACGTGGAGCTCGACGAGTTCCCGTTCACGTTCGTGCCGCCGCCCCTTCTCGAGCAGCTGGCCCCCGTCGCCGCCGAGTACGAGTCCGGCACGTTCACCGGAACCGGATACGGCGAGGTCACGGGCAACGTGATCCCGGTCGACATCGTCCTCACCCCGCCGCGGGACCCGGTCACGAGCGCGTGCGAACCGGCTGACTTCGCGGGTCTCGACTTCACGGGGCCGAACGACATCGCCCTGATCCAGCGCGGAACGTGCGAGTTCGGCGTCAAGGCGATCAACGCGCAGAACGCGGGCGCCGAGGCCGTCATCATCTTCAACCAGGGCAACACACCGCTGCGCGAGGGGCTCGTGACGGGCACCCTGTTCGGCGTCAACCAGACGCCGCTCAGCATCCCGGTGGTGGGCGCGAGCTTCGCGGACGGCGCCGCACTGGCCCAGGCAGGGTCGACGGCGCACATCGTCGTGGACGAGCCCGAATCGCGTCCGCAGGTCAACGTGATCGCTGAGCTGCCCGGAGCGAACGACACGAACGTCGTGATGGCCGGTGCACACCTCGACTCCGTGCTGGCGGGCCCCGGCATCAACGACAACGGCAGCGGCTCGTCCGCGCTGCTCGAGATCGCTCAGCAGATCTCCAAGCTCAAGCCTCAGAACACCGTCCGCTTCGCCTGGTGGGGTGCCGAGGAGAGCGGACTGCTCGGCTCGCACGCATGGGTGGACGAGCAGGTGGCGGAAGGCACCCTCGACGAGGTCGCGCTGTACCTGAACTTCGACATGGTGGCGTCCCCGAACTACATCTTCATGGTGTACGACGGTGACGAGTCCGGGTGGGATGCGCCCGCCGGCGTGCCGATCCCCGATGGCTCCATCGCGATCGAGGACCTGTTCGAGAGCTACTACACATGGGCCGGTGTGCCGTACGACGACGCGCAGTTCAGCGGCCGCAGCGACTACCAGGGCTTCATCCAGGAAGGCATCCCGGCGGGCGGTCTCTTCACCGGCGCCGAGGTGGTCAAGACGCCGCAGCAGGCGGCCATCTGGGGCGGTCAGGCGGGCCAGCAGTACGACCCGTGCTACCACCTCGCGTGCGACGACATCGACAACCTCGCGCTGGATGCGCTCGACGTCAACTCCGACGCGATCGCGGCGGCCGTGATGACGTACGCGTACTCCACGGAGACGGTGAACGGCGTGGTCGGCAAGAAGGTGCCCGGGAACTTCACGTTCCCGGCTCCGGCGGGCCCCGAAGGCACCGTCAACCTTCCCGGTGGCGGGGGCCTCGCTCCCGACCACGACCACGCGCACGGCGACGTCGACTGAGTCGATGAGCTGAGCGGGGCGGGGGTGCCGGTTTCGGCGCCCCCGCCCTTCCGCTGTGGCCGCGACGGCGAACCCATTGCGCCCATCCGCGGGGAGGACGATGCTCGAACCCGAGCCCCCGCACGACGAAGTCGCACGGCCACGCCTGCCGAGGGGCGGAGAGGACGACGATGTCTGCAAACAGGGCGGTGGCCTACAAAGGCCCGGGTGAGGTCGAGGTCGTCGACACCGACTACCCCGAGTTCGAGCTCAAGGACGGACCGGGGGTGAACCCGGCGAACGTCGGCAGGAAGGTGCCGCACGGCGCGATCCTCCGCACCGTGAGCACGAACATCTGCGGCTCCGATCAGCACATGGTGCGCGGGCGCACCACCGCTCCCGCCGGGCTCGTGCTCGGCCACGAGATCACCGGCGAAGTCGTCGAGGTCGGTCCCGACGTCGAGTTCATCGACGTGGGCGACATCGTCTCGGTGCCGTTCAACATCGCCTGCGGACGCTGCCGCAACTGCAAGGAGGGCAAGACCGGCATCTGCCTCAACGTCAACCCCGACCGCCCCGGCTCCGCCTACGGATACGTCGACATGGGCGGGTGGGTCGGCGGGCAGGCCGAGTACGTCCTGGTCCCCTACGCCGACTGGAACCTGCTGAAGTTCCCCGACCGCGACCAGGCGCTCGAGAAGATCCTCGAC
Source organism: Microbacterium sp. NPDC056569 (assembly GCF_042793475.1). Taxonomy (NCBI): domain Bacteria; kingdom Bacillati; phylum Actinomycetota; class Actinomycetes; order Micrococcales; family Microbacteriaceae; genus Microbacterium; species Microbacterium sp. NPDC056569. The sequence continues at coordinate 204,382 of NZ_JBHTUV010000004.1, read as the reverse complement.
CTGACGATGCTGTCCGACATCTTCCCCACCGGCTTCCACGGCGCCTACACCGCCGGCGTGCGGCCGGGGTCCACCGTCTACATCGCCGGTGCCGGGCCGGTGGGTCTCGCGGCGGCCGTCGGCGCGCAGCTGCTCGGCGCGGCCGTCGTCATCGTGGGCGACCTCAACGCCGACCGCCTCGCCCGCGCCCGTTCGTTCGGCTGCGAGACCGTCGACGTGTCGAAGGGCGACCCGAAGGACCAGATCGAGCAGATCCTCGGTGTCCCCGAGGTCGACTCCGCGGTCGACGCCGTCGGCTTCGAGGCGAGGGGACACGGCGCGGATGCCTCGCACGAGGCCCCTGCGACGGTGCTCAACTCGCTGATGGATCTGACCGCCGCGGGCGGCGCGCTCGGCATCCCCGGCCTCTACGTGACCGGCGACCCGGGCGGCATCGACGAGGCCGCGAAGGTCGGCTCGCTCTCGCTGCGCCTCGGCCTCGGCTGGGCGAAGTCGCTGTCGTTCACCACCGGCCAGTGCCCCGTGATGCGTTACAACCGGCAGCTCATGATGGCGATCCTGCACGACAAGGTCGCGATCGCCGACGCCGTCGGCGCCACCCCGATCGGCCTCGAAGACGCCCCGCAGGGCTATGCCGACTTCGACCAGGGAGCGGCGAAGAAGTACGTGCTCAACCCCAACGGGTACATCAAGACCGCTTGACAGACACGGATGCCTCGGCCCGAGGCATCCGTTCCCGCAGGAAAGGAACCCCCATGTCCGTCACCCTCGCAGACGCCCGTCGCGTGATCGAGGCCGCCGAGAAGCGCGCCGACGAGATCGGCCAGCCCATGAACATCGCCGTCGTCGACGCCGGCGGAAACCTCGTCGCGCACGTGCGCCAGGACGGCGCCTGGATCGGCAGCATAGAGATCTCGATCAGCAAGGCCTGGACGTCCAAGGCGTTCGACATCTCGACGAAGGACCTCGGCGACAACTCGCAGCCGACGCAGCAGTTCTTCGGCATCCACACCACCAACGCGCACGGCCGCGGCGTCGCGATCTTCGCCGGGGGCGTGCCGCTCACCCGCGACGGGAAAGTCGTCGGCGCGGTCGGCGTCAGCGGGGGCTCGGGCGAGCAGGACCAGACCGTCGCGGAGGCCGGCGCCGCGGCCTTCTGACGCCGGCCGGATCGTTCGGGTGTCGCGACACGCGGCGTGCCTGCGGCGATCCCGCGTGTTGCGCCACCCGAGCCGGTGGCCCGTGGCCCGGGTGGCTTAAGACCGCCAGGGGCAGAGGTCGACCTTGTGGCCGTCCGCGTCGGCGAGCGTCCACCACTCCGGCGCATGCGAGTCGTCGGCGATCACGCCGCCTGCGGCGAGCGCCGCCTCGAGGCGTTTCTCGATGACGTCGCGCGGCCCGTTGACGTCGAGGTGCGACCGGCCGCGCAGCGGCTGGTCGACGGGTTGGAACCAGATCAGCGGGCCACGGCCGTCGGGGTCGATGAGCACGCCGTCCCGCACCTCGGAGAAGCCCGTCGCCGCCTTCCAGAACGGCACGACCGCGCCGGGGTCAGGCGTGGCGAGGGCGAGCATCACATCGAGCATTCGTCCGGTCTCGGCGGGGATGTCGAGCTCGCGCGCGGCTTCGGAGATCCGGGCCGCGAGCTCGGCGTCCTTCGCCGTCAGCCCGCCGGCCGAGTGGGTGAGGAGCCGCACGCGCACGGTGGTGTAGCGCACGTCGACATCGGGATGGTGGTCGGCGGCCTCCGCCAGTTCCGCGATCGCGGCGAACAGCTGGGCCCCGGTCGCGAACGTCCCGGTGCGGAAGAGCGCGAACGCGCCCGTCACGCGCGGATGCCAGTCCTCGACACCCGGGAACGCGCGGAACTCGTCTCTCGTGATGGTGTCCATGCCCCCGAGGATGCCACCGTGGCCGCCGACCGCAACCCCCCTTGCGCAGCAGGGGAAGACGACCCCGCCGTCAGGGCTGCCGCGCCGCCTCGTCGAACAGCCCGTCCGGATCGTACGCGCGGCGGATCCGGTCGACGCGCCGGGCGTTGCGGCCGAGGACGCGATCGCGCACACCGTCCTCACCGAAGCCCGCGAAGTTCAGGTAGACGCCGCGCGACACGGGCTCGAGAGCGCTCCACAGGCCCCGGACCCACCCGATGCAGGCCTCGTCCAGCGCGGGATCCGTCCAGATGCCGTCGATGCTCACGTTGAAGCGGGCACCGCGGTGCGCGTAGGCCGTACCGTCGGGGCCGACCCGGTCGATCGCCCCGCCGAGGGTGCGGACGATGACGGCGCACCTCGCGTCGGGACGACGGCTCGCGTGCTCGGCCAGCGTCGCGATCGTCGCGGGATCGATGTCGTCGACGAAATGCGACTTCCAGTAGTAGCGCGCACCAGCGGGCAAGGTGGGGTCGTACGCGCTCTGCGTCTCCACCCACGTGCTCGTGCCGCTGAGATCGAGGAGCGGATCACCCAGCCGTGAGAAGGACTCGAGCACCGGTGTCGCGTCGTCGGGATCGCCGATGAACGTGCCGAACGCGAGCGCCACCGATCTCCCCACGAACTCCTCCGGCAGGCCGGCGAACGGCGGCAGCGACCACAGGGCGAACTCCGGCGCCACCGACTCGGGCGCAGCGAGCGCCACCTCACGCCACGCGGCGAAGACGGATGCTGCGTCCTCTGCCTCGAACGCGAATCCGGCGGTCGCGACATCGGGGCCGACGGGGTGCAGCGCGAACGTGAACTCCGTCACCACCCCCACGCCGCGCCCCGCACCACGCAGAGTCCAGAACAGATCGGGGTTCTCGATCGCACTCGCTGTGCGGACGACCCCGTCCGCGGTGACCACCTCCATCGAGACCACGTTGTCGCACGCGAGCCCGAACGCGCGCTGCAGCAGCCCGAGACCGCCGCCCAGCGTGAGGCCCGCGACGCCCGTCTCCGACACCTCGCCGCCCGGGGTGGCGAGTCCGTGCACCTGGGTCGCGGCATCCACGTCTTGCCAGAGCGCTCCTCCCTGCACGCGCGCCAGGCGCGCCACAGGGTCGACCCGCACTCCGCGCATGCGCGAGAGGTCGATCACGAGGCCGTCGTCGCACACGGCGCTGCCGGCGACCTGATGACCGCCGCCGCGGATCGAGACCGGCGGGCGATGGCGGGCGGCGGCCTCGACGCACGCGACGACATCGTCCGTGTCGACGCATCGGACGATGAGCGACGGATGCCGGTCGACCAGCCCGTTCCATACGGCCCTGGCGCGGTCGTACTCCGCGTGGTCGCGCCCGATCACCTCGCCGCGGACCCGGGCACGCAGCTCGCTCTCCAGAGTGGAGCGCTGGGCGGTCGTGGTGTCCATGATCGCCTCTCCCTCCCGCCACCGCGTGGTGGCGTTGCCAGGCTAGGTGTGAGGACGCGCCCGGTTCATGGGGGGAACGCCCCATCTTTCCCGGGGCGTGCGGGCGCAGCATCCGCCGCTCCGTCACTCCGTCGCTCCGTCACTCCGTCCCGTGCGCGGTCACGGCCTCGTCCAACAGAGAGTGCCTGGCCGCGAACAGCGCGACCATCGCGCGGTTGCGCGCGCCGGTCTTGGTGTAGATGTGCTCGAGGTGATTGCCGATCGTCTTGGGCGACACGTGGAGCTCCCGCGCCATCTCGGCGTTCGAGCGCCCGCGTGCCGCGAGCCGCAGCACGTCCACCTCGCGCTCGGTGAGCCCGGCCGGCCAGGCGCGCCGGCGCGAGCGACGGTGGCCCGCCGCGGCGAGCACCGCCTCGACGGCGTCGGCGTCGAGGCGCCCTTCGCGCACGTCGGCGCGCAGCACCGCCGGCAGCTCCGAGACGGGGACCGCAGGACGATGGGGCCGCTTCACGGACCGGGAGCTGTACGAGTCCGCCGCGGCGAGGAGCCGGCCCTCGGGTGAGATGCCGGAGCCGCTGAGACGGCGCGGGTATCCGGAGCCGTCGAGTCGCTCGTGGTGCTGGCCGGCCAGTCGCCCGAGTGCGTGCAGCGACGGGAACGGGTCGAGGATCACCTCGGTGAGGTAGGGGTGCAGCCGGACCTGCTCGGTCTGGGCGGGCGTCAGCGCGACGCGCGAGTCCCACACGGCGGTGGGCACACCGAGCCTGCCGATGTCGTGGAGGAGCGCCGCCCTCCGCACCCGCGTACGCCCCGCCTGATCGAATCCGAAGCCCTCGGCCGCGGCATCCGCGATGGCCGCCGTCGCCGACTGATGCCCGAGTCCCGACGGCGACTTGAGATCGACGTAGTCGGCGAGCACGACGAGCGCGTCGTCGAGCCGTGCCGACGCCAGGGCGTCGTCGAGCGGCGGGCACAGCCGCAGTGTCCGCGCCCACACGTCGGCGCTCCCGACGTCAGCGAGGACCTCGTCGGCGTCGTCGCAGAACGCGTCGACGAGGTCCGGGTCGAGCTCGGTGCCTCGACGAGCGCGCAGCACGGCGACAGCGGCATCCGTCCCGCCCGTCTGGGCGATCGCCAGCGCGATGTCGCCGAGGGCGGCCGCGCGTGCCGAGAACGTGGTCTCGGAGCCGCGACGCCCGTCGGGCTCGCCGCCGCCGTCCCACCGCTCGAACACCTGGTCGGCGCCGAAGCGGTGCTCCGGGAGGATGCCGAGGCCCTCCGCCACCATCGCGGCGGCCGCGCGATGATTGCCGAACATCTCGTCGGTCTCCCGCTGCCCGTCGAGCCGGAACGCGGCGAGTGTGCGCCGGCGCTGCGGCCACGGCTGCCCCGCCCCGATGCTGCGCACCATGAAGGCCAGGGCGGCGGCCTCGTCGCCGAGGTCGACGACGCGGATGTCGGCCTTCACGCGGTGATCGTCTCCGAACCAGCGAGCCTGCTCATACGAATCCACATGGCAGCCCACCCACGCGAGCATCGACGTGTGGAACACCTCGCGCCGCTCCTCGGCGTCGAGACCGAAGCGCTCTGCGAGGCGCAGCGCGATGTAGGTCTGGCCGGCGATGTGCCCGATCGGCTGTCCCATGCACAGGTCGATCCCTCGCGACAGCGCCGCGAGGAGCTCGTGCCGGTGAACCGCCTCGCCCGTCCCGGCATCCTCGGCGGGGACCATGGGGCGATTGTCCCACCGGAGGCACCCTCTCATCACGGCCGCGGTGCGTCGCAGGCGGCGGATGTCGGGTCGACGGCGTAGCCTCGAGGAGTGAACCCCGAGCACGCCGTCGCACGCCCTTCCGGGCTGGCGGCGCAGGCACCGGAGGTCGCCGCCCGCATCGTCGCGGACTCGCGCGACCGCGTGGCCTGGGTGCGCGCCCGCTCGAGGGGCATCACCGCGACGGACGTCGCCACCCTCACCTCCGACAAGGCGATCACCCGCGCGGCCGACGCGAAGCTGCTCGGCTCGGGCTTCTCGGGCAATGCGTACACCGCGCACGGACGCGCGCGCGAGCCCGAGATCGCGGCCTGGGTGGCAGCGACGCACGGTATCGAGCCGTCGTCGGCCCTCTTCCACGCCGTCGTCGAGAAGCGGCACCTCGCGACCCCCGACGGCATCGCCGTCGACGCGGTGGGGCGCATCACGCTCGCCGAGATCAAGACCACGAACAAGGCCTGGCGCAGCATCCCCAGGTCGTACCTGCGCCAGGTGTGGTGGCAGCAGCACGTGCTGGGCGCCGAGCGCACGCTGGTCGCCTGGGAGCAGCACGACGGCTTCGTGCCCGTCGGCGACGAGCCGCGCTGCGCGTGGGTCGATCGCGACGACGCCGAGATCGCGAAGCTCGTGCGCCTCGCGACCGCCCTCATCGACGAGCTCTACCTGCGGACCATGCGCGCACGCCAGCAGCCGCAGCGGATGCCGCAGCCCCCGGCCGCACCGCGCGAGCCGTTCCGCGCGCTCGCGCTTGCGGACTGACCCGAGTCCATTGCCCGGGCCGCGAGTCACCGGATCGTCGTGACGCGCCGGGCCTCGGAATCCCATACCCGCGCGCCCGTCGCCTGCCCGCTGACGTGCGGTGCCTTGATCAGACGCATCGCCGTCGCCAGTCGCACCGCGGTGAGTCCCCGCGCGAGGGTGATGTGCGGCGTCCAGTGGTCGATTCCCGTGGTCGAGTAACGCGGCTCAGGCCTTCCGGCCAGCTCGGCCACGACGTGGTGGACCTCCATCAGGGCTGAGGTCATGACGACCTGGCGCGTGAGCACGTACCGGTCCCGGTGGCCGAGGAGCAGCACTCCTCCCAGCTCGAGGGGAATGGGAAGCATCTCGGCGATGCCGGCGAAGGCCGTCGGCTCGAGATGCTCCCGCACCGCGAGCGTGACGTGCGGCCGGTTGCTCGGCGCCGGGTTTCGTCCCGAGCTCGGCAGGTCGCCTCCCAAGAGCCGGTCCCAGTCGTCCCGCACGACGTGGTCGATCTCCGCATCCGGGAGCAGTTCGACGCTGAACACGGGTCCATCTTTGCGCGCGAGGGCCCGGCCCGCAGTGCTCTCGTGCCGCAGGGGCGCGACTGCGCCCCTGCGGCACCCTCCGAAAAGCTCGATGAACTTCCGACTCACACGACCCCAGGGCGGGTCGCGCGGGCCCGCGCACGGGCGACCCAGTCCACGCGCTACCGCGCCTGTCCGGCAGCCTCGACCTTCGCCGTCTCCACCGCCGCGGCCTCCGACTCGCCGGCGTCCGCACGCGCGTCGGGCCTGCTGCCGTCGACACCTGCAGCCTCGACACCGGCGGCCTCGACCTCGGCGCCCGCTGCCTCCGCGTCCCACCCGGGCTTCGGCACCGAGTCGATGAGCAGCCGCGTGTACTCGTGCTGCGGAGAGGCGAGCAGTTCCGCCGTGCGACCGCGCTCGACGATCTCGCCGCGACGCATCACGACGGTCTCGTCGCACACACGTCTGACGACCGCGAGGTCGTGGCTGATGAAGAGCACCGTGAGCCCGCGCTCGCGCCTGATGCGGTCGACGAGGTCGAGCACCTGCGCCTGCACCGAGACATCGAGCGCGCTCGTCGCCTCGTCCATCACGAGCACGTCCGGTTCGATCGCGAGGGCACGGGCGATCGCGACGCGCTGCCGCTGACCGCCCGAGAGCGTCCGCGGCCGCGCAGCGGCGTGCTTCTCGCCCAGCCCCACCTGGGCGAGCAGGTCGAGCACCCGCGATCGAGCCTCTGCCGTGCTCAGTCGGGTGTGCAGCCTCAGGGCGTCTTCGATCGCCCGCCCCGCGGCGATGCGCGGGTCGAGCGACAGGTAGGGGTCCTGGAACACCATCTGCACGCTCCGCGCGTGGGCGAGCCGCTCGCGCCTGTTGCGAGGAACCGCCGTGCGCTCGCGGCCATCGATGCGGATGTCGCCGGTGTCGGCGGCTTCGAGCCCCACGATCATGCGCGCGAGCGTCGACTTGCCCGAGCCCGACTCCCCCACCACGCCCAGCGCGCCGCCGCGGGCAACCGCGACCGACGCGTCGATCACCGCGCGCACCGGCTCCTTGCCGCGGCGCACGTAGGTCTTCGACACCCCGGTCGCCTCGAGCATCGGCGATGCGGGCTCGGCCGTGGCCGCAGCATCCGTCCCCCGCTCATCGCGCACGGAATCGGAGGTCGTGGGTGACACGCCGGTGGACGGATGCTGCGCCCCGGCGTGTTCCGCAGAACCTCCGATTCTGTGACCCGCGGTCGCGCCAGGCGCGGCGCCGAGGAGCGTCGGGGTCGCCGCCACGAGGCGTTGGGTGTACTCGGCGCGCGGGTCGCGCAGCACGTCGTGCGCGCGGCCCTGCTCGACGACCTGTCCGCCGCGCATGACGTAGACGCGGTCGCACAGTGATGCGGCGAGGTTGAGGTCGTGCGTGATGAAGAGCATGCCCATGCCGCGGCTCGCGCGCTGCTCGGTGAGCACCCTGATGATCTCGGCCTGGGTGGTCACGTCGAGGGCCGTCGTCGGCTCGTCGCACACGAGGAGCTTCGGCGACGTCGTCAGGGCTCCCGCGATCATGACCCGCTGCAGCATGCCGCCCGAGAACTCGTGCGGGTACTGGCGCAGGTGATCCTCGGGGCGCGGGAGGCGCACCGCCTGGAGCAGCTCGACGGCGCGCGTGCGCGCAGCATCCGTCGACCATCCCTCCGCGAGGCGCAGCGCCTCGGTGAGGTGGTCGCCGATCGTGCGCATCGGGTTGATGCCCGCCCGCGGGTCCTGGAAGATCATCGCCGCGCCGCGGCGACGCAGCTGCCGAAGCTCGGACGCGGGAGCCGACAGCACCCCCGCCCCGTCGAGCACGACGTCCCCGGCGACGACCGCCCCGTCGGGGACGAGCCCCAGCACAGTGCGCGCGGTCAGCGACTTGCCCGACCCCGACTCGCCGACGAGGCCGACGGTCTCCCCCGCGGAGACCGTCAGCGAGATGCCGTGCAGCAGGCGTGTGCCTCGGATGTCGAGCGTCAGGTCGCGGATGTCGAGCAGTGTCGTGCCCGGTCGTGCGGACGTCGCCCCCGCGGCCGGATCGACGATGATCTCGGGCGCACTCATGCCGGGATCTCCCCACCGATGCGGTCGGAGAGCTCTTCTCCGATGATGTTGACGGCCACGACGACCACGACCACGGCGACCGCCGGCACGATCGCGGGCAGGATGTGCCCTCCGATGAGCCCGGCCTGCGCCTCGTTGATCATCGCGCCCCAGTCCGCAGTGGGAGGCTGCACGCCGAGACCGAGGAACGACAGCGCCGCGAGCTCGGCGAGCACGTAGCCGAAGTTGAGCGTCGACTGCGCCCCGACGATCGGCGTGACGTTCGGCAGCACGCGTCGCAGCGCGATCCACGCGCCGCCGAAGCCCTGCACGCGATACGCCGCGACGTACGGCCGGGTGCGCTCGGCAGCGATGAGCGAGCGGGTGAGCCGCGCGACGAAGGGGGCGTACGCGATGCTCATCGCGATGACCGGGGCGACCAGGCCCTTTCCGAACAGCGCGACCGCCATGATCGCGATGAGCAGCGATGGGAAGGCGAACAGCACGTCGAACAGGCGACCGAGAACGGAGTCGACCCAGCCGCCGCGCCAGCCGGCGACCAGACCGAGGAGGATGCCGAGCACGGTCGACGCGATCACCACGAGCAGCGGCCCCAGCAGGGCCGTGCGCGCGCCGTAGACGAGGCGGCTCAGCGTGTCGCGGCCGAGGCCGTCTGTGCCCAGCCAGTGCGCAGGGCTCGGCGGCGCGTTCACCGCAGCGAAGTCGACGGCGTCGGGGTTGTACGGCGCGAGGAACGGCGCGAAGATCGCGGCCAGCGTCATCGCGGCGAGGACGCCCAGCGCGATCGCGAAGGTGAGGCTGGTGCGGGGCAGCCGCGGTGCGCGGAGCACCTTGACGGCGAGGGTGGGCGTTGCGGTCATCGGGCACCGGCTCCGGCAGCGGATCGAGGATCGATCCAGGGTTCGAGGACGTCGATGACGGCGTTCACGAGCACGAACGCGGTCACGACGAGGAGGACGATCGCCTGAACGACCGGGAAGTCGAGCCGGTCGACCGACTGCACGAGGAGCGACCCCATACCGGCGAGGCCGAAGGCCGCCTCGACGATGGAGCTCGCCACGAGAAGTCCGGCCACCAGCATCCCGCTCACCGTCAGGATCGGCCCGACGGCGTTGCGGAACACATGACGGCGGATCACCGTGCCGCGCGTGATGCCGCGGCTGATCGCGACCTCGACGTGCTCGCGGTCGAGCTGGTCGATCATCGACGAACGCGTCACCTTGCCCACCAGCACGACGAACACGATCGCGAGGGCGATCGACGGAAGCACGAGGTGGTAGACCGTGTCCCAGAAGCCCTCTCCCGACCCGAACGACGGGAACCAGCCGAGCTGCACCGCGAAGACCGCGATGAGCACGATCGACCCGACGAACGACGGGACGGCGCCGAGCACCGTCAGCCCGATGAGGATCGAGCGGTCTGCGAGGCGGCCTCGGTGGAGTGCGGCGATCGCGCCGGCGAAGACGCCGACGACCGCGATCATCGTTCCCGCCATGACGACGAGCCCGAGGGTGACCGGCAGCCGCTCCCCGAGCACCACGGTGACGTCCTGCCGATACTGCAGCGACCGCCCGAGGTCGCCCCGCAGAAGCCCCGCCACCCAGTTCAGGTACTGCTGCCAGGGCGGCAGGTCGAGGCCGTACTGCGCGGTGATCTGCGCGACCGCCTCGGCGCTGGGCTTTCGGCCCCGCAACAGGAAGGCGACGGGGTCGCCCGGCACCAGGAAGCGCGAGAAGAACACGAGCACCGATGCCAGGAACAGCGTCAGCAGCAGCCCGCCGAGCTTGCCGGCGATCCGGCGGACGGCGATCATCGCTCCCCCGCCTCTCCGTCAGGGCGACGCACCCCGAGGGGGTGCCCGGCGTCGACCGCGGGGCACCCGCTCAGCTCAGCGGGAGCCAATGGTCGCCGCCCACGGGAAGTACATGAACGCAACGGAGGGTGCCACACCGGTCACCCGGTCGCCGAGGAACAGCGTCATCGGCCCTTGGAACAGGGGCAGCCACGGCAGCTGCTCGTTCGCGATCCGCTGCGCCTGGGCGGTGAGCTCGCTGCGCGCCGCCGGGTCGTCGATCGCGACCGCCTCGTTCACGAGGGCGTCGAACTCGGGGTCGCTCCAGTTGCCGTAGTTGCTGAACTCGCCGGTTCGGAGCACGCCGTACATCTCGAGCGGATCGGGGCTCGACAGGTACCACGACGTGTAGAACAGGTCGATGCCCTCGCGAGCGCCCGGGTCGGAGAACAGCGCGGTGTACGCGCTCGGGCTCACGGTCTCGATGGTCGCCTTGAGCCCGATCGACTGCGCGGCCGCCGCGGCGCCCTGCGAGATCACGGCGAAGTCGTTGCTGATCGGGGCGGTCGCGATGACGATCTCCTCGCCCGCCACGCCGGCCTCGTCGATGAGCTTCTTCGCGGCCTCGACGTCGTACGGGTACTCCTCGAGCCCGTCGAACGCCTGCTCCAGCGCGGCTTCACTCGCGCCGACCCACACCGACTCGGTGGTGAGCACATCGGTGACCTCGCCGTAGCCCTTGGCCGCAGCATCCAGGATCCCCTGCCGATCCATCGCCATCAGCAGCGCCCGGCGCACGCGCTCGTCGCCGAGCGGGCCTTCGAGGTTGCTCACGACGAGGCTGCCGACGGCGGTGTTGAGCCCGAAGTACATGTCGCCCTTGCCGGAGGATTGCAGCTGCGCGATCGCGTCGGCCGGGATCATCCAGCCGCCGTCGACCTCGCCCGACTTCAGCGCGTTGACCCGCGCATTCGGGTCGGTCATGAAGAGGATGTCGACCTCGCCGGCCTTGGCGCGCAGCGTGTCGTCCCAGTAGTCGTCGTAGCGCGTCAGCGTGACCGACTCGCCGGACTCCCACTCGGTGAGCGCGAACGGGCCGGTGCAGTTCACCAGACCGGACGAGTTGCCGTAGTCTGGGCCCTTTTCGGCGAGCGTCGCCGCCGACTCGACGACACCCGCCGAGCCGCCCATGGCGAGGTTGAACTGCGAGTCGGCCTGGTTCATGGTCACGGTGACCTGGCGGTCGCCGGTCTGCTCGATCGCGGCGACGTTCTGGTACACGGAGTACCACGACGAGCCGACCGCGGGGTCGAGGTGGCGGTTCATCGAAGCGACCACGTCGGCGGCGGTGAGCGGCGTGCCGTCGTGGAACGTGACGCCGTCCCGGATCGTGTACACCCAGGTCTCGGGCGTCGGGTGCGCGAACGCCTCGGCGAGACCCGGCGACAGCGTGTAGTCGGGGTTGAGCCGCAGCAGGGACTCGCACACGTTCGACAGCACCTGGTTGTCGGCGTAGTCGAAGGCGTACGCGTAGTCGAGCGAGTACGGCTCGGAGTAGCTCACCCACGAGAACGAGTCGATGTCACCCGACGGCGCTGCTGTCTGGGCGGTGTACTCCCACTCGGGAGCGGCGGTCGCATCGGGGCTCGACGTGTCAACGCTGCACGCAGACAGGGCGAGCGCGCCGGCGACGCCGATGCCCGCGAATGCGAGCAGACGGCGGACAGTGCGTCGGGTGCGGATCATGGTGCTCCTCGGTGTGACGGCGGTGGAGAAGGGACTCAGGACAGGACGGATGCTGCGGCCTCGGCGCCCGCGTCGGTGTCGGCGCGCGCGAACACGCGCTCGCCGTCGATCCACGTCGACGCGACGCGGCAGAGGTACAGGTCTTCGGCGGCGACGTCGAACGGGTTCGGCTCGACGACGACGAGGTTCGCGAGGTAGCCCTCGCGGAGGTAGCCGGTGTCGTGGTCGCGGTGGTTCACGTAGGCAGTGCCCGACGTGTAGGCGGCGAGAGCGGTGGCGAGATCGAGTCGCTGGTGGGGTCCGCCCAGCGGCTCGTCGTCGGACAGCGGCGCAACGCGGTTCACCGCGATGTGGACACCCGCGAGCGGGTCGGCGCTCGACACGGGCCAGTCGCTGCCGCCGGCGAGGCGCACGCCGGCCCGCTGCAGATCGCCGAACGGGTACTGGCGAGATGCGGCGGACTCGGCGAGGAACGGCAGCGTGAGCTCGTCCATCTGGTCTTCGTGGCAGGCCCACAGCGGCTGCATGTTCGCGACGGCGCCTACTGCCGCGAAGCGCGGCACGTCCGCGGCGTCGATCACCTGGATGTGCGCGAGGTGGTGGCGCCCGTCGGTCGGCCCGTTGGCCTCCGCCGCTGCTTCGACCGCGTCGAGCGCGTCGCGCACCGCCCGGTCGCCGAGGGCGTGGAAGTGCAGCTGGAAGCCCGCGGCGTCGGCGGCGATCGCGTACTCGCGCAGGCGATCGGCCGGGATGAACGACAGCCCGAGGTTGTCGGTCAAGTGGCCGTGGCCGTCACGGTACGGTTCGAGCATCGCGGCCGTGTGGTTCTCGGCGACGCCGTCGACCATGAACTTGATCGAGCCCAGCGAGAAGCGGTCGGGGCTGCCGAGCGCGGCGACCTCGTCGCGCGTGCGGATCATCCCCTCGAGCTGCTCGATCCCCTCGCCGCGCTCCCACCACTGCGCCCCGACCACGTGAGCCTTGAGGGTTCCCTCGGCGAGCGCGCGGCGGTACGAGGCGAGCGCACCGGGGATCCCGGGGAAGTTCCCCACCAGTGCGTCCTGCCAGCCGGTGATGCCCTGCGCGATGAGGTCTTCCTGTGCGCGCAGCAGACCCGCGTAGGCGAGGTCCTCCGAGACCTTCGGGCGCGCCCCGGCGAACAGATCCGCGGCACCTTCGTGGAAGGTGCCGGCGGGGAAGCCGTCGGCTTCCCGCTCGATGCGCCCGTCTGCGGGGTCGGCGGTCGAGGCATCCACTCCGGCCGCTCGCATCGCGGCGGTGCTGGCCCACGTCGAGTGGTGGTCGCGGCTCGCGAGCAGCACCGGCCGGTCGGGCACGATGGCGTCGAGCGCGCTGCGCAGCGGAGCGCCGCCCGCGAAGTGGTCCATCGACCAGCCGCCGCCGACGATCCACTCGACGTCGGGGTTCTCGGCGGCGTAGCGAGCGATGGTGGCGAGGGTGTCGGCCGCGTCCTCCGCCCCGGTGAGGTTGCACTGCAGCAGCTCGACGCCACCCGACATCGGGTGGATGTGCGCGTCTTGGAATCCGGGGGCGAGCAGCGCGCCGGCGAGGTCGACCACGTCCGTCTCGGGACCGATGAGGACGGATGCCTCGTCCTCGGCGCACACCGCCACGATCCGTCCATCCCGCACGGCGACGGCCACCCCGCTCAGGGCTTCATCGCTTCCCGCGCGCACGAGGTCGGAGCTGAACACCGCGCCACGGATGAACACGGTGTCTGCGAACGGGGTGTCTGCGTCTGCAGGAACGGCAGCGGCCACGGGGCCTCTCCTTCGTCGTCGAACGGGTCGCTTGACCATAGACCGATGTCAGCGAGCCTGTCAACGCTGTTGACAGATGTGCTGACAGATCCGATAGTCTCAGGACGTCACGACGCGGCGACAAGTCTCCGTGGCACGATGGACGCGACGGCGAAAGCGGGGATCATGGCGGCACGCATCGGGGCGACGCCCGAGAAGACGGGCGCGAAGCGCCTCGATCGTCCGACGATCATCTCCGCCGGCCTCGAGCTCGCCGAGGCGACCGGCGCCGCCTCCCTCTCGATCCGCGACCTCGGCGCGAAGCTGGGCACCGACCCGACCGCGATCTACCGGCACTTCCGCAGCAAGGACGACCTCATGCGGGCACTGCTCGACGAGCTCGCCGTGCGCAGTCTCCGCGAGGTGACCGCCCCGCCCGAGGACTGGCGCGAGCGCCTGCGCCAGCTCGCGAACGCCACGCTCACGCAGTTCGCGCAGTACCCGGCGGTGGGCCAGGAGGGGATCGTGCTGACCACCCGCGGGCCCGGCGAGCTCGATGTGATCGAGCTCATGCTCGATGCGTTCTCCCGCGCGGGTCTGACCGGCGACGACCTCGTGCAGCACTACGCACTGATGGCGACGCATGTGCTGTCGACCGCCGCGGGCGTGGCCCGCTCACGGACCGAGCGCGCCGCCGCCGGCGCGGCAGGATCCACCCCCTGGTTCGAGGGCCCCCTGCTCGTCGACCCGATCAAACATCCCCACGTCGCCGCGATCTCCGCGCAGCTGCTCGCCCTCGAAGACCGCGAGCTCTTCGCCCTCGGCGTCGAGTCGGTCATCCGCTCCGCCGAGCGCGTCGCCCACTCCGCCTGAGGAGGGTGCCGCGCGCCGCAGCATCCGTCCCTATCGCTCGTTCACATCACGTGCTCTCACCGAGCGCACGCGTTATGACCGTACACGACGGGTGATCTCGGTGAGAGCACACGATGTGAACAGCAGTGTCACCGGCGCGGCGGGGTGATCCCGAAGGCGGCGAGGCGGCGACCGAGCGCCTCGGGCGTCACGATGTGCGGAGCCTCGGCGCGGACGAACCGGCGCTGGGTCGAACCTCGGATCCAATCCTCGCGGCGCTTCTCGTCGAGAAGCACCTGCTTGACCGTCTTCCCCGACGCGACCGCGAGTTCTTCATATTTGCCCATGCCATCGAACTCGTAGAAGGCCCGGATCTCCTCGATGCCGATGTCGACGCGAAAGGTCCGCCCGTCGGGGCCTGGCACCGGCACCTGGAGCCGCAGCTCGCGGAATCCGAGCCGACTCAGCTGCAGCCGGCTGACGGCCTCGCCGGGGGACTCCGACCGCCCATCGGCGAAGCGGATCACCGCCTCGGCGTGTCGAACGCCCCGGCCGCCGCGCGCGGCCTCGCATCGTTGCAGCATCCGCTCGCGCCAGACTTCCGCCGCACGCTCGTCGTACTCGGATCCGCGCATCGCCTCGCGCCGCAACGCGGCATCCGCCACAGCGACGGCAGCCTCCATGCTGAGGGTGCGCACCAGGTCGAACACGGTGCGATCCAGCGTCGTGCATCGGATGCCGTCGACCACCGTGATGTCGCCGGCGGGAAGCAGATCGGCATGGTGTTGCAGCCCGACGCGACTGGACCCTCGTCGCACTTCGGGCTTGAGGAGGTGGACCGCCGACGGCGTGTGCCGATACAGGGGCAACTCCGCCAGAACCCCGGCCGATTCATGGGAGACGACGCCATCGCCGTCGCGCATCTCGGCGACCGCGGCGCATACCTCGATGAGATGACGCGACTCCGGCCAGAGATCGTTCCAGAGCCTCACCCCCACATACCGGTTGCGCTGCAGCCGCCGCAGCTCCCCGCGCACCACCGCGTCACCGATCGCCCGCGCGGTCATTCCGCTCGCCCGCAACTGCTCGCGGCTGCGGACCGCGGCCATCGCCTCGTCGAGAGTCAGGTGGCGGGGCACGCGACCCACCCTGCCCCGCGACGGCCCCGGCCTCTCGACCCATCCCGCAGCCTGTGCGCTACTCGTCCCCGCAACCACCTGTGGAGGAACGGATGCGGCGGGCCGCAGCATCCGTCCCTATCTCTCGTTCACATCACGTGCTCTCACCGAGCACACGCGTCATGAACGCACACGACGGGTGGTCTCGGTGAGAGCACCCGATGTGAACATCCCGCGCGTGCGCGTTGACCTCAGCCAATAGTTGACGCAGGTCAACCATTGACGTATAGTTGACTCAAATCAACTGTTGACCCTTGTCAACCTTCTTCCGCGCCGCTGTCGCCGCATCCCGCCCCTCCTCTGTCGAAGGACTCCTATGGCCACGTCCACCCCCGCGACCGGGTCGGTCGCCCTTGCCTACGAGAAGCGCCGGCACCGTCAGGTGCTGCAGGCGCTCACCGGCCTGCTGCTCGGCATGTTCGTGTCGATGCTCGCGTCGACCGTCGTCTCGACCTCGCTTCCCGTCATCGTCCACGACCTGGGCGGCGACCAGGCCGCGTTCACCTGGGTCGTCACGGCGACGCTGCTGACCACGGCGATCTCCACCCCCATCTGGGGCAAGCTCGCCGACCTCTTCAACCGCAAGCTGCTCATCCAGATCGCCATCGTGATCTTCGTGCTCGCCACCGCGGCCGCCGGCTTCTCCCAGGATCCCGGCACGCTCATCGCGTTCCGCGCGGTGCAGGGCATCGGCGCCGGCGGTCTCGCCGCGCTCAGCCAGGTCATCATGGCCGACATCATCAGCCCGCGCGAGCGCGGCCGGTACATGGGCCTCTTCGGCGCCGTCATGGCGGTCGCGACCGTCGGCGGCCCGCTCCTCGGCGGCTTCATCACCGACACGATCGACTGGCGCTGGAACTTCTTCATCGCCCTGCCGTTCGCCGTCGCCGCGCTCATCATGATGCAGCGCACACTGCACCTGCCCGCCCGCCCCAAGGTCAAGGCGCGCATCGACTACTTCGGCATCGTGCTGCTGTCGACCGCCGTCTCGCTGCTGCTCATCTGGGTGACCAACGCCGGCAAGGACTACGACTGGTGGAGCACCGAGACCATCCTCATGGTCGGTGGCGCCCTGCTCGCGGCCGTGGTGTTCGTGATCGTCGAGCTCCGCTCGAAGGAGCCGCTCGTGCCCCTCACGATGTTCCGCAACCGCACCTTCACGCTCGCGGTCATCGCGTCGATCTCCATCGGCATCGCGATGTTCGGCACGTCGGTGTTCCTCAGCCAGTACATGCAGCTGGCGCGCGGCGCGACCCCGACCGAGGCGGGCCTCATGACGATCCCGATGATCGGCGGCCTCCTGCTCGCATCGATCGTGGTCGGCGGGCTCGTGACCCGTCACGGCCACTGGAAGCCCTACCTCATCGTCGGCGGCGTGCTGCTGATCGCGGGCTCCTACCTGCTGTCGACCATCCACTACGACACGAACTTCGTGCTGGTCTCGCTGTACATGTTCCTGCTCGGCGCGGGCGTCGGCATGACCATGCAGAACCTCGTGCTGATCGTGCAGAACACGGCGAACCCGAGCGAGATCGGCGTCGCGAGCTCCGGAGTCACGTTCTTCCGCAGCCTCGGCGGCACCATCGGCGTCTCGGTGATGGGCGCAGCCCTCGCGACCTCGGCGACGAACCTGTTCGCCGACCGCAAGGACGACATCGGCGCGGCCCTCATGGCGCTCGGCGAGAAGGGCGCCGCCATCGGGCAGCAGCTCGCGTCGGGCACCATTCCCCAGGTCTCGGCGCTGCCCGAGTCGATCCGCGTGATCGTCGAGGACATCTACGCACAGGCCATCGCCCACTCGTTCCTGATCGCCGTGCCGCTGGCCGTGATCAGCCTCATCGCGATCGTCTTCCTGCCGAACAAGCCGCTCACGCGCATGACCACGAGCGAGCGCGTCCAGGCGAGCGAGGCCGACCTCGCGACCGTCTCGGTCGCCGAGGGCATGGAGACGCTGACGGCCACCGCGACGGTGGACACGGATGCTGCGGCCCGCGGCTCTGCGGCCGGCACCGTCGAGCCCGCCGCGGACGCGGCGGACGCGGCGGACGAGGCATCCGTCACCCGACGCTAATGTCGAAGCTGATGACCTCCGACGACACCCGAGCGGCGCGCACCGAGGCGGTGCGCGCCCTCGAGGCGGAGTTCTCCGAGCTGATCAACCGCATCCGGCGGATCCTCATCGACAACGCCAACCGCGTGAGCCCGGGCATGCTGCCCGGCGCCTACAAGGTGTTCACCACCATCGTGCGGCGTGAGGGCATCACGCTCTCGGCGCTGGCCGAATCGCTCACATCGGACAAGGGCCAGATCAGCCGAACGGTGCGCGAGCTCGAGCAGCTGGGCCTCGTGCAGCGCACACCCGACCCCGACGACGGGCGGTCGAGCCTGCTCTCCCCCACCCCGTTCGGGCTGGAGCGCCTCGCCGAGGCGCGCGCCCCGCAGGAGAACCTCCTCGTCGACGCGCTCGAGGAGTGGCCCGTCGACGACATCCTCAACCTGACGCGCCTGCTGCACGCGCTCACCCTCGGCGAGCGCCCGGCGTCCTGAGGCCCCCGGGCTCAGGCCTCGGCGAAGTCGTACTCCTGGAACTCCGCGACCTCGGGAACCCAGCGATCGGCCACGAACGCGACGTGCGTGGGGTGGTCGTTGTAGGACTGGTACGCGGCGTCGTCCTGGAACACCATCGAGAACTGGTGCGCGAGGTCGCTCTTCGCGCTCACCTGTCGGCTGATGCGGAAGTCCTCGACCCCCGGGATCGAGGTCAGCGCGGCGCGCGCATCCGCGAGGAACGCCCGCTCCTCGTCGGAGCCGGCGGGATGGGTGAGACGGAAGACCACGGTGTGCTGGATCGGCATGCTCCGAGTCTTCCGCATCGCCGGGGGCCGAGGCGCTCGCGAGGATCGATCGTCCGCGGTGCACGCCCGACGTTTGCGACGCCGGTAGCACCCGTGTAACACGGGCGAGACGAACGCACGCTTGACTGTACCCACGGGGACAGTTCTGGTGCCGAAGGCGGCACACCCGCGGAAGGAGCGCACGATGAGGATCCGACCGCTGCGATCGGCCCCTGAGACCCCGCTCGCGCCCGTCGCGGCACCGCCCGCCGAGATGCAGGCGATGGTCGTGGACGCCCCGGGCGCGGCGGATGCGCTGCACGCAGCATCCGTTCCCGTCCCCTCTCCGGTGCTGAGCGAGGTGCTGGTCCGCGTCGTCGCGGCGGGTGTCAACCCGATCGACGCCAAGACCCGCGCCGGCGCGGGCGTGTCGGGCGCGATCGGCTCGTACCCGGCGACCCTGGGCTACGACTTCAGCGGCATCGTCGTGAAGAGCCCGTATGAGGCGCACGCGTTCCCGCCCGGCACCGAGGTGTTCGGCATGGCATCGTTCCCGCGCACCGGCGGCTCGTACGCCGAGTACGTCGTCGCCCCGTCGCTGTCGGTCGCGCGCAAGCCCGCCTCGCTGTCGCACGTCGAGGCGGCGGGAGTTCCGCTCGCGGCGCTCACCGCGTGGGGGCTCGTGGTCGAGACCGCACACGCCCACGAGGGGCAGCGCGTGCTGATCCACGCCGGAAGCGGCGGAGTCGGGCACTTCGCGGTGCAGTTCGCCGCCTACTTCGGCGCCCACGTCACCGTGACCGCCTCCGGGCGCAACGCCTCCTGGCTGCGCGAGCTGGGCGCCGCGGTCGTGATCGACTACACGACGACGCGGTTCGAGGAGGTCGTCGGCGAGGTGGACGTCGTCATCGACCTCGTCGGCAACGTCCAGGCCGAGACCGGCACGCGTTCGCTCGAGGTGCTCCGGCCCGGCGGCCTCTACGTGCTCGTGCCGACCGGATCGTGGCCCGGTTACACCGAAGCGGCTGCCGACGCGGGCGTGCGCGCGACGTCGTACAAGGTGATCCCCGACGGCGGCGCGCTCGCCACCATCGGCCGCCTGCTCGACTCCGGCTCGGTGCAGGTCTACATCGAGCAGGTCTTCGACCTCGCCGAGGCGCCGGCCGCACACCGCGCGATCGAGACCGGGCACACGCGCGGCAAGACGGTGCTCCGCGTGAGCGACGGCTGACCCGGCCCCGCAGCGCGGCCGGCGCAGCGGCACCGCCGCGCCGCACCCGCCCGTGTCAGCGCGAGGGGGCGAGCACGCGGCGCCCCTCGGCGACGATCGCGTCGGCGATCGCGTCGAGCAGGGGCGAGCGCAGGTTCCACTGCTGCCAGTGCAGCCCGACATCGACGGGTGGTCCGCCGAGCAGCACCAGCTCACCGCGTTCGAGGGCGTCGTGGGACTGGAACCGCGGCAGCATCGCCCAGCCGAGGCCGAGACGCACCGCCGACGCGAAGTCGTTCGACGCGGGCACGTAGTGCCGCGGGGGCTGCGCGGGATCGACGCCCTGCTGAGCGAGCCACTCGTTCTGCAGGTCGTCGCGCCGGTCGAAGTCCACGAGGGGCGCGTTCGCGAGGACCGTCGCGCGGTCGCCGTCGAGCCACCTCGCCACGTAACCAGGCGTCGCAACCGCCTCGTACCGCATCGCGCCGAGCGCCGAGGAGCGGCATCCCGCCACCGGCGCGGCGCGCGAGGTGACGGCGCCCATCACGGTGCCCGACTCGAGCAGGCCGGCGGTGAAGTCCTGGTCGTCGCGGTGCAGATCGAAGACGACGGGATGCTGCTCCGCCAGCCGCGCGAGCGGCTCGAGGAACCACGTGGCCAGCGAGTCGGCGTTCACAGCGAGCGGCACCACCGTGAGCGCGGCCTCGTCGTCACCGGCGCCGAGCTCGGCGAGCGCGTCGTGCTCGAGCAGCGCCGTCTGCCGCGCGAGCCGGATCACCGACATACCGGCCTCCGTCGGGCGTACCGGCTTGGAGCGCACCAGCACCAACCGTCCGAGCTGCTCCTCGAGCGTCTTGATGCGCTGGCTCACCGCCGAGGGCGTGACGTGCAGCCGCCGCGCGGCCGCGTCGAGGGTGCCCTCGTCCACGACGACGGCCAGGGTCTCTGCCAGCTCGAACGGAATGCGCATCTTCAGTCGGGCTAATGGTACTGAAGATCCATGAGCTGGACTACGGATGCGGCCGCTCTTACCGTCGAATGGTGCTCACTCCCGTCCTTGCCGGCCTCGGCCTCGGCTTCTCGCTCATCATCGCCATCGGCGCCCAGAACCTGTTCGTCCTGCGACAAGGCCTGCGCCGCGAGCACGTCCTCGCCGTCGCCGCGATCTGCGCGATCTCGGACGCCGCGCTCATCGCGCTCGGCGTCTCGGGGATCGGGTTCGTGCTGCAGGCCGTGCCCTGGCTCGTCGACGCGGTGCGGTGGGCGGGCGCGCTGTTCCTCGTGGCGTACGGCGTGCTGGCGGCGCGACGCGCATGGCGCCCGTCGGGCGAAGCGCTCGGCGCGGGCGGCGCGGACGAGTCCGCCCCCACGGCGGCCGCCACGTCTCCGGCGCGCGGTGCGACACCGCCTGCGCACACCCACACGGGGGAAGCGCTCGAGCCCGATGCCTCCGCATCCGCCGTGCGCAGCGACATCCGCACTGCGGCGACTCCCGCCACACGCGCTCGCCTGATCCCCGTGCTGCTCACCTGCCTGGCACTGACGTGGCTCAACCCCCACGTCTACCTCGACACCGTCTTCCTCCTCGGCACGGTCGCCAACACGCACGGCGACCAGCGCTGGCTGTTCGCGGCAGGAGCCATGGCCGCGAGCGTCATCTGGTTCTTCGGCCTCGCCTTCGGCGCGCGCCTCCTCGGTCGATGGCTGTCGACGCCGCGGGCCTGGCGCATCCTCGACGCGGTGATCGCGGTCGTGATGATCGCCCTCGGCGTCTCGCTCGTACTTCCCCACTGACGAGCCGTCGCCGCGTCAGCCGTCGATCTGCTCCTTGCGGGCGAGCACGAGGGCGCGCACGACGTCGTCGGGCAGCGGGTGGTCGGGCTGATAGCGGATCGTCCCCTTGTCGAGCCCGATGCCCGGGTGGCCGGCGAGCGCGTCCGCCACCGCCGACACCGCCGCCGGACTGAACGGATACACCCCGATGTGCTTCTTCGCCCGCATGACCGACACCAGCGGCTTGCCGCGGTACACGAGCGCCGGCATCCCGTATCCGAGCCCCTGCTCCGCGTCCGGCGCCTCTTCTCGGGCGATGGCGTAGATCCGCTCGACCGACGGCCGGTCGGCCGCGTCGAGTCCTTCCAGGAGTTCGTCGACGGTTCCCATGGCGGCATCCTGGCCGAGATCCCCTGGTCGCGGCAAGGCGCGCGCGGCGGCAAGATGGGCGCATGAGACGCGTGCACGTGACGGTCCGCGGCGACGTGCAGGGCGTCGGCTACCGCTACACGATGCTCATGGTCGCGCGCGAGGCCGGCGCCGCCGGCTGGGTGCGCAACCGCCGCGACGGCTCGGTCGAGGCCGAGGTCGAGGGCACCCCCGGTCAGGTCGACGAGGTGCTCGCGTGGATGGCGGCGGGACCACCCGGTTCCCGCGTCGAGGCCGCGCAGGTGACGGATGCTGCGCCCACCGGTGAACGCGGCTTCGAGGTGCGCTCCACCGGCTGAGCGGGTCAGCCGTCGAAGGGGCGCAGGATCCTGTCGATGAAGCGACGCGTGCGCTCATGCTGGGGGCGGCTGAACAGCTCCTTCGGCGCGCCGCGCTCCAGGACGATGCCGTTGTCGAAGAACAGCACCTCGTCGGCGACCTCTCGCGCGAACGCGAGCTCGTGCGTGACGATGACCATCGTCCACCCCTCCTCGGCGAGCTCCTTGAGCACGAGGAGCACCTCGCCCACGAGTTCGGAATCCAGGGCGCTCGTCGGCTCGTCGAAGAGGAGCAGTGACGGCTGCAGGGCGAGCGCCCGCACGATCCCGACGCGCTGCTGCTGTCCGCCCGAGAGCTGGAACGGGTACGCGTCGCGCTTCTCGCTCAGTCCCACGCGATCGAGGAGCGCCTCCGCACGGGCGATCGCCTCCGCCTTCGGCACGCCGTGCGCGTGGACCGGCCCCTCCGTGACGTTCTGCAGGACGGTGCGGTGCGGGAAGAGGTTGTGGTGCTGGAACACCATCGCGGAGCGGTCGCGCAGGGCGATCCGATCCGACTTCGAGATCGGTGCGGCGAAATCGACGCGGGGTCCGTCGGCGAAGGCGACCGTTCCCGCTTCGGGCGTCTCGAGCCCGTTGAGCGAACGGAGCACCGTGGTCTTGCCCGAGCCGCTCGGGCCGATGAGGGCGACCACCTCGCCGCGACGCACCTCGAAGTCGACGCCGTCGAGCACGCGGTTCGTGCCGAAGGTCTTGGTGAGGCCCGACACCTCGAGGAGCGGGCGATCGTCCGCGGGAGCGGGCGGGGCGAGCGCGTCGTCCGTGGGATCAATGGGCGACATAGCGGTCGAGCCTCCTCTCGATCGCGCTCTGCCCGGTGGAGAGCACGAGACAGATCAGCCAGTAGATGAGGGCCGCCTCGAGGTAGACCGCGAGGACCTCGAAGGAGAACGCGGCGATCTGCTGCGCCCTGCGGAACATCTCGGTCACGAGGATGGTCGACGCCAGCGACGTGTCCTTGACGAGCGAGATGAAGGTGTTCGACAGCGGCGGCACCGACACCCGCGCCGCCTGCGGCAGGACGATACGCGCCAGGGTCTGCGTCTGCGAGTACCCGACGGTGTGCGCGGCCTCCCACTGGCCCTTCGGAACGGACAGGATCGCGGCCCGCACGATCTCCGCGGCGTAGCCGCCGACATTGAGCGAGAAGGCGATGATCGCGGCCGGCCAGGGGTCGATCACGATGCCCACCGACGGCAGCCCGTAGAAGATGACGAACAGCTGCACCAGCAGCGGAGTGCCTCGGATCACCGATACGTAGAACCGGGCGATGTTCGAGAGCACGGGATTGCCCGACAGCCGCAGGAGCGCGATCCCGATCGCGATCACGAGCCCCAGCGCGAATGAGGCGAGCGCGAGCGGAATCGTCCCGGTGATCGCGGCGAGCAGCAGCGGCCAGAACGAGTCCACCAGCAGCGCCCAGGTGGTGCCATCCATGCGCGTCCTCCCTCTGCGACAGACGACGCCGCCGCCCGCCCACGGTAGGACGAGCGGCGGCTCGCGGGCTACTACTGGGTGACGTCGGCGCCGAAGTACTTCTCGCTGATCTCGGCGAGGACGCCCTCTTCGCGCAGCTCCGCCAGCGCTCCGTCGATCGCCTCGGCCAGCGCGTCCTTGTCCTTGGTGAACGCGAAGGCGCTGAGGCTCGGCTCATCGGTCTCGGCGGCGATCTTGAGGCCGGTCGGTCCCTCGCTCTTCTCGTAGTCGAGGAAAGTCAGGCTGTCGTTGATGGTCGCGTCGACGCGCCCCTGCTGCAGCAGCGCAACAGCCTGCGCCCAGCCGTCGACCGCCTCGACGGTGGCGCCGCTCTCCTCGGCGAGCTCGTACCAGTTGCTGGTGAGCGACTGCGCCGTCGTCTTTCCGGCGAGGTCGTCGAAGCTCGAGATCGAGTCGTCGTCCTCGGTCACGACGATCACACCGGGCGACACGGTGTAGGGCTCACTGAAGAGGTACTTCTCCTCGCGCTCCGGGTTGATCGACACC
Source organism: Microbacterium sp. NPDC056569 (assembly GCF_042793475.1). Taxonomy (NCBI): domain Bacteria; kingdom Bacillati; phylum Actinomycetota; class Actinomycetes; order Micrococcales; family Microbacteriaceae; genus Microbacterium; species Microbacterium sp. NPDC056569. The sequence continues at coordinate 180,010 of NZ_JBHTUV010000004.1, read as the reverse complement.
TGGTTGCCGATGACGTCGAAGCGGCCGGCGTCCAGGCCGGCGAAGATCGCGTCCCACTGCGTCTCCTGGAATTCGACCTCGAGGCCGAGCTTGTCGGCGACCGCCTCGGCGATCTCGACGTCGAAGCCCACGAGGTCGCCCGACTGGTCGTGGAACGAGAACGGGCGGTAGGTGCCCTCGGTGGCGACCGTCAGGGTGCCGGCTTTCACCAGGCCGTAGTCGTCGCCCTCGCCGCTGGCGGCGGGGTCGGCGGCGCCGCCGCTGCACGCGGTGAGGGCGAGGGCGGTGGCGGCGGTGAGGACGAGAGCGGTGATGCGGCGTGACATGTGTGAATTCCTGAGTGGTGCGGCGTGCTGTGTGTGCGATCCGCCGTGAGGGGCGGACTTTCCAGTACAACACGGTCGCGGCGGTTCAGGGCCGTCTCGTTGCGCTTTGTTGCCGGCGCGATCAGGCGGGCAGGCCCGCGACGAGCTCGGCGAACACCTCGGCCGCATCGTCGCTGGGTGCGAGCCCGGCGGCCTGGCCGGCCCACAGCGAGACGAGATCGCCGTCGCCGCGACGCCCGGCTTCGGCGCGGAAATGCCCGGTGAGCCAGTTCTGCGCGGGGAACCCCGCGATGATCCCCGTCGTCTCGATCTCGCGCATGGCGCGATTCGGGATGCCGCGGGCCAGCCGTCCGCTCATGGCCCGGGTGAGGACGGTCGCGGTGTCGGAGGCGTCGGCGATCGCCTGACGGTGGGCGTCGGTGGCGGCCGACTGGCGTGTGCGGAGGAATGCCGAGCCCACCTGCACGCCCGACGCCCCGAGCGCGAACGCCGCGGCGACCCCGCGGCGGTCGGCGATGCCGCCCGCCGCGATCACGGGGACGTCGACGGCATCGACGACCTGCGGGACGAGGGCGAAGGTGCCGATGAGCGACTGCTCCGCGGGCCGGAGGAACGACACCCGATGGCCGCCCGCCTCGGCGCCCGTGGCGACGACCGCGTCCACTCCCGCCGCCTCGAGCGCGACGGCTTCGGCGACGGTGGTCGCCGTGCCGATGACACGGATGCCTCGGCTCCGCGCCGCCGCGACCACGTGCTCCGACGGCACGCCGAAGACCACGCTCAACGCCGCGGGCGCAGCATCCATCACCGCCGTCAGCTGCGAGTCGAGGTCGGGCAGGAACTCGATCGGGGGCGTGGGATGAGCAAGGCCCAGCTCGTCGTACAGCGGCGCGACGGCCTGGATCGCCGGCGCGAGGTCGACATCGCCCGGCGTGACCTCGTCGCCCGTCGGCAGCCAGAGGTTGACGGCGAAAGGACGCCGCGTCGCGGAGTGCAGCGCGGCGATCGTGTCGCTGATGCGGTCGGCGGAGTAGCCGTAGAGACCGTACGAGGCGAGCCCGCCCAGGTCGCTCACCGCCGCGGTGAGCTCGATCGACGACAGCCCGCCGAAGGGGCCGAGCACGATCGGCGCGTCGATTCCGAACAGGTCCTGGAGCGTCTTCGGCATGTCTCAGACGCTACTCCCGCCGTCGCAACCGCACGCGGGACGTTACACGGCCCGGCCGCTCAGCTCCCCTGTCGCGAACTGCCGCCTGTCGCAGCACATCATGACAGGTGAGCCGCTCTCTCGTGCCCCGGGGAACGACGAAGGCCCCACCCGGACGGGTGAGGCCTTCGTGCGAAACGACTCAGACGAGCGCGTTGACGTCCAGCGGGATGCCGGGGCCGAACGTGGTCGACACGGCGCCCTTCTGGATGTAGCGGCCCTTCGAGCTCGAGGGCTTGAGGCGCACGATCTCTTCGAGCGCGGCCTTCAGGTTCTCGTCCAGCTGCTCGGCCGAGAACGAGGCCTTGCCGACGACGAAGTGCACGTTGGCGTGCTTGTCGACGCGGAACTCGATCTTTCCGCCCTTGATCTCCTCGACGGCCTTGGCCGGGTTGGGGGTCACGGTGCCGGTCTTCGGGTTGGGCATGAGGCCGCGGGGGCCGAGCACCTTGCCGAGACGACCGACCTGGCCCATGAGCTCGGGCGTCGCGACGGCCGCGTCGAACGCGGTCCAGCCGCCGGCGACCTTCTCGATGAGCTCGGCGCCGCCGACCTCGTCCGCACCCGCGGCGATCGCGGCCTCAGCGGCCGGACCCGTCGCGAACACGATGACGCGGGCGGTCTTGCCGGTGCCGTGCGGGAGGATGACGGTGCCGCGCACCATCTGGTCGGCCTTGCGGGGGTCGACGGAGAGCTTGAGCGCGACCTCGACGGTCGAGTCGAACTTCGCCGAGCCGGTCTCCTTCGCGAGCGCGACGGCCTCGGTCGGGGTGTAGAACTTGTCCGCCTCGATCTTGGCGGCAGCGGCCTGGAAGGCCTTGGACTTGGTAGCCATGTTTCCTATCCCCCTCAGTCCTCGACCGTGATGCCCATGGAACGGGCGGTGCCGGCGATGATCTTCGAGGCGGCCTCGATGTCGTTCGCGTTCAGGTCGGGCTGCTTCGCCTCGGCGATCTGGCGCACCTGCTCCTTGGTGAGCTTGGCGACCTTGACCGTGTGAGGGGTCTTCGAGCCCTTCTGGACGCCCGCAGCCTTCTTGATGAGCTCAGCGGCCGGCGGGGTCTTCAGGATGAACGTGAAGCTGCGGTCCTCGTAGACGGTGATCTCGACGGGGATGACGTTGCCGCGCTGCGACTCGGTCGCGGCGTTGTACGCCTTGCAGAACTCCATGATGTTGACGCCATGCTGACCGAGCGCGGGGCCGATCGGCGGCGCCGGGTTGGCTGCACCGGCATTGATCTGAAGCTTGATCAGGCCGGTCACCTTCTTCTTCGGTGCCATTCTTTTTCCTTTCAACGAACGGATTCAGTTCTCTTTACAAGCGGTAAAGGGATCCATAATCCGGTTCTCCCGCGATTCCGGCCGTTCCGGAACGCGGTGTCGAGCGCGCACGCTCAGGGCGTGCGCAAACCTGCAGAGTCTACCAGCAGAAGGCTTAGAGCTTGGTGACCTGGTCGAACGACAGCTCGACCGGGGTCTCGCGCTCGAAGAGCGAGACGAGGACCGTGAGCTTGCCGCTCTCGGGCTTGATCTCGCTGATCGTGCCGGGCAGGCCCGCGAACGAGCCTTCCTTGATCGTGATGGTCTCGCCCACCTCGAAGTCGACCTCGGCGGGAATGACGCGGGCCGCGGCGGCGGCGCCCTTCTTGGCCGCACCACCCTTCGCACCCGCGACCTCCTTGACCTCGACCAGGCTCTTCAGCATGTTGAAGGCCTCTTCGAAGCGCAGAGGAGTCGGGTTGTGGGCGTTGCCGACGAAGCCGGTCACACCGGGCGTGTGACGCACGACCGACCACGTGTCTTCGTTGAGCTCCATGCGCACGAGCACGTAGCCGGGGATCCGGACGCGCGTGACCATCTTGCGCTGGCCGTTCTTGATCTCGACGACGTCCTCCATGGGGACCTCGATCTGGTAGATCTCCTCCTCGACCTCGAGCGTCGACTTGCGCTGCTCGATGTTGGCCTTCACCTTGCGCTCGAAACCGGCGTAGGAGTGGATGACGTACCACTTGCCCGGGAGGGTGCGCAGGTCGGCGCGGAACGCCTCGTAGGGGTCCTCGTCCTCGTCGTCGACCTCGGGAGCCTCGGCGGCGTCGGCCGGCGAGACGGAAGCCTCGACGTCGTCCACGACGGCGGCGGCGGCATCCACCTCCGCGACGAAGTCCTCGTCGAGCTCGGGCTCGTCCTCGTCGCCGTTCACGTCGGGACCGTCGTAGGGGGTCACCTCGTCGGCGGCCTCGGCCTCGCGCTCGGCGACCTCCTCTGCGATGGAGTCGTTGATGACCTCGGCCGCGGCCTCGGTCTCTGCCGTCTCGTCGAGATTGAGAGCGTCGTTCACGATGGCGTCCGCCTCCGGGTCGTCGATGTCGATGTCGTCCAGGTCGGCGTCGTCCTCATCGGAGTCGTCGACGATGTGGATCGCGAGGTGCTCGGCGGCCTCGACCGACCGCTCCTCCGCCGCGAGGACGTTGCCCTCCTGAGCTTCGTCGTCCTCCGACGACTGCTCGGCGGCCGTCGCCCAATCGGCGTCGTCGACATATCTTTCAGTCACGTGAGTTCTCTTCCGTTCCGTCCGCTGCCGGACCTGCGGTCCGCCCGTGTCATGCTCCCGCTGCGGGCCGGGAGCGCTCGGGATCAGGCGCCGGGCACTCCGAAGACGTACGACGTGATCCACACGAACAGCACGTCCAGGCCGTAGACGAGCGCCATCATCACGACGACGAAGCCCAGCACCACCGCCGTGTACTTCAGCAGCTCCTGGCGCGTCGGCGTGACGACCTTGCGGAGCTCGGCGAAGACCTGGCGGACGAACAGGGCGATACGAGCGAAGACGTTGGGCTTCTTCTCGCGAGGCGCGGCCGTTCCCTCTGCGGGGACGACTTCGCCCTTCGGCTCGTCCTGAACCATCGATGCCACCTGATTACCTTCCGTGAGCCGACACGGATCGGCACACTGTGTTGTCAACTACCAGCATGTCACCGGCGTTGCGCTGACGCGCAGGGCGGACAGGAATCGAACCTGCAACCTGCGGTTTTGGAGACCGCTGCTCTGCCAATTGAGCTACCGCCCTAGAGACCCGGGGGTCTCGCGAAACCCGCACTCTTCCCCTCTCACCGCGGCTTGAGGATCCGTACCCGAGGACCGGGCACAGCGAAAGAATGCAGATTTCGACTGCACGATCCAGTGTACGGCATGCCCGCAGGCCCCGCGAACCGGGGCCGCTCCGCAGGCGCGCACATGGGGTCAGTACTGCTGCACCCCGTACCGGTCGGGCTCGGGCGCGCGCTCGAACGCCCGACCCGACAGCGAGGTCGCCTCGACCCGCACGTACGTGTACTTCAGGGTCGGGATCCAGGGCTTGAGGCCCAGTCCGTCCGCGCGCTCCACGTCCGCGGAACGGTCGAGCGGGTGGGCGCGCCCCCGCAGGATCACGCTCCACGCGTCGGTGTCGGTGTGATCGTCGACCTCGAAGAGCACCTCGTCGTTGACCGTCAGCTCGAACAGCTTGCTCCCCTGCGCCGTGCGGAACAGCACGCTCTCGCGGTCGACGACGTAGTTCACGGGGAAGATGTCGAGCACCTCGCCGACGTGTGTGACGAGGCGGCCGAGCTCCTGCCCGCGCAGGCGCTCCCAGCACTCTTCATCGGACAGGGAGACGACGGGGTCCGGTGTGTCTGCCATGACTCCATCCTCGCGCGCGCGCCTCGTCCGCGACACCCCCGGATGACGGCATTACCATTCCGGCATGACCCTCTCCCAGACCCGGCTCGACGAGCTGTGGGACTTCTTCGACGCGGCCGGCTCCGAGGCGCGCCTGCGCGCCGCGGCGGAGGACGAGACGGATGCTGCGACCCGCGCGGAACTCGAGACGCAGGTCGCGCGGGCCCTGGGGCTGCAGGAGCGGTTCGACGAGGCCGACGGGGCCCTGGACGCCGTCTCGATCGAGGACGCCGCCGTGGCCGCACGTGCGGCGCTGGAGCGCGGTCGCGTGCGCAACTCGGCAGGCGACCCCGCGACGGCGGTGCCGTACTTCCTCGCGGCGGTGGATGCGGCATCTGCCGCGGGCCTGACGTTCCTGCGGGTCGACGCCCTGCACATGCTCGCGATCGCCGAGCCCGATCAGGCCGAGGAGTGGACGGCGGCCGCCTTCGGCGCCCTCGACGGCGTCGAGGACCCGCGCACGCTCCGCTGGAGGGTGTCGCTGCACAACAACGCCGGCTGGCGCCTGTTCGACGCCGGCCGCTTCACCGAGGCGGTCACCTCGTTCGAGGCGGCACGGGAGGCTGCGACCCGCTGGGGCACGCCGCAGCAGGTCCAGTGGGCGGATGAGGCCCTCGCCGAGGCCCGCGCAGTGCTCTAGCGTTTCGTCCCGCTTCGCTCGCTCGACGACCGATCCTCCGGTCGTCGAGCGAGCTTGCGAGTCGAAACGCGCGCACCCGGCGCAGCCGTCAGGCGCCGATGCGGATCAGCTTCTTGTTGACGAACTCGTCGGCGGCGAGCAGGCCCATCTCGCGGGAGGTGCCGGAGCGCTTCACGCCGCCGAAGGGCAGACCAGGCTCGTCGGCGAGGACCACGTTGACGTAGACCATGCCGGCGTCGATCTTGTCGGCGACGCGCTTGGCCTGCTCCTCGTCCGTCGTGAAGACGTACGAACCGAGGCCGAAGCTCGTGTCGTTGGCGATCTTGACGGCCTCGTCCTCGTCGGCGGCCTTGTAGACCACGCCCACCGGGCCGAAGAACTCCTCGCGGTACGCGTCCATGTCGCTGGTGACGCCGGTGAGCACGGTGCCCGGGTAGAACGCACCGTCACGGGTGCCGCCGGCGACGAGGGTCGCCCCCTGCTCGACCGCCTTGTCGACCTGCTCGGCCAGGCGCTCGGCCGCGGTGAGCGAGGACAGCGGCCCGAGCACGGTGTCCTCGGCGAACGGGTCGCCCACCTTCGCCTCCGTCATCTTCGCGGTGAACTTCTCGAGGAACGCGTCGTACAGGCCGTCGACCACGATGAACCGCTTGGCGGCGTTGCACGACTGGCCGGTGTTGTCCAGGCGCGCGTCGACCGCCGCCTGCACGGCGCCGTCGAGGTCGTCGGTCGAGAGCAGGATGAACGGGTCGGACCCGCCGAGCTCGAGTGCGACCTTCTTGAGGTTGCGCCCGGCGACCTCGGCGACGGCAGCGCCGGCGCGCTCCGAGCCGGTCACCGAGACACCCTGCACGCGCCGGTCCGCGATGATCGCCGCTGCTTGCTCGTTCGTGGCGTACACGTTGGTGTACACGCCCTCGAGACCGGCGTCCGCGTACATCGCGGCGATCGCGGCGGCGGACTCGGGGCACTGGCCGGCGTGCTTGAGGATGATCGTGTTGCCGATCACGATGTTCGGCGCCGCGAAGCGGGCGACCTGGTAGTACGGGAAGTTCCACGGCATGATGCCCAGCAGCACGCCGAGGGCGGAGCGCCGGATGACCGCCGTGCCCTCGCCGTCGATGTCGATCGGCTGGTCGCCGGTGATCTTCTCGGCGTGGTCCGCGTAGTACTCGGTGATGTCGGCGGCGAAGTCGACCTCGCCGAGCGCGGCCTCCAGTGGCTTGCCCATCTCGCGCACGATGATCGCGGCCAGGTCGTCGCGACGCTCGCGGTGGAGCTCCGCCACCTTGCGGATGCGTGCGGCGCGCTCGGCCACGGGCTGGTCGCGCCACGTGCGGTACGCGGCATCCGCTCCCGCGATCGCGGTCTCGAGAGCCTCGTCGGTGATGGTCGGATACGTGGCCAGGGTCTCTCCCGTGGCCGGGTTCACGACAGCGTAGTCGGTCATGCTTCCTCTTCCGATCGGATGGATTGGGGACAGTCTGCCCGTCAGCGCCGGGCGCGACGAAGGCTCTCGGGTGCGTCGATACTGAGTGTCTCACCGCGGAAGAACGCCGGACGCTTGATCGCCTGCCAGATCATGATGACGACACCGGCGAGGATGACGACGACGCCCAGCACGAACACGAGGCCCAGCCCGCCGATGCTCGATCCGCTGCCGTACGCCGGGTCCATCGAGTCGATGAGGGTCGTGACGAAGAGCACAGCCAGGATCGCGCCGCCCACGAGCGGGAACAGGAACGTGAAGAAGAAGCTGCGCACAGAGTCGAACCACTGCTTGCGGAAGTACCAGACGCATGCGAACGCGGTGAGGCCGTAGTAGAAGCAGATCATCATGCCGAGCGACAGGATCGTGTCGGTGAGCACGTTCTCGCTGACCACGCGCATGACGGCGTAGAAGACCGACGCCACGATCGCCGACACCACGGTGGCGTAGCCGGGCGTGAAGAAGCGCGGGCTCACCCTCGCGAACTTCGGCGGCAGCGCGCCGTAGTGCCCCATCGCGAGCAGCGTGCGCGCGGGACCGACGGCCGTCGACTGCAGCGAGGCGGCGGAGCTCGAGAGCACCGCGAGCGACACGAGGAACGCCAGGGGCCCCAGGATCGGGTCGGACAGCGCGAAGAACACGTTCGCCGAGATGTCCTCGTTGGCGAGGCCCAGCGGGCCGTCGCCGACGCCGGCGAACATGATCAGGCCGATCGACAGCAGGAGGTACAGCGTGACGACGATCACGACGGTGAGCATCGCCGCGCGCCCCGGCGTCTTGGCGGGGTTCTTGGTCTCCTCGTTCATCGTGAGGACGACGTCCCAGCCCCAGAAGATGAAGATCGACAGCGACAGGCCGGCCGCGAAGGCGCTGAACGTCGGCACCTCGAACGGGTTGAACCACGACCACGAGAACGCCGTCGGGTCGGGTGCGTCGCCCGAGACCGCCTTGGCGATCGCGACGACGGCGAACAGCAGCAGCACGACGACCTGGAAGGTCACCAGGACGTACTGGAACTTCTGCGTGGTCTGCATGTCGCGGTACGAGATGAGCGTCGCGCCGAGCATGAAGAGCAGGCACACCACGACGTTGACGAACGGGTCGAACGCGAGCTCGGCGATGTCGGGGTTGCCGCTCAGCTGCGAGATCAGCAGGAACAGGAACTCCACGGCGATGCCGGCGAGGTTCGAGAGCACGATGACGGTGGCGGCCACGAGTCCCCAGCCGGTCATCCAGCCGATCCAGGGGCCGAAGGCCCGCACGCCCCAGGTGAAGGAGGTGCCCGAGTCGGGCATCGCGCGGTTGAGCTCGCGGTAGCCGAACGCGGTCAGCAGCATCGGGATGAAGCCGACCAGGATGATCGCCGGCACCTGTGTGCCGACGACCGAGACGGTCGGGCCGAGCGACGCGGTGAGCGTGTAGGCCGGGGCGATGGTCGACACGCCGATGACGACGGCGCCGAGGACGCCGACCGCTCCCGCGCTCAGGCCCTTCTTGGACAGCTCACCGGCGTGCGCGCCGGCGGACGGGGCCAGCGGCGTGGTGCCGCGGCTCTCGGAAGCGCTCATCAGCGTGCGCCTTTCTTGCCGCGCGTGCGGGGCACCACGACCATGGGTACGGGAAGCTCGTGCAGCATCTTCGCCGCGGTCGAGCCGAGGAACAGACGCCGGCGCCGGGCCAGCCGGCTCGAGCCGACCACCGCGAGTTCGCCGGGCTCCCAGCCGAGGTGGGCGACGGCGTCTTCGATGCTGTCGCCGCGGGCGACGACCACGTCGGCCTCGACGCCGTCGGGCAGCGCCTCGAGGGCCTTGCCGAGCACGTCGTCGGCGTGGGCGGCGCCCGCGATGCGGATGACGCCGGTGTCGACCCCGGCGGGAAGGTCCACCGAGACGAGCGACAGCAGCCGCAGCTCGGCGCCCGTCGCGGTGGCGAGGGCCACGCTCTCGTCGAGCAGTGCGCTCGCCCCGGGGCGTGTGCCGATGGCGGCCGTGACGCGGCTGATCGAGGTGGCCTCCAGCCGGCGCGAGCCCTCGGGGGCGAGCACGACGGGCACGTCGGACGAGTGCAGCAGCTCGTTCGCGACGGTGCCGAGGCGGTGGCGTCCGCGCAGGCCGCCGTTCGCGGCTCCGACGACGATGTGGGATGCCGCGAGCTCGTGCGCGGCGGCGATCAGGCCCTCGGCGAAGGAGTCGCCGAAACGCACGTGCGACGTGTGGGTCACAGCATCCGGAATCGAAGCGGCAGCCTCGGCGAGCCACGTCTCGGCCTGCGTCACGAGGTAGCGGTCGTAGCCCGCGTCGGGCGGGGTGATGACGCTGCGGTCCTCGGCGGGGAGCACCAGCACGAGGTCGAGCGGTGCATCCATGGCCGAGGCCAGGCGTGCGCCCAGGGCGACGGCATCCGCTCCCGCGTCCGTCGCCGTGTAGCCGACGACGATGCGGTCGCTCATCGGCGTGCCGCCTCGACGATGTTCGCGGCGACGAGGCGCCCCATGCGGATCGCGCCGTCGACGTGCTGGTAGCCGGCGCCGGCCATGTCGCTGCACGCGAAGTGGATGGGGCCGACGGGGGTGCGCAGGTCCGCGCCGTAGCGGGCGAGGCCGCCGAGGTCGAAGCTCGCGGCGTACGCGCCGCGCGTCCACTCCTCCGCGCCCCAGTCGCTCTCGAAGTACACGAGCGGGGTCTTGGCCTCGGGGCCGTAGTAGTGCGACAGCGACTCGAGGATGCGCTCCTTGCGCTCCTCGGCCGAGACGCGGAACAGGTCGTCGGCGTTGCGGTCCGACACGAAGCCGACGAGGGTGCCCCGCTCGTCGCCGTGGTTCGTGTTGTCGTACGCCTCGTGGGAGATCTCGTACGGACTGAACGCGGTCCCCGACAGGCCCTGCTCACGCCAGAACGGACGGTCGTAGACGGCGTGGACCTTGATGACGAAGCCCATCGAGATGTGCTGGTGCATCTGCTGCTTGAGGCGCGGCAGCGGCGGTGCGAACTCGATCCAGGGGTACAGGATCGGCGCGTGCGCGAGGATCACGAACCGCGCGCGCACCTCGAGGCCGTTGTCGGTCACGACGCGCACGCCGTCCTCCGACCGGTGCACCTCCGTCACCGGCTGGCCGAGGATGACGTCGTCGCCCAGACGCTCGGCGAGCAGGAGCGGGACCTGCTGCAGGCCGCCGACCACGCGCTCGTCGAGGATGAAGTCCGCGTCGACGAGGTGCGAGAAGCTGCCGGCACTGGCCGCCATGAGGAGTGCCTGCAGCGCCGAGAACGCGTACGCGGGCTTGGTGAGCATCGCGCCGGCGATGAAGAGGGCGATGTTGTCGCGCGCCTCCTGGTCGTCGGTCTGCTCCTCGAGCCACGCCTCGAACGAGATGCGGTCGAGCGTCTCGGCGTCGGGGTGCTCCCACGGCTTGTCGGGGTCGATCTGCGCGACGAGCCCGTCGAGCACCTCGATGAGGCGCACGATCTCCTTCTCCGTCTCGGGCGCGACGGGGAAGATCTCGCCCGTGAAGCGGGTGAGCTCGCCGTCCTGGCCGATGTAGACCGAGTCGCCCTCGCGATACCGGCTGTACGTCTCGAGACCCAGCTCTGCGAGGGTCTCCTTGAGGGCGTCCTGGTCGGGCGACACCCACTGCCCGCCGATCTCGAGCATCGCACCGTCGACGACGTCGGTCCACAGGCGCCCGCCCACGCGGTCGCGCGCCTCCAGCACGACGACCGACAGGCCCGCCTTCTTCAGTTCGTTGGCAGCGGTCGTGCCGGCGGCGCCGGCGCCGACGATGACGACGTCGCGGGTCAGCTCGGTCATTCGGACTCCTTCGTCAAGCGGGGTTCGTTCGTCTTGTGCAGACAGTGCGAGGCGGATGCTGCGACCACCGCGCGGGCGGCGGCCGCAGCATCCGTGATCAAGAGGCAGCGAGCGCTGCGGCGACGACGTCCAGGCCCTCGTGGAGCAGGTCGTCGGTGATCGACAGCGGCGGCAGGAAGCGGATCACGTTCCCGTAGGTGCCGCAGGTGAGCACGATGACGCCCTGTGCGATGGACGCCTTCGCGACCGCGGCGGTGAGCGCGGCGTCCGGCTCGCCCGTCGCGGGGTCCACGAACTCCGCGGCGATCATGGCGCCGTGCCCGCGCACGTCTCCCACGCGCGGGTCGGAAGCCTGCAGCTCGCGCAGCCGGCCCTTCAGGATGGTCTCGATCTCGCGGGCGCGCTCGAGCATCCCGTCGTTCTCGAACACGTCGATCGCGGCGAGCGCGGCGGCGCACGCGATGGGGTTGCCGCCGTAGGTGCCGCCGAGGCCGCCCGCGTGCGAGGCGTCCATGATCTCGGCCCGGCCCGTCACGGCCGCGAGGGGCAGGCCTCCCGCGATGCCCTTGGCGGTCGTGATCAGGTCCGGCACGATGCCGAACACGTCGCTCGCGAACATCTCCCCCGTGCGGGCGAAGCCGGTCTGGATCTCGTCGGCGATGAACACCACGTCGTTCGCGCGGCACCACTCGACGAGGGCGGGCAGGAAGCCGTCGGCGGGCACGATGAAGCCGCCCTCGCCCTGGATGGGCTCGATGATGATCGCGGCGAGGTTGTCGGCGCCGACCTGCTTCTCGATCATCGAGATGGCCTTCTTGGCCGCGAGGCCTCCGTCGAGCCCGTCGCGGTAGGGGTACGACAGCGGCGCGCGGTAGATCTCCGACGCGAACGGGCCGAACCCGCTCTTGTAGGGCATCGACTTCGCGGTGAGCGCCATCGTGAGGTTGGTGCGGCCGTGGTAGCCGTGGTCGAACGCCACGACGGCCTGCTTGCCGGTGTACTTGCGGGCGATCTTGACCGCGTTCTCCACCGCCTCGGCGCCCGAGTTGAACAGCGCGCTCTTCTTGGCGTGGTCGCCTGGCGTGATGCGGTTGAGCGCCTCCGCGACCGACACGTACGAGTCGTACGGCGCGATCATGAAGCACGTGTGGGTGAACTGGGCGACCTGCTCCTGCACGGCCGCGACGACCTTGGGGTGCGCGTTGCCGATCGTCGTGACGGCGATGCCCGAGCCGAGGTCGATGAGCGAGTTGCCGTCGGCGTCGACGATGACGCCGCCGCCGGCCGCGACGGCCTGCACGGGCGCGGTGTGGCCCACGCCAGCGGCGACCGCACCCGCCTTGCGGTCGAGGAGCTCCTGCGAGCGGGGACCGGGGATGCTGGTGACCAGGCGGCGCTCCTGCGGAAGCGTCGGACCGCCGAGGGGCGTTGCGGTGATGGTGTCGGCTGCGCTGCTCATGCTCGGGAGCGTATGTCGCGGTCGGGAACCGGCGCACCCGCCTCAATGTACATTCTGTCCGGCCTAGTGTACGAGCCGTACACTCGGAGCATCATGGACGCCGACGCCCCCACCCTTCGCGCCCTCCTCGCCCGGCGGGATCTGAAGCTGTCGCTCGCCGGCGACGACCTCGACCCGAGCGCCCTGGACCGCGGCATCCGGTGGGTGCACAGCTCCGACCTCGCCGACCCGACGCCGTTCCTCTCCGAGGGGCTCGTGCTGCTGACCACCGGCACGCAGTTCCCGTCGGGCGACGACGCCGACGCGGCGGCGGTCTATCGTTCCTACGTGCACCGCCTGGCCGCGCGCGGCGTGGTGGGCCTCGGCTTCGGCACGGAGGTCGTGCGCGCCGGCATTCCGCCCGCCCTCGTCGACGCGTGCCGAGACGAACGGATGCCGCTGTTCGAGGTCCCGTACCGCACGCCGTTCATCGCGGTGGCCCGGGCCAACGCCGAGGCGATCGCCGCCGAGGCGTACGCGCGGCGGAGCTGGGCGCTGGCGGCGCAGCGGGCGATCGCCCTGGCGGCGCTGCGCCCCGATGGACTCGGGGCGACGGTCGCCGAGCTGGCGAAGCAGCTCGACACGTGGGTGGGCATGTTTGACGCGGCGGGCGAGCTCGCGCGCGAGCATCCCGCCGGGGGGCTCGGCGCCGAGACGGCGGCGGCGCTTCAGCGAGAGGTGACCGGCGTGCTGCACCGCGGCGCGCGGGCGGGCTCCTCGCTGCACATCGGCGACACGCCGTTCTCGCTCCAGACCCTCGGCCGCGGGGGGCACCTGCGCGGCGTGATCGCGATCGCGGCCGGCGATCTCGACCAGGAGGGACGGGTGGTCGTGACCGCCGTCATCGCCATGGCCGGACTCGCGCTCGAGCAGCAGCAGGGCCTCGGCCGCGCGCGCAACGCGCTGCGCGCCGGCCTCGTGCAGTCGCTGCTCACCGGCGACCCGGCCCTCGCCCGTCGCACCTCGCGAGAGCTGTGGGGACCGCTGCCGTCCGCTCCGGTGGTCGTCGGAGTGACGGATGCTGCGACCGCACGCGTCGACGGCATCGCCGAGCTCCTCGAGCTCTGGGCCGACGAGCGCCGCGGCGCGCTGTTCTTCGGCCGTGGCGAGGACGGGCTCGTGCTGGTCGTGCCCGCGGACGACAGGTCGAGCATCGACGAGCTCGTCGGTCGCTTCGACGTGCGCGTCGGGCTGTCGGACCCGACCGGCTACGACGGGTTCGCCGCGGCACTCGGGCAGGCGCGCGTCGCGCGGGACCGCGGCATCCGTCCCGTCACGGAGTTCGCCGAGGTCGCCCGCACCGGCGTCCTGTCGGCGCTCACCGACGAGGCCCGCGCGCTGGCGAGAGCGGAGCTCGCCCCGCTGTACGACCACGACGCCGCACAGGGCACGCGCCTCGTCGAGACGCTGAGGGTGTGGCTCGACGAGGACTGCTCGCACGAGGCATCCGCTCAGGCCCTCGGCGTCCACCGCCACACCGTGCGCACCCGGCTCGCCCTCATCGAGCGCGTGCTGAGTCGCGATCTCTCGTCGTTCGCGACCCGCGCCGAGCTGTGGGCGGCGCTGCGCGCCCTCGACTCGTCGGTCTGATCCCCGTCGGAGCTCGGCGTCCGCGCTGTTCCGGGCGCTCGAACACTCTCAAAACCTCGATGAACTTCCGCCTCACACGACGCACCCCCACCCGGCGCCCAGACCCGATGAACTTCCAACTCACACGACGCACCCCCACCCGGCGCCCAGACCCGATGAACTTCCGGCTCACACGACGCACCCCCACCCGGCGCCCAAGCCCGATGAACTTCCGGCTCACACGACGCACCCCCACCCGGCGCCCAAGCCCGATGAACTTCCGGCTCACACGAAGTCGCTTGTGTGAGCCGGAAGTTCATTGACCGAAAAGACAGGTGGCGCACGATCGGTCCGAGGGCGCCGGCGTTCGCAACACTCCGTTTCGGCGCACCGGCGACGCGACCGGCAAGGATGGGGCTATGACGGAACCCGGTGGCCGCTCGCAACTCGATCACGCGCCGGTGCACAACGGCGAGGTGTCGTGGTGGTGGCGGAGCCTCGGCGGCACGCCGGCGCCGCGCGCGCCCCTCCCGGGCGACACCGACGTCGACGTCGCGATCGTCGGCGGCGGCTACACCGGCCTGTGGACCGCGTATTACCTGAAGCGCGCGCAGCCCGACCTGCGGGTCGTCGTGCTCGAGCAGCGGTTCGCCGGGTTCGGCGCGTCCGGTCGCAATGGCGGGTGGCTCACCAACACGGTCACCGGGGGCCGTGAGCGGTATGCCGAGACGCACGGCCGCGACGCCGCGATCGCGCAGCAGCGGGCGCTCAACGAGACCGTCGACGAGGTGATCGCCGTCGCGGCCCGCGAGGGCATCGACGCCGACGTCGTCAAGGGCGGCGAGTACGGCGTCGCCCGCACGCCGGCGCAGCTCGCGCGCCTGCGTGCGGCCGTCGCGGCCGAGCAGGCCTGGCCGCACACCGACATCGAATGGCTGGATGCTGCGGCCGCAGCATCCCGGATCCGCATCGCCGGCTCGCTCGGCGCCGCGTGGCACCCGCACTGCGCCCGCGTGCACCCGGCGAAGCTGGTGCGCGGGCTCGCCGAGGCGGTGGAGCGACTCGGCGTGCCGATCCACGAGCAGACCCACGTGCGCGAGATCGCGCCCGGGCGGGCGATCACCGACCGCGGCACCGCGCGCGCGGCCCACGTGCTGCGGGCCACCGAGGGATTCACCGCCGACCTCCGCGGCGAGCACCGCACATGGCTGCCGATGAACTCATCGATGATCGTGACGGAGGCGCTGCCGCGGTCGTTCTGGGACGCCGTCGGCTGGGACGGGCACGAGACGCTCGGCGACTTCGCCCACGTGTACATGTACGCCCAGCGCACCGCAGACGACCGCATCGCGTTCGGCGGGCGCGGCGTGCCCTACCGCTACGGCTCGCGCGTCGACACCGACGGCACCACCCAGGAGCGCACGATCGCATCGCTCACGCGGTTGCTGCGGGAGTTCTTCCCGGATGCTGCGGGCGTACCGGTCGCGCACGCCTGGGCCGGCGTGCTCGGGGTGCCACGCGATTGGTCGGCCACGGTCGTCCATGACCGGGAGACCGGCCTCGGCTGGGCCGGCGGCTACGTCGGGACCGGCGTCACCGCGACGAACCTCGCGGGCCGCACGCTCGCCGACCTCGTGCTCGAGCGCGACACCGACCTCACCCGGCTCCCTTGGGTGGGCCACCGCACCAGGCGCTGGGAGGTCGAGCCGCTGCGCTGGACCGCCGTGAACGCGATCTACACCGCGTATCGGATGGCGGATCGGGCCGAGGCATCCGGATCCTCCGCCCGCACCGCATGGCCCGCGCACGTCGCGGATTTCGTCGCCGGCCGCCACTGACCCGCCTTGCCTCGCACACCGCGTCGTCCGGATCAGGAGACAGCGTGCCAGGGCCGACTCAGCGCGGCGCGTGCGCCTCGAGGAACTCGTACACGTCGGTCGTGTCGACGCCGGGGAACGAGCCGGTCGGCAGGGTCGCCAGCAGCGTACGCGGCGTGCGCACGTTGGGCCACGACTGCTCGCGCCACGACGCCTCGAGCTCGGCCGGCGCGCGACGGCAGCAGACCTCGACGGAGTGCTTCGACACCCCGCGGTTGGGGGTGTCCCGGCCGAGGAACCACTTCGTGTCGTCGAAGCGCACGCCGACGCTGATCGAGTGGGCGCCCTCGCTCGAGAGCTCGACGCGGGCGGTGCACCAGTACGTGCCGTTGCCGGTGTCGGTGTACTGGTAGTACGGGTTGAAGTGGTCGTCGACGTCGAAGACGACGCGCGAGGTCCACTTGCGGCAGCACATCTGGCCCTCGATCGCGCCGAGACGGTCGGTCGGGAAGTTCACGTCGTCGTTCTCGTAGACCTTCGTGATGACGCCGGACTCGTGCACCTTGAGGAAGTGGACGGGTAGCCCGAGGTGCACCGTCGCGAGGTTCGTGAAGCGGTGCGCTGCCGTTTCGTACGACACCGAGTAGGCGTCACGGAGGTCCTCGATCGAGAGCGAGCGGTCCGCCTTGGCCTCCTGCAGGAACGGCACCGCGTGCGACTCGGGGATGAGCAGCGCGCCGGTGAGGTAGTTCGTCTCGACCCGCTGACGGAGGAAGTCCGCGTACGAGGTCGGCTCGCGGTGTCCGAGGATGCGGCTCGACAGCGCCTGGAGCACCGCCGTGCGCGGGTCGCCCTTCGTGGTGAGCCGGCTCGACAGGTACAGCCGGCCGTTCTTGATGTCGGCGACCGACCGGGTCGTCTGCGGCAGGTCGGGCACATAGTGCAGGGTGAAGCCCAGGTGAGCCGCGATATCGGACGCCGTGCGCTGGGTGAGCGGACCGCCGGGGTGATCCACCGCTTCGAGGATGCGCCGCGCCTGCTGCTCGAGCTCGGCGAAGTAGTTGTTCTGCGTGCGCATGAGCTTGCGCAGCGCCACGTTCGCACGGCGCGCCTCCTCGGGGGTCGCGGCGCGCTCGTCGCGCAGCCGCTCGATCTCGCCCTGCAGCGCCAGCATCGCCTTGAGCGCCTCGGTCGGCACCGTCTTGCCGATGCGGAACGGCGGGATGCCGAGCGCCTGGAACGTCTGACCGCGCATCGCCCGCTCGAGCGAGATCTCGAGGGTCGCGCGCTCGTCGAGCGGCTCGGACTCGAGGATCGCGTCGATCGAGGAGCCGAGCGCGCGCGCGATCGCCTGCAGCAGCGTGAGTTTCGGCTCGCGCCGCCCGTTCTCGATCATCGACAGCTGGCTCGGCGCACGGTCGACGGCGGCGGCGAGCTCTTCGAGCGTCATGCCGCGATCGGTGCGCAGCTGCCGGATCCGGCGGCCGATGGTGAGGGGGTCCACCTCATCATCGTCCGGGACTTCACCGCGCAGATCGGAGGTCAACGTCGTCGTCATGCCGCGATTCTGTCACGAAAGCAGAAATACCGGAAAACTTCACACCCGAATTCGTCGGTTCAACCCCCGAACTTCACCCCAGAGTGGTGTCACGACGAACCACCGATCCAGCCAGACGCGGATCACGGATGCCTCGACCCGGCCGACACCGCCGGTTCGGAGGCATCCGCCCCAGAACTCGACACCCCGTTCACCCGTCACGATGTGGCACTGACTCCGGCACTTCGCGACAGGTGGACATACCCACACAGGAAGGCAGGGACATGACACCTGCGACCGCCACCCCGATGCGTACGCGCACCGGCCCCATCCCCACCCAGACGCACGAGCCCTCGATCGAGATCGCCGGCCGTCTCGCGCCGCGCTACGACGAGATCCTGACGCCCGAAGCGCTCGCGTTCCTCACCGAGCTGCACCACCGCTTCGGCGCCCGCCGCCACGACCGGCTCGCCGACCGCATGCGCCGCCGCTTCGAGATCGGCAACGGACACGACCCGCAGTTCCGCGACGACACCCGTCACATCCGCGAGGACGCCGACTGGAAGGTCGCGGGCGCCGGCCCCGGCCTCGAGGACCGTCGCGTCGAGATCACGGGCCCGACCGACCCGAAGATGACCATCAACGCGCTGAACTCCGGCGCCAAGGTGTGGCTGGCCGACCAGGAGGACGCCACGAGCCCGACCTGGCAGAACGTCATCGAGGGCCAGCTGAGCCTGCGCGACGCGATCCGCGGCGAACTGTTGTTCACGAGCCCCGAAGGCAAGCGCTACGAGGTCACCGCGACCGAGACGCCGACCATCGTGATGCGCCCGCGCGGCTGGCACCTGCCCGAGCAGCACATCCGGTTCACCGACCGCACCGGCCGCACGATGGCCGCGTCGGGCTCTCTTGTCGACTTCGGGCTGTACTTCTTCCACAACGCTCAGCAGCTGATCGCGAACGGCCGCGGCCCCTACTTCTACATCGCCAAGCTCGAGTCGAGCGAAGAGGCGAAGCTGTGGGACGACGTGTTCACGTTCAGCGAGCAGTACGTCGGCGTCCCGCACGGCACGATCCGCGCGACCGTGCTCATCGAGACGCTGCCGGCCGCGTTCGAGATGGAGGAGATCCTGTTCGAGCTGCGCGACCACATCGCGGGCCTGAACGCCGGCCGCTGGGACTACATCTTCTCGATCATCAAGAACTACCGCGGCCGCGGCGCGCGCTTCGTGCTGCCCGACCGCAGCGAGGTCACGATGACGGTCCCGTTCATGCGGGCCTACACCGAGCTGCTCGTGAAGACGTGCCACAAGCGCGGCGCCTTCGCGATCGGCGGCATGAGCGCCTTCATCCCGAACCGCCGCGACCCCGAGGTCACCGAGCGCGCGTTCGAGAAGGTCGCCGCCGACAAGAAGCGCGAGGCCGGCGACGGGTTCGACGGCACGTGGGTCGCGCATCCCGACCTGATCCCGGTGGCCCGTGCCGAGTTCGACGCGGTGCTGGGCGAGCGCCCGAACCAGCTCGACCGTCAGCGCCCTGAGGTGGAGGTGTCGGCGGCCGACCTCATCGACGTCCACATCGGGCGCCCGGTCACGGCGGCCGGCGTGCACGGCAACGTGTCGGTGGCGGTCCGCTACATCGAGGCGTGGCTGCGCGGCCTCGGCGCCGTCGCGATCGACAACCTCATGGAGGATGCCGCCACCGCCGAGATCTCGCGCTCGCAGGTATGGCAGTGGATCCACCAGGACCAGACGACCGATGACGGCACGGCGATCACCCGCGACTACATCGAGGGCCTGATCGACCAGGTGCTGGGCGAGGTGGAGCGTCGCGAGGGGGATCGCTTCGACGATGCGGCGGACATCTTCCGCGAGGTCGCGCTCGGCCAGGACTTCCCGGCGTTCCTCACGCTGCCGGCCTACACGAAGTTCCTGGTCGACGGCGACTGATCCGCCGACGACGGATCCCCCCACCCCCGACCACCACGACGAACAGCAAGGAAGAGAAATGACTGCCTACCAGGACGACATCGAAGCCATCCGGGCGCTCAAGGAGCAGCACGGCTCGAGCTGGGATGCCATCGACCCCGAGTCCGCCGCCCGCATGCGGGCGCAGAACCGGTTCCGGACCGGACTCGAGATCGCCCAGTACACGGCCGACATCATGCGCCGCGACATGGCCGAGTACGACGCCGACTCGTCGGTCTACACCCAGTCGCTCGGCGTCTGGCACGGCTTCATCGGGCAGCAGAAGCTCATCTCGATCAAGAAGCATCTCAAGAGCACGAACAAGCGCTACCTGTACCTGTCGGGGTGGATGGTCGCCGCGCTCCGCTCGGAGTTCGGACCCCTTCCCGACCAGTCGATGCACGAGAAGACCGCGGTGCCCGCGCTGATCGCGGAGCTGTACACGTTCCTCCGCCAGGCCGACGCCCGCGAGCTCGACCTGCTCTTCACCCAGCTGGACGACGCCCGGGCCGCCGGCGACGACACCGCGGTCGAGTTCATCCAGTCGCAGATCGACAACCACGAGACCCACGTGGTGCCGATCATCGCCGACATCGACGCCGGCTTCGGCAACCCCGAGGCCACCTACCTCCTCGCCAAGAAGATGATCGAGGCGGGTGCGTGCGCCATCCAGATCGAGAACCAGGTGTCGGACGAGAAGCAGTGCGGCCATCAGGACGGCAAGGTCACGGTTCCGCACGAGGACTTCATCGCGAAGCTCAACGCGGTGCGCTACGCGTTCCTCGAGCTGGGGATCGAGAACGGCATCGTCGTGGCCCGCACCGACTCGCTCGGCGCCGGCCTCACGCAGAAGCTCGCCGTCACGCGTGAGCCCGGCGACCTCGGCGATCAGTACAACTCGTTCCTCGATGTCGAAGAGATCTCGGACGCCGACCTCGGCAACGGCGACGTCGTCATCAAGCGCGACGGCAGGCTGCTGCGCCCGAAGCGTCTCGCGAGCAACCTCTACCAGTTCCGCTCCGGGACCGGCGAGGAGCGTGTCGTGCTCGACTGCATCACGTCGCTGCAGAACGGCGCCGACCTGCTGTGGATCGAGACCGAGAAGCCGCACGTGGAGCAGATCGCGGGCATGGTCGACGCGATCCGCGAGGTGATCCCGAACGCGAAGCTCGTCTACAACAACAGCCCGTCGTTCAACTGGACGCTCAGCTTCCGCCAGCAGGCGTACGACCTTCTCGCGCAGCAGGGCGAGGATGTCTCGGCGTACGACCGGGGCGACCTGATGAGCGTCGAGTACGACGAGACCGAGCTGGCGCGGCTGGCCGACGAGAAGATCCGCACGTTCCAGCGCGACGGCTCTGCCCGCGCCGGGATCTTCCACCACCTCATCACGCTCCCGACGTACCACACGGCGGCTCTGTCGACCGACAGCCTCGCCAAGGGCTACTTCGGCGACGAGGGCATGCTCGCCTACGTGAAGGGCGTCCAGCGTCGCGAGATCCGCGAGGGCATCGCCACGGTGAAGCACCAGAACATGGCCGGAAGCGACATCGGCGACAACCACAAGGAGTACTTCGCCGGCGACGCCGCCCTCAAGGCGGGCGGCCAGCACAACACGATGAACCAGTTCAACTGAGTCCCACCAGGACGAAGAACGACGGATGCCGCAACCCGACCCGGGTTGCGGCATCCGTCGTCCGTCGCGGCGCTACGCGAGCAGGCCGCGCTCCATGGCGAGGGTCACGGCGCGGGTGCGATCGGCGACGCCGAGCTTCTCGAAGACCTTGAGCAGATGCGTCTTCACGGTCGACTCGCCGATGCCCAGGGCGACGGCGATCTGCTTGTTGCTGTGCCCGGTGGCGACCAGCCGCAGCACGTCGAGCTCTCTCGCCGTGAGGACGGTCTCGGGCTCGGGCCGCCGCATCCGCTCGACGAGCCGCACTGCGACCTGAGGCGACAGCGCGGACTGCCCCGCCGCCACCGAGCGGATGCCGGCGACGATCTCGGCCTGCGGCGCGGCCTTCAGGAGGTACCCCGTCGCGCCGGCCTCGATGGCCGCGAGGATCTGGTCGTCGGACTCGTACGTGGTGAGGATCAGCACGCGGGGCGGCGGTTCGCCCGCCTCCCCGCCGGCGATCCGGGCGGTGGCGGCCACGCCGTCGACATGCGGCATGCGCAGGTCCATCAGCACGACATCGGGACGGGTCGCGGCCGCGAGACGCACGGCTTCGTCGCCATCGGATGCCTCGGCCACGACCTCGAAGCCGGGCTCGTCCGAGAGCAGCCCCGCGAGACCGGCGCGCACCACCGGGTGGTCGTCGGCGATGAGCAGCCGGATCACGGGCGATCTCCCTTCGTCCGCACGGAGTCGCTCACCGCATCCCCCGCCCCGCTCGACGCCACGGGGACCGACGTACCCGCGGCGTCCTGCGCGTCCTGCGACGCCGCGGGAAGCCTGACCGTCAGTGTCGTGCCCTCGCCCGGCGCCGAGGCGACGTCGAAGGTTCCGCCCGCGAGCGCCACGCGCTCGCGCATGCCGTCCAGTCCGAACCCGCTCCCCGGCTTCGCGGTGTCGAACCCGCGTCCGTCGTCGCTCACCTCGAGCACCGCCGCGCCGTCCGCCGCGACCGCCACGCGCACCGCGACGTTCGCGGCTGCCGCATGCTTGGTCACGTTCGACAGCGCCTCCTGCAGGCACCGCAGCAGCACGACCTGTGCTTCGCGATCCAGCCGACCCCGCACGCCGGCGGTGTCGAGCTCGATGCGCGAGGCGCCGTGCTCGCGGAACCGCTCGATGAGCCGCTCGACCGCGGCGCCGAAGGCCGGCTCCCGGGGAACGGCCGCCGTGCGGGCGACCAGGGCGCGCGCCTCGGCGAGGGCGTCGCGCGCGACCTGCTCGACCGTCGCGATCGTGGTGGCGGCAGCATCCGTCTGTCCCTCTCTCGACTGCCGGCCCGCCCGCTCGGCGAAGATCACGAGCCCTGCGAGCGTCTGCGCCAAGGTGTCGTGGATGTCGCGGGCCAGGCGCTCGCGCTCCGCGGACGCGCCGCGCTCTCGGCTGAGGGCCTCGACCTGGCTCTGGGCCGCCGTCAGCTCGGCGAGCAGGCGCTCCCGCTCCTCGCCGTACTCGGCGATGCGGGCGATCCACAGGCCGATGGCGATCGCGAAGGAGAGGGAGAAGACCGCGGTGGTCCCACCCGCGAGCAGGGAATCCAGGTTCATGCCGTACCCGAAGCTCGCCCCGACGAAGACGCTCCCCGCGATGACCGCGGATCCGCCGATGCCGCGACGCCGGGAGTCGCCGATCACCCACACGAGGGGGTACGCCAGAGTCTGGAGCATCGCCATGAACGGAGCCGCGCCCGCGCCGATCCCCGCGGCGACGGCCGCCACAGACAGGAAGGCGGGGTACCGCCACGCCGCGCGCGGCGGCTCGATCGCGTCTCGGCCGATCATGGCGTAACCCAGGACGAAGAGGCCGATCGATCCGAGCGCGATCGCGGTGCGCGCGGCCGTCGCGGGTGGGAAGAGGAAGACGAGCGCGATGGCGATGACGGCGCACACGATCGACACGATCGTGTCCCATCCCCGCTTCGTCAGCATCGCTTCCCTCTCCCCTTCGTCGATGCGGCGCCCGGTGTCCGCGCGTTCCGCGGACGCCCGGGCACCGTCAGGCTATGCGTCGCGCCGGATCCAGCGGAAGGTGACGCGCGAGAGCACGAGCCCCACGACCAGCCAGATCCCGAGCGCGATCGCGACTCCGGCGAGGTTCCACTCGCCGTTCTGCTCGAGCGTCGCGTACGCGTCGGGCAGGAACACCGCGCGCATGCCCTGGGCCATCCACTTGAGCGGGAAGAGACCGGCGACGTTCTGCAGCCACTCCGGCAGCTGCGAGAACGTGAGGTACACGCCCGAGATGAACTGCAGCGCGAGGGCGATCGGCACGACCACCGCGGTCGCGCTCTTCGCGGTGCGCGGCACGGAAGACAGGGCGACACCGAGGAGGGCCGACGTCGTGATGCCGAGGACGAACACCCACGCGAACGTCGCCCACCGCTCGGGCTCGGTGGGCAGCTCGACCCCGAGCACCGTGGACGCGAACACCAGCAGCAGGGCGGACTGCAGCACTCCCGTGACCAGCACCTGGCCGATCTTGCCGATGAAGTAGCTCACCGGCGACAGCGGCGTGCCGCCGAGTCGCTTGAGCATGCCGTCGGACCGCTCGATCGCGATGTCCATCGCGAGGTTCTGGAATCCCGAGAGCAGCAGGCCGGCGGCGATCATGCCGGGCAGGTACAGCTCGGCCATCGAGATCGGCGGCACGCCGGGGGCGATCTGCACGTCGCCGTCCGACCCGAACGCGACGCTGAACAGCCCGAGCATGAACACGGGGAAGAGGAACGTGAAGAACAGCGTGTCGCCCGAGCGGAAGTACTGCATCAGCTCGAACCGCGTGCGCCAGACTCCCACGCTGATGACGTTGCGGCGTCCCCGCCGCAGACGGCTGCCCGCGGTGCGGGTCCTCTCGACGGTGGCGCTCATCGCACCGCTCCCTTCTTCTCGGCGGCCGCCCCCGCGGCCGCGTCGGTGGTCGTCTCGCCGACCATCCCGAGGTAGACGTCCTCGAGGCTCGGGCGCACGATCTCGAGCTCGGCGGGTGCCTCACCCAGCCGCGCGGCCAGGGCGGTCGCGAACGCGAACGGGTCCTCGGAGCGCTCGTGCCGCAGCATCCCGTTCTCCACCCATCGCACGATCGGAACACGCGCGGCCTCGCCGCCGAACCCCGCCACGGGCCCGATGGCCCTCAGCCGGCCCTCCGCGATCACCGCGACGCGGTCGGCGAGCTGCGCCGCCTCGTCGAGGTAGTGGGTGGTCAGCACGATCGTCGTGCCCTCGGCCTGCAGCCGCCGGATCAGCTCCCAGAACTCGCGCCGCGCGTGCGGGTCGAAGCCCGTCGTGGGCTCGTCGAGGAAGAGCAGCTCGGGGCGTCCGATGATGCCGAGGGCCACGTCGACCCGCCGCTGCTGACCGCCCGAGAGCTTCGAGATGCGGGTCCTCGCCTGCGCCTCGAGGCCGACGGCCGCGATCACCTCGTCGACGTCGCGCGGATCCGGGTAGAAGCCGGCGAACTGCCGCAGCTGCTCGCGGACGGTGACGAGGCCGGACTGGCCCGTCGACTGGAGCACGATCCCGAGCCGCGCCTTGAGGTCGAGGCCGCCCGTGGCGGGGTCCACGCCGAGCACCTCGACGTCGCCGCCGGTGCGCCGCCGGTACCCCTCGAGGATCTCGACGGTGGTCGACTTGCCGGCGCCGTTCGGCCCGAGGAGTGCGAAGGTCTCGCCGCGCTCGATCTCGAACGACACGCCGTCGACGACCGTGCGGTCGCCGTAGGTCTTGCGCAGGTTCCGCACCCGCACCGCTTGTGTCTGCATGCTTCCAGCGTCGCGGAGGACGGATGCTGCGCCCAGCGGTCATCCGCAGGAGAAGGCATCCCCCATTCGGTGGATGCCGGCGTCCACCGTGCGCTCCCGCGCGACGGCGGGACCGACCCGGTCAGTGACCGTGTGCGATCGTCACCGGTACGGGGACGGCGGCCTCGGCAGCCGCCCGCTCCTCCGCGCGGAGCAGGCGCTGGCCGCGGATGCCGCCCGCCAGCGCCCAGGCGAGCAGCCACACCCCCGAGCCGACGGTGACGATGAACGCCACGCGCAGCCCGACCTCGGGGTCGAGCAGCAGCACGAGGCTGACGAGGGCGACGAGGCCACCGACGATGGCACCCGTGGCGCCGATCATGGTGAGCACGCACCCGCGCGCCAGCCACCAGGCGATCCCACCGGCGATGACGAGCACGATGGCGAGCACGACGGCTCCCCAGATCCAGGCGTCCACGACGCACAGGGTATCGCGCGACCGGGCCGATCCGGAAGAGCGCTTACCGACCGGACGTTCCGTCGTGCCGCGCGCGCATCGCGCACACCCGCAGGCCACGCGTGCGCGATCAACGGCTGAACCCCTGCGCCGCGCGGACTACGCTCGAAGCGTGACAGAACGCGCACCGCTCTCCCGCAAGCTCTCCGCCATCGCCGAGTCCGCGACCCTGAAGGTCGATGCCAAGGCGAAGGCCCTGCAGGCCGCCGGCCGGCCCGTCATCTCGTATGCCGCGGGCGAGCCCGATTTCGCGACGCCGCAGTTCATCGTCGACGCCGCCGCCGAGGCGCTGCACAACCCCGCGAACTTCCGCTACACGCCCGCCGCCGGGCTTCCCGTGCTGCGCGAGGCGATCGCCGCGAAGACGCTGCGCGATTCGGGCCTCGACGTCGACCCGTCGCAGATCATCGTCACCAACGGCGGCAAGCAGGCCGTGTACCAGGCCTTCCAGACCGTGGTGAACCCGGGCGACGAGGTGCTGCTGCCGGCACCGTACTGGACGACGTATCCCGAGGCGATCGCGCTGGCCGACGGCATCCCCGTGGAGGTGTTCGCCGGGGCCGACCAGGACTACAAGGTGACCGTCGAGCAGCTCGAGGCCGCTCGCACCGACAAGACCACGGCACTCGTGTTCGTGTCGCCGTCGAACCCGACCGGCTCGGTGTACACGCTCGAAGAGACCGAGGCGATCGGCCGCTGGGCTGTCGAGCACGGCATCTGGATCATCTCCGACGAGATCTACCAGAACCTGGTCTACGAAGGCACGCGCGCCGTGTCGATCGTGGAGGCGGTTCCGGATGCTGCGGCCCAGACGATCCTCGTCAACGGCGTCGCGAAGACCTACGCGATGACCGGCTGGCGCCTGGGCTGGATGGTCGGCCCCAAGGACGCGATCAAGATCGCCGGGAACCTGCAGTCGCACCTGTGCTCGAACGTCAACAACATCGCGCAGCGCGCGGCGCTGGCGGCCCTCAGCGGCCCGCAGGACGAGGTCGAGCAGATGCGCCAGGCCTTCGACCGCCGCCGGCGGACGATCGTCGCGGAGCTGTCGAAGATCGACGGCGTCGAGGTGCCCACGCCGCTCGGTGCCTTCTACGCCTACCCCGACGTGCGCGGACTCCTCGGCCGCGAGTGGGCGGGCGTCACGCCGACCACCTCGCTCGAGCTGGCCGACCTCATCCTCGAGAAGGCGGAGGTCGCGGTGGTGCCCGGCGAGGCCTTCGGCCCGTCCGGCTACCTGCGCCTGTCGTACGCCCTCGGCGACGACGCCCTCCTCGAGGGCGTGCAGCGCCTGCAGCGCCTCTTCGCGTCGTAACCCCGCGCGTCCTTTCCGGAACGCGGATGCCTCGCCCCGAGGCATCCGCGTTCCTGCGTCTGCGCCCGCCCGGCCACGCTGTTCGAAGGAGGACGACGGCCCCACTCGGACGCAGCAAACAGCCGAGTGTCAGAGCTCGACGTTCACCAGCACCGGCTCGGGCTGCAGGATCAGGCCGAACTCGGACTGCACGCGGCCCTGGATGAAACGGGCGAGCTCGGCGAGCTCGGCCGCGGTCGCATGGCCTCGGTTCGTCAGCGCCAGGGCGTGCTTGGTCGACAGTCCCGCGCGCGAACGCGGCAGCTTGAACCCCTTGCGCACGCCGGCGTGCTCGATGAGCCAGCCGGCGCTGACCTTGACGTCCGACTCGACCGTGGTGGGCGCGGGCACGTAGCCGTCGAAGTTCGCCAGCGGGATGACGAGCACGGGATCCAGGTCGGGGTGCACGGGCCACCGCGGGCACGCCTCGGGAAGCGTGCGGGCGAAGGATGCCGACACCACCGCGTTCTGGAAGAACGACCCGGCGCTGTACGTGTCGGGGTCGTCGGCGTCGAGCACCATCCCCTTGGCGCGGCGGGTCTCGAGGATGCGGTCGCGCACCCACGCGAGGGTCACCTCGTCGTCGGGTCCGAGGCGCAGCGCGGTGCGGAGCTGGTCGCCCGCGATGCGGCGCGCGCCCTCGCCGATCTCGGGCAGGTCCAGCGTCACCGTGAGGATCACCGCGCGCCGCGCGGGAACCGAGCCGTAGTGATGCTTGAGCACCGAGGTGCGGAAGCCCAGCCCGAGCTCGGAGGCCGGCACGGTCGAGACCTCGCCGGTCGACTCGTCGAGGAGCTCGACCTCGCTGAGGGTCTGCACGATCTCCTGCCCGTACGCACCGATGTTCTGCACCGGTGCGGCGCCGACGGTTCCAGGGATCCCCGACATCGCCTCCACGCCGCCGAGCCCCGCCGACACCGCGTACGCGACGAGGTCGTCCCAGTCGTGGCCCGCCTGCACCGTGAGGCGCACGCGTCCGGGCAGGGGCGACGGCATCCGTTCGATGCCCTTCGTGAGCACCCGGACGACGGTGCCGCCGAAGGGCTCGTCGCCGACGAACAGGTTCGACCCGCCGCCCAGCACGAGCCAGTCGTCGCCCGACGCCCACACGTCGCGCAGGGCGGCGACGAGCTCGTCGGTCGTGGCGGCGTCGATCATGCGCTCCGGCGCGCCGCCGGTGCGCAGCGTGGTGAGCCGCGAGAGCGGGACGGGTGTGACTTCGCGCATCTGTCAGGTGGTCCGGACGCGCACCTGCGCCTTGACCAGCACGGTCGCGCCCTCGAACGACACAGTGAGGTCGATGCGCGCGGAGTCGTCGTCGACCGCGCCGACCTTCGCGACGACGGTCACGTCGGCGCCGGTCTCGGGGTCGACGACGACGGGCTTGGTGAAGCGCACCCCGTACTCGAGGATGCGGCCGGTGTCGCCCACCCACGACTCGAGCGTGCCGACGGCGAGCCCCATCGTCAGCATGCCGTGAGCGAGCACGCCCGGCAGGCCGACGGCGGTGGCGACGTCGTCGCGGTAGTGGATCGGGTTGAAGTCGCCGGAAGCCCCGGCGTAGCGCACGAGGGACTCGCGGGTGAGGTGCACGGTGCGCTCGGCGACGACGTCGCCGACGGTCAGGTTCTCGAGCGCGCTCACTCGTCGCCCTCCCCCACCAGCAGGACGGACGTGGTGGTGACGACGTGGCCGCCCGCGGCGTCGGTGATCTCGGACTCGCTGGTCACCATCGCGGCTGCGCCCATCGCGCGGATGCCCGTGACCGACAGCCTCGCCGTCAGCTCGTCGCCCGCGACGATCGGCCGCGAGTACCGGAACCTCTGCTCGGCGTGCAGCACGTTCTTGAGGACGATGCCCGAGTCGGGCTCGCCGAGCAGCTGCTGGAGCGTGGCGTCGGTCACGACGATCGCGAAGGTCGGCGGCGCCACGACGTCGGCATAGCCGAGCGCCTGCGCGGCGGAGGGGTCGGTGTGCTGCGGGTCGTCGGCGAAGACGGCGCGCGCGAACTCGCGCACCTTCTCGCGACCCACGAGGTAGGGGGTCGTCGGCGGGAAGTCGCGGCCGACGAGCTCGGGGTTCACTGGCACCAGGCCATCCTACCGAGCGGGCTCCCCCGCCCCGGCCGGCCCGGTCGCCGGGCGGGGACGCCCGCGCCATGCGCGCATGCCCATCTGCACGGCGATGACCACGAGGTACGCCGCGAACAGCATGTTGCCGACGAACGGGTCGATGAGCGTCGCCGCCCACGCGCCGAGAGCCGTCGTGGTGCACGCGGCGAGGCCGACGACCGCCGCCGCCACCAGATCGACGTTGCGCCGGCGGATGTTGCCGACGGTGCCGGACACGGCCGTCGGGATCATCATGAGCAGCGACGTGCCCTTGGCGACGAGGTCGCTCGTGCCGAACAGCACCATCAGCGCGGGAACCACGATGATGCCGCCGCCGACGCCGATGAGTCCCGACAGGATGCCGGTGACCACACCCAGCACGACCAGCAGGGCGCCGCTCAGCCAGGTGAGCGAGAGTTCGGCGTCGCGGGAGGGGATCACGACGAAGAGGCTGACGATCACGGCAGCGAGGAAGCCGACGAACGCCCACCGCAGCACCGTCAGCGAGAGCCGGGGCAGCAGCCACGTGCCGATCTGGGCGCCGAACACCGCGCCGGCGGCGAGCAGCAGGGCGGGGATCCACGCGACCGAGCCGTGCACGGCATAGGAGATGACCCCCACCGCCGCCGTGGGCACGATCGCCGCGAGCGAGGTACCCGCGGCGAGGCGCTGATCGAAGTGGAGGAACAGCACCAGGAACGGCACGATGACCGTGCCGCCGCCGACGCCGAACAGACCCGACAGGAGGCCCGCAAGCAGGCCGATGCCCACGCAGGCGAGGATGAATCGGGCGTCGTGCGGGGGTCGCGCCGTCTCGGGCGCGGTCATTCCGTGTCGATGGCGTCGATCAGCCAGTCGCCGTCGGACTCGACCAGCGTGTACTGATACCCGAGCGAGCTGTCCGTCGGCTCGCTGGGATCGCCGTTCTCGTCGACGAGGGCCGTGTAGGTCTCGTCGGTGATCACGGTGATCTCGTCGCCGATCGTCTCCACGTCGGTGACGTTGATCCGGTAGTCCTCGACACCGGCACTGAAGGCAGCGGCCTGGTCCTCGAAGACGGTGCAATCGGTCAGCGAGACCGTCTCACGGAAGCCCTCGGTCGTGGCGGCGCCGAGCTTGTCGCAGTCGCCCTCCTGCCACGCTTCGTCGTACAGTCCGACGGTCGCGACGGCGGCGCGCTCGTCGTCGGACTGGCCGGCGCTGTTGGCGGTCGACGCCGACAGGAGCAGCAGCGGGATCACGACCGCCGCGGCGATCACGATGCCGAGCAGCACGACGCCCAGCACCACCCACACGATCCACAGCTTCGACTTGCTGCGCGGTTCGGTGGCCGCGGTGAATCCTCCTCCGGTGGGTGCGACCCCGGCGGGGGTGCCCGGGTAGACGCCCTGCGGGTACCCCTCCGCCGGCGGCGACCCCGCCGCGGCGGGGTCGCCGGGCCGACCCGAAGGCTCGGGCTGCGCCGCGTACGCGGACGCCTCGGGCTGACCCACAGGCACCGGGCTGCCGTCTGCGCCCTGCTGCTCGAAACCGAGGTCGCTCGCGAGGATCTCCGCCTCGGTCGGCGCCGGCGAGGTCTCCGCGTCGGGCTGGGCGACGTGCTCCGTCCACCGCGCTCCGTCCCACCAGCGCAGTGCGCCATGACCGTCGTCGTACCAGCCGGGAGGAGTCGTCGTCATCCTCAAACCCTATCCCTGCGACCCTGGCGGCACGGGCGACGGTCCCCACGCCCCTCCACGCATCGCTGGCGCGCTGCGCGGAGCCTCTGGCGCGTGGGCCCAGCTGCGACCCCGGGCGGCATGGACGAAGGATGCTGCGACCCGGCGCCGGGCCGCAGCATCCGTCATCCGGTCAGCGGTCGAGGACGGCGCGGGTGCTCTGCTCCGGACGGAGGTCGAGGCGGCGCAGCAGCTGGGCGTTCAGCGCCACCACGACCGTCGACAGCGACATCAGGATCGCGCCGACCGACATCGGCAGCACGAACCCGATGGGGGCCAGCACGCCGGCGGCGAGCGGCACCGAGATGAGGTTGTACCCGGCGGCCCACCACAGATTCTGCGTCATCTTGCGATAGCTCGCGCGCGACAGCTCGATCACCGACAGCACCGAGCGGGGGTCGCTCGACGCCAGGATGACCCCGGCCGACCCGATCGCAACGTCGGTGCCGGCGCCGATGGCGATGCCGACGTCGGCGCGCGCGAGCGCGGGTGCGTCGTTGACCCCGTCGCCCACCATCGCGACCTCGAGCCCCTCGCTCTGCAGCTCGGCGACCTTGCGCTCCTTGTCTTCGGGACGCACGCCGGCGAAGACGCGACGGATGCCGAGCGCCTCGGCGACCGACCGGGCGACGGGTTCGGCATCGCCCGTGATCATCACGACCTCGACGCCGAGCCTGTGCAGGGCGTCGACCGCCTCGCGCGACTCGGGTCGGATCTCGTCGGCGAGCGCGAGGCCTCCGACGACCGTGCCGTCGCGCACCACGTGGAGCACGATCGAGCCCTGGTCGCGCCAGGCCTCCGCGGCCGCCAGTTGGGTCGCGTCGACCTCTTCGAGCAGGCGCGGGCCGCCGACCCGCACCACCCGTCCGTCGACGGTCGCGGTCACACCGACCGCCGGCGACGACTGAAAGCCGGTCGCAGGCGGGAGGGAGACACCGCGCTCGTGGGCGGCGCGCACGATCGCCTTCGCGAGCGGGTGCTCGCTGTCGGCCTCGGCCGCCGCGGCGAGCGCGAGCACGCCGTCGGCGTCGAGGTCCTCCACGGCGGCCACGTCGACCACGATCGGCTCGCCCTTGGTGAGCGTGCCCGTCTTGTCGAACAGTACGGCGCCGATCGTGCGCATGCTCTCGAGCGCGAGGCGGTCCTTGATGAGCACGCCGCCGCGCGCGGCCCGCTCGGTCGCGATCGAGACCACCAGCGGGATCGCGAGGCCCAGCGCGTGGGGGCACGCGATCACGAGCACCGTGATGGTGCGCACGACCGCTTCGTCGGGGATCCCGAACGCGGTCCACACGATGGCGGTGAGGGCGGCGGCCCCCAGCGCGAACCAGAACAGCCAGCCGGCCGCGCGATCGGCCAGCCGCTGTGCGCGCGACGTCGAGCTCTGGGCCTCGGCGACGAGCCGCTGGATGCCGGCGAGCGTGGTGTCGTCGCCGGTCGCGGTCACCTCGACCCGAAGGCCGGAGTCGGTCGCGACCGTGCCGGCGGTCACGCGATCGCCGACGCCGCGCGCGACCGGGCGGGACTCGCCCGTGACCATCGACTCGTCCATGTCGGCGCCGCCGTCCACGATCCGGCCGTCGGCGGGAACGCTGCCACCGGGGCGCACGAGCACGACATCGCCGAGCCGCAGCGCCGAAGGAGCCACCGTGAGGATGCGGTCGCCCTCCACGCGCTCGGCCTCATCGGGGAGGAGCGCCGCGAGCGAATCGAGGGCGGACGTGGTCTGCGCGAGCGAGCGCATCTCGATCCAGTGGCCGAGCAGCATGATGACGATGAGGAGGGCGAGCTCCCACCAGAACTCGAGCTCGTGGTGCAGCAGTCCGAGGCTCGCGCCCCACGACGCGAAGAAGGCGACCGTGATGGCGAGGCCGATGAGCAGCATCATGCCGGGCTTGCGCGCCCGCAACTCCGACACGGCGCCCGACAGGAAAGGCCAGCCGCCCAAGAAGTACATGACGGTGCCCAGCACCGGCGAGATCCACCGCACCCAGGGCGCGTCGGGCAGCGTGTAGCCGAGCACCATCGCGAACATCCCCGAGGACGCCACCACGGGCACGGCGAGCGCGAGGTTGATCCAGAACAGCCGGCGGAAGCGCGCGACGTGGTCCGCGCCGTGGCCGGCGTGGGCGCCGTGGTCCATGCCGCCGTGGGCGCCGTGATCCATGTGGCGGGCGTGCGCCCCGTGGTCGGCGTCCTCGTGCGCGGCGTCGTGGTGGGCTGTGTGGTCGGCATGGTCGGGGTCGTGCGCCGTCTGGAGCGAGCTCGGACCGGGGACGGCGGTGCCGTCGGCGTGGTCGCGATGCGGATCGGTCACGGTGATCTCCTCGTCGAAGTACGATTCCGTTATACCCCCTAGGGGTATCATCCACAATCGCAGGGAGGATTGACGTATTCCCGATCCACCGGAATCGTGGCGGATGTCGGCGGTGCGGGCGACACTGACGACACCGGCGAGTCGCGAGGAGCGCGCATGGACATCATCCTGGTGGCAGGCCTGTGGATGGGCGGGTGGGCGTGGTACGAGGTGGCTCCCGCGCTGGAGCGGGCCGGCCACCGCCCCGTGCCGCTCACTCTTCCCGGCATGCAGTCCGCCGACGCCGACCGCTCGGCGATCACGCTCGCCGACCACGTCGCGGCGGTCGTGGCGGCGATCGACGAGGCGCCCGGCGAGAAGGTCGTCCTCGTCGGGCATTCCGCCGGCGCCGGCATCGTCTACGCTGCGGCCGACGCGCGCCCCGATCGGGTGGCCCGCCTCATCCTCGTCGGCGGCTTCCCGACGGCCCACGGCGACCCTCTGCTCGACGGGTTCGCGACGGAGGGCGGCGAACTCCCGCTGCCGCAGTGGAGCGAGTTCGAAGAGGCCGACCTCCGCGATCTGGGCGAGGGCGGCATGACCGCGTTCCGCGCCTACGCCATCCCGTCGCCCGCCGGCGTCGTCACGGGCGTCCAGCGCCTCTCCGACGAACGCCGCCTCGACATCCCCGTCACCGCCGTCGCGACCGAGTACACGGTCGCCGACCTGCGCGGCTGGATCGACTCCGGCGCGCCGCCCGTCCGCGAGTTCGCGCGCCTCCGCGACGTGACCTACGTCGACCTGCCGACCGGTCATTGGCCGCAGCTGACGCGGCCGCAGCAGCTGGCCCGGCTCATCCTCGCCCAGCCGCCTCTCGGCGACGGAACCCTCGCAGCGGAGGTCCAGACCATCAGCGCGCTCGACTTCCACGCTTCCGACGGCGTGGAAGACTGGCGCGTCCTCTACTGGGGCGCGCACGCCTTCTTCCGCGCCGAGTCGCTCGCCCATGCCGCCCGGCTCGTGGCGGAGGTCGTCGCCATCGCGGAAGGACTCGACCATCACCCCGACATCGACCTGCGCCCCGAAGGCGTCTTCGTCAAGACGTTCAGCCGTCGCGACGGTGCGCTGAGCAGGGCGGATGCCGATCTCGCCGCATCCGTCTCACGCGCGGCGCGCGCACTCGGCCTCGAGCCCGACCCGTCCGTGCTCACCGTCGTCGGCATCGCCGTCGCACAGGGGCCCGACGCGCACGTGCGCCCGTTCTGGAGCGCCGCGCTCGGCTACGACCCGCTCGGCGGCGAGGACGCGGTGGATCCCCTCCGACGCGGTCCGCACGTGTGGTTCCACCCGCTCGACCCGCCCAGACCCGGCCGCGGGCGCACCCACATCGACATCTCGGTGCCACGCGACCAGATCGAGGCCCGCGTGGCGGCGGCGCTGGCCGCGGGCGGGCGGATGGCCGACGACTCCCACGCGCCGGAGTGGTGGACCCTCACCTCGCCCGACAACCACGGCGTCGACATCGCCGCCTGGACCGATGACTCGGACTTCTCGGGCTGAGCTCGCGTGCGGGCGGGTCGGTCACCGCACCATTCGCACGTCGATGATCGACGGCACCATCGGGTCGGTCTGCTCGGCGCCGTCCAACTCGAACCCGTTGCGCCGGTAGAACGCGATGGCGCGAGGGTTGTCCTTCGCCACCCACAGCACGGCCGGCCCGGCGTCCAGCACCGCGTCGAGCAGCGCCTGTCCGGCTCCTCCCCCGTGATCGGCCGCGGCGACGTAGAGCATGTAGAGCTGCCGCTCGCAGGGTGGCGCCTTCCCGTCGAACTCGAGGCCCGGGCCCGAGGTGGCGAAGCCGATGATGCGACCTTCGCGCTCCGCGATCCGGATGCGCCATTCGTCGCGGGGGTCGTCGAGGATGCGGGTCCACATGCTCCGTCGTCCCTGCGCGAACTCGGCGTCGAAGAATCCGGCGGGCAGCAGGTGGGTGTACGTCTCTCGCCACGTCGCCACGTGCAGCTCGGCGATCTCGGCCGCGTCGCGTGGCTCGGGCACGCGCAGGGTGAACGTCATGTCGTCATCCTGCCAGCGGGCGCGGCGGCCGGACAGGTGCACGACGACCGCGGACCGCCGGAGGCGAGGTCACCCGGCGGCGCGGAAAGCCGCGAAGAAGCGGTCGCGGAAGGCATCCATCCGCCACACCGGCGACGCGTCGGACGGCCGCAGCCCGGGAGTCCAGTTCCAGCCGGAGATCGTGTCGAAGACCGCAGGATCCTTCGCGATGACGCTGATCGGCACGTCGCGACCGGCGTCGTCCCCGCTCACGATCGACGCCGGCTGATGGTCGCCCAGCATGACGACCACCAGGTCCGGGTCGTCGGCGTTCCGGAGGAACGAGAGCATCGACCCCAGCGCGTACTGGACGGACTCCCCGTAGAACCGCCGCACCGTCTCGGGGTCCTTCCAGACCTCGTCCGCCTGGGGGCTGCGGGCAAGCTGCGCGTCGTAGATCGAGCCGTCGCCGACCTCGGCCCAGGGCACGAGCTCGGGCAGCGGCGCCCACGGGGTGTGCGACGACACGAGGTCGATCTCGGCCATGACCGGACGCGCCGCCCCGGCGAGCTCGTGGTCGGCGAAATGCTTGAGCGTGTACTGATCGGGGATCCGCGCGTAGCCGAACGACGGGCCGCGATAGCCGACGTTCGTCGCGTCGAGCAGGGTGTCGTAGCGGTAGAACGACGACCCGATGTCCCACGGGTGCCGGTTCGAGGGCACGTCGCTGACGGTGCGCCATCCGGCGCGGGCGAACGCCGAACTGAGCGTCAGCCGGTCGGTGCGCACGACGAGGTCGTACACCGCCTGCGAGTCGATCCAGACGCCCGTCTGCAGCGTCGCGTGGGCGAGCCAGCTGACGCCGCCGAAGGTCGGCGACGTGAGCCATGCGCTCCGCGACGCGTACCCGTCGGCGGCGAGGGCGTCGTCGCCGCGGCGCAGCACGTCGCCCACGCCCTCCGAGATGCGATCCCCCTCGAGTGCGACGCGGCCGTAGCTCTCGACGAACACGACCACGACGTCCTTGCCCTCCAGCGCCGCGAGGAGCTCGGCCGCCGGCACGTCGGCGTAGGGATCGTCGGCGACGTCGCGCGCGACGCGGGCCCGCGTCTCGAGTGCCGACACAGCGCGCGACACGGCCGAGCCGACGGACGAGGCGGATGCTGCGGCCGCGACCGGGTCCGCGATCCGCAGCGGTGCCGCGACCGACGCCATGACGATCCAGGCGGCCGTGACGACGGCCAGCGCGCGGCGTCCGCGGTCGGCCCGGCGACGCAGAGCGCGGTCGACGCGCAGGGCGGCCCAGCCGGCCGCGACCCCCACCCCGACGATGACCGCGATCGCCGCGGTGAACACCGCGGTGGCCGGCGCGGAGCCGATCGCCGAAGCGACGACGCCGTACGCGTCCGCGAGCTGAGGCCAGTCCAGCGGAACGAAGTGGACGCCGAGCGCGGCCTGGTAGCCCCGGTCGATGGCCGCGAGGAGCACCGCGACACCCACGAACGCGCCGAACACGGTCGCGACGGCGAGGCGCAGCATCCGCCACGGCACGAGGCTGAGCACCAGCAGCGCCACGATGGACTCGGCGGGAATGCGCACGAGGTCGCCGGCCGAACCCGTCGCCAGCGCACCGGGCACGAGCGGCAGCACGACCAGCACCGCCACGGCGCAACCGAGCGTCAGGCGCTCGCGCCACATCGGCGCCGCACGCACGGCCCGCATGGCGCTCACGGCCGCTCGGCGGCGACGCTCCCCCATCCCGCTTCCGCGTGCCGCGGATCGGGGTCGAGCAGGCCGAAGCGATCCGACAGGGCGTAGCGCAGGAGCACCACATCGCCGATCTGGCGCGTGTCTGCCAGATGCGCCCGGCGGGATGCCGTCCACGGGAACGCCGACGGGCCGACCACGCGAGGAGCACCGGCCTCGCCGACGAAGAACGGCGCCACGACGAGGTGCAGCTCGTCGACGAGGTCGGCGCCCAGGAACTGGGTGAGCACCGTGCCGCCGCCCTCGACCATGAGGCTGCGCACGCCGTGGTGGGTCCCGAGGTCGTCGAGCAGCGCATCCATGGTGACGCACTCGTCGCCCAGGCCGACGACGATCGCGCGGTGCCCCAGTCGCTCGCGCAGCTGCGACGCGCGTCCGCGCGGGCAGTAGACGATCCGGGGCCCCTCCCCCGCCGTGAAGAACGCGGCCTCCGCGGGCAGGTCGCCGCTCGCCGTCACCGTCACCTTCGCGGGCGACTCCTGTCGCCCCGACGCCAGCCGGCGGGCACGGCGCTCGGCGTCCCGCACCAGCAGGCGCGGGTTGTCGCGACGGACGGTCGAGGCACCCACCATGATCGCGTCGTGCTGGGCGCGCACGTCGTCGACGCGGTCGAGGTCGGCCGCGTTGGACATCGCGAGCCGGGCGGGCTCGGCGCTGTCGAGATAGCCGTCGATCGACATCGCGCAGCTGAGAGTGACGTAGGGTCGCTCGCTCATGCGGATCTCCTCCCCCCGATGATGCCCCTCGGGTGAAGCGAACGGAAGCGGTCCGCGAGCAGGGCGAGGGCGCCGGGCAGGACGGCGACCACCGTGAGCACGCCGAACGCGGTCGACACGGCGAGGCCCGCGCCGGCACCCAGTCCGGCGAGCGCGAACGCCGACGCGGCGACCGCCTCGCGCGGTCCCCAGCCGCCGAAGCTGACCGGGATCGCGGCGGCGCCGAGCACGATGAGGGCGACGACGGCGAGTTCGGAGGTGCCGGCGTGCACTCCCGCCGCCAGCCCCGCGACGACGAATGTCGTGGCGTGCGCGGCGACCACGACGACCGACGCGGCCGCGATCGCGAAGAGCGCCGACGGCCGCGCGAGCAGGGGGCGCAGCATCCGGTACTCGCGCCGCAGCGCCGCCCGCCCGCGCCGGGTGAGGGCGACGACACCGACCGACGCGACCGCGAGTGCGGCGATCGCGCCGCTGATCCAGGCGAGGGGCGCGAGCGGCGACGCCAGGCCGAACGGCAGCAGGATGGCGAGCGTGAGCGCGATCTGCACGAACTGCCCGGCCACCCGCTCTGCGGCGACCGCCCGGGCGGCGAGATCGACGCGCTCGTGGTGCTGCCCGTGGACGTAGGCGCGATGCACGTCCCCGACGACGCCGCCGGGCAGCACCGTGTTGAGGAACTGCGACCGGTAGTACGAGGCGAAGGCCTCGCTCCACGGGAGGGGCAGTCCGAAGCCCGCCGACACGATCCGCCAGCGCCAGGCTGCGGCGGCGGTCGCGACGGCGGCGAGCGCGATCGCGGCGAGGATCGTCGCCGGCGAGATCGACGCCACGCCGTGCACGAAGGGCCCGACGCCCACCACGGCGACCGTGCCCGCCACGACGGCCAGGGCGGCCACGATCCTGACGGCGGATCGCAGACGGGGAGGCATCCGGCTCAGCGCGGCGGCCATGCCAGGAGATCCTCGTGCGAGACGGTCACGCGCAGCCGCCCCTCCGCAGCCTGCGCGATTCGGCGTTCGCGATACGCGGCGGCGTCCCGCGCGAGCTCGGGACGCTGCTCGACGGCGGCGCCGATCCAGCCGTCCAGCCATTCGTCGATCAGAGCGGTGTCGCGGCGAGCGAGGCGCCACGGCGTCGCCGCGGTGCGGACGTTCCAGCCTGCGTCGGCGAAGAGCGACCCCACCACGGCGACAGCGTCGGGTCCCAGCATCCGTCGCCCTGAGGCATCGCGCCGCTGATGGTCGTTGAAGGCGGACTCGATCGCGTGCTCGATCTCGTCGTACCGGTCGGAGGGGCGCACCCTGACCGAGCCCGCGACCGACAGGCTGAAGAGCGCCGGAGTGCCTGCGGCGACGCACGCGGCGACGACGTGGGTGGCCTCGGCTTCGGTGATCACATCGAGGAGGGCGGATGCCGTCACCGCCGCCGCCCCGTGGAAGGCGTCGCTCGGCAGCGAGGCCAGGTGCTCGACGACGATGTCCGCCTCGATCGGGTGGCCCATCGCGTCGGCGACCGCGCGCAGATCGAGGTGCTCGACGATGTCGGCGTCGCCGTCGCG
The DNA here is from genome assembly GCF_042793475.1 of Microbacterium sp. NPDC056569. NCBI lineage: Bacteria > Bacillati > Actinomycetota > Actinomycetes > Micrococcales > Microbacteriaceae > Microbacterium > Microbacterium sp. NPDC056569. The sequence continues at coordinate 140,927 of NZ_JBHTUV010000004.1, read as the reverse complement.
GAGCACCCACCGCTGCGGCCCTGGCAGCCTCGGGGCGAGCCAGCGGGTCATCGAGCCGGTCCCCGCACCGAGGTCGTGCAGCAGCACCGGCGCCGGGGCGTTGCCGAGCAGGCGCGCGAGGTCGTGCGCGAGCTCGGCCGAGCGCGCCTCGTCGTCGGCGGGTGCGCGCAGCGCGAGCCACCCGGCGGTCGCGGTCGAGATCGAGGTCATGCCGCCTCCAGCGCACGGGCCACGGTCGTCACGGTGTCGCGCCAGGTCGGCAGCAACCGGCGCGCCTCGAGCGCCTCGCGGCGCAGGCGAGCCCGCAGCGCGGGTTCCGTGAGCCACGCGTCGAGGGCGCCGGCGAGCGCAGCCGGGTCACCGGGACGGACGAGCAGGCCCCCGCCGCCCGCGAGCGCGTCCGGGATGCCGCCCGTGTCGGCACCGAGCACCGGGATCCCCCGCGCCCGCGCGTCGGCGATCGCCATGCCCGAGCTCTCGACGCGCGACGGGGCGATCAGGAGCGCACTGCGACGGTACGCCTCGGCGAGGGCGGCGTCGTCCAGCACCCCGGCGAGCCGGACCCGGCCGTCGAGGGCGGTCGCCTTCCGGGCGATCCGCGCCGCGAACTCGGGGAAGGACTCGCTCGAGCCGACGAGGGTGCAGCTCCAGTCCGCCGTGCGCAGGCGGGCGAGCGCATCGAGCAGCGTGTCCTGTCCCTTGTGCGGCGCGATCACGCCGATGCACAGCATCTCCCCATCGTCGGACGGCGGTGGAGCGGGCTCTGCCGGAAAGGTCCCCGGCACCGCGACGACCGTGCGATCGGGGTCCGCGAGCCCGCGACGCCCCAGTTCCGCCGCGGCCCAGGGGCTCGTGGCGATCACGTCGTGCGCCGACGCGAGGGCGCGGCGTTCCGCGTCGATCGCGGCATCCGTCGCGTCCGGGAAGGCCGCCGTCACCATGTGCGCCAGCACCGTCAGCCGCAGCCGCGCCGCGGCCTCCTCCACCGCCGCCGGCGCCCACCCCGCCACGAGGCCGTCGATCAGCACGCGCGACCCGTCGGACGCCTCACGCAGGACGGATGCCGCGTGCGCGGCGTCCGCCGCCTCGCACACGTCCACGTCCCAGCCGCGGCCGCGCAGTCCCTCCCGGAGGTGCCGGTCGTAGACGTTGCCGCCGCTCACGCGCCGGGGGTCGTCGACCCCCGCGGGGACGACGAAGCGGAGGGACGGAGCATCCGTCACAACGACACCTCGTACGAGGCCCACGCGACATGCGACTCGTGCAGGGTGACGACGATCCCGCTCAGTCGCGCATCCCCGAGGCCGCCGTCGTGCACCCGCGCGGCGAGGCGGTCGCCGATGATCTGGCACAGCCGCTCGGTCGTGGTGTTCACTCCCGCGAGGTCGGGCTCGTCGTCGAGGTTGCGGTAGGTCAGGGCGCCGACGATCTCCCGCAGCGCGTCACCGGCCCGGCCGATGTCGACGACGATCCCGTGCGGATCGAGCTCCTCGGCCCGGAACGTCGCGTCGACGAGATAGGTCGCGCCGTGCAGCTGCTGCGCAGGTCCGAAGACGTCGCCGCTCAGGCTGTGGGCGATCATGAGGTGGTCGCGGACCGTGAGGCTGAAGGTCATCCGGCACTCCAATCGATGGTGTGGCACAGTTCGCCGGCAGTGCCGGCGGCGAGCGCGGCCGTCACGTCGGGCAGCTCGCGCCACGTCGACGTGCCGCCGAGCAGTGCGTCGAAGGCAGGATCCTCCAGGAGCCGCAGCGCGAGCGCAAGACGGTTGCGTGTCGTGCGCGACGACCGGCGGCGCATCGCGACCGCGCCGACCTGGCTGGGGCGGATGGCGACGCGTCGCGCGTGGAAGTCGGCGCCGAGATCGAGCGTCACGTGACGGCTGCCGTACCAGCTCGCGACGACGACCTCGCCGTCGGTCGGCGCGAGCCGCACCGCGGCTTGGAGCCCCGCTCCGGCGCCGCTCGCCTCGATCACGACATCCGCCTGCGGGATCTCATCGCCCGTGAGCGCGAACTCGACGCCGAGCGTCTCGGCGGTCGCCGCTCGCGCCGGCTCGACGTCGACGAGGGTGACCTCGGCACCCGGGATGCTGCGCGCCACCCTCGCGATCGCGCACCCGATCATGCCCGCGCCGACGACGACGACGCGATCGCCGACGAGCGGGCCGGCATCCCACAGCACATTGACCGCGGTCTCGACCGCGCCGGAGAGCACGGCACGGCGCGGCGGAACGGCGTCCGGCACCGCGAGCAGAGCGTCCGCGGGCACCACGTAACGCGACTGGTGCGGGAACAGGCAGAACACCGTGCGGCCCCGCACTGTCGATGGACCGTCTTCGACGGTTCCGACATTGAGATAGCCGTACTTCACGGGGAACGGGAACTCGCCCGCCTGGAACGGCGCGCGCATGCGCTCGCGCTCCGACTCCGGCACCTCCCCCCGGGCGACGAGCGTCTCGGTGCCGCGGCTCACGCCGGTGAAGAGCGTGCGGACCGACGCCTGGCCGTCCGACACCCCCGGCAGCGGTTCGGTGCGGAACTCGCCCTGCCCGGGGCCGACCGTCCACCATGCGGTCGCAGCATCCGGAATCTCGCGGTGAACCTCAGCGGGTGTCTGCGTCGTGTTCCCGGTGACCGCCATGAGGAGTACACGGAGCGCGCATGGGAAAAGTTCAGTGGGTGCCGTGGTGGTGGGTCGCCGCCGGCGTCGCCGGCCTGCTGGCGATCGGGACGGCGGTGCCCCTGTCTCCGGCGGCCTGGGCGGCCGGTCTCGCGTATCTGACGGCGTCGTCGCTGCTGCTGACGCGGGGTCTCCGCCGTCGGCGCGCCGAACGGTTCGGACCGGCGAACGCCGTCACGGCGACGCGGTCGGTGCTGGCCGGGATCGTGACCGCGCTCGTGGTGGCGTCGTTCGGGGGTCCGACGGCGACCGCGCTCCTCGTGACGCTCGTGGCCGTGGCGCTGCTCCTCGACGGCGTCGATGGGATCGTCGCGCGCCGCACGGGCAGCGAGAGCGAACTGGGCGCCCGGTTCGACATGGAGGTCGACGCCTACCTGCTCCTGGTGCTGTGCGTGTACGACGCGCGGTACGTGGGGTGGTGGGTGCTTGCGATCGGTGTGCTGCGCTACGCGTTCGTCGTCGCCGGATTCCTGCTGCCGTGGATGAGGCGGACCTTGCCGCCGCGGTACTGGCGCAAGGTCGTGACGGCGGCGTGCGGCGTCGCGCTGGCGGTCGTCGCAGCGCGGGTGCTGCCGCCCGCCGCCGATGTCCTGATCGCGGTGGCGGCGCTCGTGCTGGTACTGGAGTCCTTCGGCCGGGACGTGCTGTGGCTCCTGCGGGTGAACCGTGACCGCTCCCGGCTCGTTTCCCTCGAGAAGGCGTCGACCACCTCACCTCAGGAAGAGAGCAGGTAGGACCATGACCGATTCCAGTGTGCGCGTGCTCTGGACCATGCGCATCCTCAGTGCGATCGCCCTTCTCGCCGCGGGCGGTATCCATTTCTATCTGGCGCTGAACGGCGTCGGCGGCATCCTGGGGGTGATGTTCATCCTCAACGGCGTGGCCGGGCTCGTCCTGGCGCTGGGGATGCTGCTGCTCCGTGGGCGCCTGCTGCAGGTCGTGACGGTGCTGAGCCTGCTGTTCCTCATCGCGACGCTGGGCGCACTCGTCCTCGCACTCACCGTGGGGCTGTTCGGCATCCACCAGACGTGGGACTTCACGCTCGTGCCCCAGACCGTGATCATCGAGTCGATCGGCATCGTCATCCTCGGGATCACGACGGCGATGGTGCTGCGGCCGCAGCCGGTGCCGGGCATGCGCCGGCACGCGACGGGGGTGTAGGCAGTCCGCCGGCGGACCGCCCCGCCGCTGGGGGGCGGGGCGGTCCGGCTGTGGCTCAGGCGCCGGTGGACACCTTCTCGGCCGCGAGCTTCTCCTCGTCGAGACGGTCGAGCTCGTGCAGCGACGATCCCTTCGTCTCGCGCATGGAGATCACCGCGATGAGCGTGATCCCCGCGGCGATCGCGAGGTAGACGGCCACCGGGATGTACGAGCCCGTGTTGGCCAGCAGCGCCGTCGCGATGATGGGCGCGAGCGAGCCGGCGACGATCGACGTCACCTGGTACCCGAGCGAGACGCCCGAGTAGCGCATGCGCGTCGGGAACATCTCGGACATGATCGCCGGCTGCGGCGCGTACATGAACGCGTGGATGAACAGTCCGAGGCAGATCGCCGCGACGATGATCACCGGGTTGCGCGTATCGAACATCGGGAAGGCGATGAAGCCCCAGGCCGCCGCTCCGAGTGTGCCGATCAGGTACACCGGCTTGCGGCCGATCTTGTCGGTCAGCCCGCCGATGAGCGGGATGACGATCATGTGGACGATGTGCGCGATGACGAGGAGGCCCAGGATCTCGGCCGTGTCGACCTCGAGAGCCACTGCCAGGTACGTGATCGAGAACGTCACCACGAGGTAGTACATGATGTTCTCCGCGAAGCGGAGGCCCATCGCCGTCAGCACGCCGCGCGGGTAGCGCTTGAGCACCTCGAGCACGCCGAAGCGCAGCGCCTTGGACTGCTCGACCTCCTTCTGCACCTCGAGGAAGATCGGTGCATCGGTCACTCGGGTGCGGACGTAGTAGCCGATCGCGACGATCACGACCGACAGCCAGAAGCCGATGCGCCAGCCCCAGGAGAGGAACTGCTCCTCGCTGAGCGTGCGGCTCAGCATGAGCAGGACGACGGTTGCCACCAGGTTTCCGATCGGCACGGCTGCCTGCGGCCACGACGCCCAGAATCCGCGCGTCTTGTTCGGCGAATGCTCCGCGACGAGCAGCACCGCCCCGCCCCACTCGCCGCCGACGGCGAAGCCCTGTGCGAAGCGCAGCGCGACCAGGAGCGCCGGAGCCCAGTAGCCGATCATGTCGAACGTGGGGAGGCATCCCATCAGGAAGGTCGCCACGCCCACCAGGATGATCGCGAACTGCAGCAGCTTCTTGCGGCCGTACTTGTCGCCGAAGTGACCGAACACGATGCCGCCGAGCGGCCGGGCGACGAAGCCGACCGCGTACGTGACGAACGCCGCGATGATCGGCGCATACGGGTCGTCCGACGGCGGGAACATGATCTTGTTGAAGACGAGCGTCGCGGCGGTGGCGTAGAGGAAGAACTCGTACCATTCGACGACGGTGCCTGCCATCGAGGCCGTGACGACGCGCCGCAGGCTCGACTGCTTCATCGAGACCGGGGGTGTCTGGGGTGATGCCATAGCGCTGGTACCTCCTTGTAGAGCGCGGGAGCGGCTCGGGGGGAACCGCCCTGCGGGACGTTACCTGACGGACGATTCAGGTTTCAAGGGGGTTGACGCCGACGCCACAGTGAAGTTCCCCGGATCTTCTCTCTTTCAGCAGGCATCACGCCGATCGAGCGGCACAGGAGTCACTCCCACGCGGCCACGAGCATCCAGTGACCGTCGACCTCTTCGACGTCCATCACGCGCGTGCGGTGGTCGACGTCGCTTCGCGCCGTGAACCGCCAGCTCTGGAACAGCCGCCCGCCGTCGCTGCGGGTCGGGGTGTCGATGATGCGCCACCGCTCATGGTCGACGACGAGGCGCACGGGGCGTCCCTGCTCGCACCAGACCTGAACATCCTCACGTTCCAGCATCCGCATGATGCCCTCCTTCATAGAATCTATGTTCGATAGTAGGACGCGAGAAGCCTGGGCGCAACAGCGAATGCGTTCGGTTTACGCGGTGCGGCTGTCGACCTCGGCGGCGGCTCCTACCGCTGCGAGATGGATCGCGGCGACACCGTCGCGAAGCGCCCCGACAGGCACCTCGACGGTCTCGTACTGGGACGTGAATCCGTTCTCGTCGACCACCGACACGGTCACCAGAACGTGGCCCCGGCGCGGCAGGCGCGACGCGGTGCGGGCGAGTTTCTTCGTCTTCATGTCCCCTCCGCGACCACCGTAGCGACGACCTCCGACACGCGCGCGCCGCACGCGCGGGCTCACCTCAGGTAGGCGTCGACAAGAAGCGGACCACGGATGCTGCGCAGCGCGTCGACGAGGAGCCGGCTGCTGCGCGTGGTCCAGGCCGACATCACGATGTCGTGCGGGCCGATCGGCTCCAGTTTCCCGGTCCGCACGCGGACGACCTCCCACCCCGCCGCCCGGACGGCGCGGTCCTTGCGGCGGTCGGCTTCCTCGCGCTTGCCGACGTGCTCGAGCCCGTGCCTGCCGACGGTGTCGTACTCGAGCGCGATCCGGAGCTCCGGAAGGAGGATGTCGGGCCACACCTCCAGGTGGTCGAAGAAGGGTCGCGCCGTTCGGATCGCGGTGAAACCCGGCGTGACCGCCAGCCTCGCGAAGACGTCTGCGCGCATGCGCGCCTCGACGGCCGACGCCGGCTTCGGCGCGCACACGCTCGCGAACGGCTCTCCCACCGGAAGATCCGGAGTCTTGGCGCACAACGTTCGCGGGGGCTTGCGGCGCGGCGCGCGCTCGGCGCCCGGCTGGCGCGTCGCGATGCGCGGCGGGTTCGCCAGCACCGAGCACTCCGGGCACCAGGCCGAGCGGCGCCGCTCGCGGCCGGGGCGATCGCGCTGCTCCGACGGCGTGGCTGCGAACATGTGCCCGGCCTCGCACTGCCACAGCAGCAGCACGTCAGCCGCCGGCGGCACCTGGGTGAGGGTGATGCCGGCATTCAGATCGGGGTGGTACTGCCTGATGAGCGCCGGATACGCCGCCCATTCCGAGCGGTAGGTGCCCACCGGGTACGGCACGTCGACGCCCTTCGAGAACTGGCGTCTCGCCCACCACAGTTCTACGCGCTCCGGCATATGCGCACTCTAGGCATGGCCGCCGACACCTGGCGCGCGGACTTCTGCCCTTCGCGACTCCCGGGAATCGCGAAACGGTCGAGGTCCGCTCGACTACTGGGCAGCCCGCGCGGCCGCGGCCTCCGCGACCTGGCTGTGCAGTTCGCCGTGGTCCTCCGCGGTGAGCTCCTCGTCGCCGCTGAACACGTACGGCGCGCCCTCACCCGTCTCGATGCGCGCCTTGAGGCTGCCGTTCACGAACATCGCCCACGCGTTGGTGCAGATGTCGTAGCAGTCGTCGTCGGATGTGAGCCCGTCGTGCGTGAAGATGATTCGCGTGCCGCCGTCGTCCTCGAGGATGTCGAACCGGACTGTCGTGCCGTTCCACTCCTGCTTGTCGGCGACGAAGTCGAGGTGGCTGCCGGTGACGAGCCACGCCACGCGGCGGCCGGGCTCCAGCTCGGTGACCCGGAATCCGCTGTAATGCAGTCCCGGGACGACATAGACGAACTCGCCGCCCACCTCGGTGGTCGAGCCGGTGGTCCGGCCCCACCATCCCGCGACGTCGTTGATCGCGTCGAACGCCTCCTGTGCCGAGGCATCCACGGTGATCGTGGTGGTGAAGCTCGCGGTCATGCTCCTGCTCCTTTGCTCGCGACCCGGATCGAGTCGGTGACTTGCGTGATGCAAGCGACCATAGCGACGCTACTTGCATCACGCAAGTGATAGATTCGACGCATGCTCGGGAAGACGTACGACACGCAGGTGTGCTCGATCGCCCGCTCCCTCGAGATGGTCGGGGAGCGCTGGAGCCTGCTCATCATCCGCGACGCCCTGTTCGCGCGCGTGACGCGCTTCGGCGACTTCCAGCACAACCTCGGCATCGCGAGCAATGTCCTGACGTCACGGCTGGAGGCGTTCGTCGCTGCCGGCATCATGGAGCGGGACGACGCAGCCGACTACCGGCTCACCCCGAAGGGGCACGCGCTGGCGGTCGCGCTGATCGCACTCACGGAATGGGGCGACGAGTGGGCGTCGCCCATCGATCCGCCGATCCTCTACCGTCACTCCGTGTGCGACGGTGCGATCCACGCGACCGCGACGTGCGACACGTGCGGCCCCGTGCCCCCGGATCAGGTCGCCATCCGCATCGGCCCCGGAATGCCGGCCGAGTACCTCGCGGCGCGACGCGGGGGTGCTCGCGCCGCGTCGTAGCGTCGGCGGAATCGCGACACCTTCCGCCTGCCGCCGAGCGGTTCCCGTCAGATCTGGTCGCCGACGAGCGCGAGGCACTGGATGGCAGCGAGCCCGTACTGCGCGCTCGCGTTCGTTCCGAACGGCGCGTCGTCGATGGGGTTGAGCACCGTCGGCCCCTCGATCCGCGTCGACGTGAAGGCGAGGCCCTCAGGGTAACCGGCGTGCCCCGTGCGGAACTCCCGCCACGCGCGCTTGGCGAGCGTGACGTCGCCGAGCTGGTGCGCCGCATACGCCGTCGCGCGCGAGTACGCCTGCCGCAGGTTCTGGCTCCCCCACGAGACCCCGGTCGCCGCCGCCTGCTCGGCGGACGTGCCGTTGTAGAGACGGCAGTAGGTGACCCACTGCTCCGTCACCCTCGGGTCGTCGATGAGATCGATGAGCTCGGTCATGAGCTCGAAGAGCCCGAACACCGAATCGAGCGAGCCGACCGACACGGTCTTCCCGGTCTCCTCGCCGAACGTGCCGTCCGCCAGGTTGTAGCGCGGAGTGCCGCCCTGCGCCCAGCCGTTCGGCATCGCGGCGATCGTCCTGGCGCCGTTGACGAGCTTCGACTGGGCGATCGGATCGCCGTTGCGCTCCCACTCCGCGAGCCACGCGAGCGCCAGCGCGCCCCAGTCGGTCGTGGTCGAGACGCTGAGCGCGTCGGGCTGCGGGTCGTACTCGTCGGTGCGGATCTTGCGCGAAGGGTCGAGCACGAGGAACGTCTTGTCGGCATCGACGAGGTCGCGCATCAGGTCGCCCACGCGCTCGTCGGCGGTGAGGAAGTAGTAGAACCGCCGGTAGCCGGCGTTGCTGATGCGCTGCTGCTTCGCGCTGTCCCCCCAGTGCATGATGCCGTGACGAGTGCCGAGGTCCGCCCACTTGCCGAGGTGGTACACATCGACCTCGCCGGTGTGCCGCGTCATGGCCTCGGCGAAGCGGAACGCGGCGGCATCGCCCGTGCGGAGATAGTGGTACCACAGCCACATGTCGGTGCTCAGCTCGGAGTTGTCCCACGCGTAGCCGCCCACGTCGTAGCGCCACACGTGCCGGTCGCGGTCGAAGTCGTGCATGACGTCGCCGTAGTCCCAGAAGCCGTACCAGGAGCGCTGGTCCACCTGCTGCACGTACCAGGCGTGCATGAAGGCGAGCTTGTCCTCGATCGTGGTCTTCGCGAGGTTGGAGCGATCGACCGGTGCCCAGGATCCGAACACGCCCGCGGAGTGATTGTGCTGCGGACTGCTCACCAGAAGCGGTGGCGTGGCCGCAGCATCCGCCATCGCACTGAAGTCGGTGGCGGACGGCGTCGCGCCGAGCGCCCAGAAGCTCAGCTCCGTCGTGCGTGCGACGCCGTACGGCGTGCCGAAGCCCGGCTCGTAGTCCTCGTAGGTGATCTCCAGCGCATCGAGCTGCTTCTCGTACGTGTCCTGGCCGAGGCCGTCGTGGTAGAACCGCAGGTCCATCGCCTCGGCGCGCGGAGACCACATCCACACGGTCGCGGTCGCACGATCCGTCGCCGCACCCGTGATCTCGAGCTCGGTCGGGTGCAGCTGCCAGAAGTTGCGCATGCCGAATGCGAGCCCACCGCCGGGGGTGCCGACGTAGGCGAGACCGCGGGAGCGCGTGCCGCCGTCGGCGCGGATCCACGAGTGGCCGGCGGAGGTGCGCTTGCGGATCTCGAACCCGTGGGCCGTCAGCTGGCTGAGGCTGTAATCGCCGAATGCGGGGATCCACTGCAGCCGCGAGGTGACCCGCTGATCCCACGTGGCGGGATCCGGCGTCCAGGTGCCGGCGACCTGCGCGTTCCGCGCGGCGGCACCGGGGTCCCGCCGCTGTCCCGTGATGCCTCGCACGGCTTCGCCCAGGACGCCCTGACCGGCGCCTGCGAGGCGCACGTGGCGGTCGTGCAGCTGCGCGGCGAGCGGGACCGTGAAGCGCATTCCGAGCCCGTTGATGAAGTCCTTCTTCTCGTCGCCGTCGAAGACGAAGGAGTGGACGACTCGGATGCCGTCCGAGCCTGCGTACAGGTAGAAGCGCAGGTCGAACGGCAGCCACGACCGCTTGCCCTTCGTGTGGGTCCCCTTCACGCGGATGACCGCGCGCACGGGGCCCGACTGCTCGACGACGACTTCGCCGACGTCGCTTTGGAACCACTCGTTGTCGATCTTGTCGCCGGCGTCGGTGTCGGGCACGTTCTGACGCCCCGCGACGAGCCTGCCCTCCTCAGCGATGATGGTGCTCCCGCGGCGGATGGCCGAGACGATGCTCTTGCCGTTGCGGGGGAACTCGATCGTCACCACGCCCGTGTCGACGACGACCTTGCCGGGGTTCTCGGTGACCTTCACAGGCGCGGAAGGCGCAGCCGGCGTGCCGGGCTGCAGCGAGTACGTCGTCGACCGCTCGGCCGCCGCGCTGACCGCGTGCGCGGTCCACTTGACCGATCCGTCGGGCCACCAGCCGGTCGGCCACGTCTGCACCGGGACGGACGCGCCGCTCTCGGCGACGAGCGTGAAGGACTGGTCGGGCGCGAGCGCGCCCTTCGGCCACGGCACGCCCCATGTGGCCCCCGCGGTCAGCTGCGAGGGCACGCCCCCCTCGAGCCAGCGCAGCGCCACGGGCCCGTGCCCGCCGAGCTCGGCAGGCACGATCCGCCCGAATGCGTCGCGCACGGCCGGTACGGCGCCGGCGGCGCTCGGCGACGCGAGCGTGAACGCGGTGGCGACGCCGGCGGCGAAAGACGATTGCAGCAGTCCGCGACGGCTGATGTCCATGTGTGTGACTCCTCATCGAATCCTGCGGAGCCGCCTCGGCTCCGACAGGCACCGACCTTAGAGACGACGCGGCCGCCGACGTGCACAACCGGACAAAAGCGGTCACGATCTGGGTTTCATGGCGATGAGCGTGGGCACGCCGAAGCCCCCGGCCACGATCCGGCCGGGGGTGTGACCGGCGCTCGGCGCCGGGGTCCGCGCTGGGCCGTCAGCGTGTGCGGGCGACCACCGCGCGCGCCGCGAGCACGAGCATTCCGGGCACGAGCACGACCATCGGGGCGAACATCCACACCACGAGTCCGCTCATACCCAGGGCCAGCACGAGGAGGAACGACCCCGGCACATCGCGCATGCACTCGTCCGCGGCCGCGCGGAGCAACTCGCTCCAGGGCGTCGCCGGCCGCCACTGGGCGATCGCGCGGAGCAGCACAACCCCGATGCCGACGCCGATGATTCCCGAGGCCCAGCGGTAGAGTCCGCCGCCCGGCATCCCGAGGATCGCCGGACTGGTGAGCGTCGCCGCGATCGCGGCGACCGCCGCCGCGGTGAGCACGCCCCACAGCCAGCCGTGCCTGAGCGCCCGCAGGAAGTCGCGCCCGAGCTCGAGCAGCGAGTCGGACTCGCCCTCGACGTGCCGCCGGAAATGGGCGGCGCCCGCTGCGAAAGCCGGCAGCGCGGTGACGGCGGGGATCGCCAGCACCGCCACCGCAAGGCTCACCACGATCGTCTCGGAGAAGAGGCCCAAACCGCGGCTCGACAGCACACGGGCGATGCGCTGGGCGCCGCGCGGTGGCTGCCGGGTCGCGGGTGCTCTCCCCCGGGTCTCGCCGGACAAGCCGCGGCGTCCTCCGGTGTCGCCCGCCGCAGTGGGGCGTGCGGTTCTCTCGGTCACGGTCATCGCCTCAGCCCTTCAGCCCCTGGGTGGCGACCCCGTCGACGAGGTAGCGCTGGAAGATGAGGAAGAAGAGGAACACCGGGATGAGCGCAAGGACTGCCATCGCCATCTGACCGCCGTAGTCGGCCGACGAGCTCTGGTCGACGAACAGCCGCAGCGCGATCGGCAGCGTGTAAAGGTCGGGATCCTTGAGGTAGAGCAGTGGGCCGAAGAAGTCGTTCCACGTCCAGATGAACGTGAAGATCGCGCTCGTGACCAGCGCCGGCTTGAGCAGGGGCAGCATGATCGACCCGAACGTGCGGTAGTGACCGGCGCCGTCGATGCGGGCCGCCTCGTCCAGCTCGCGTGGCAGGCCGCGCATGAACTGGACCATGAGGAACACGAAGAAGGCCTCGGTCGCGAGGAACTTGCCCAAGAGCAGCGGGGTGAAGGTGTTCACCATGCCGAGCGCGTTGAACATGATGTACTGCGGGATGATCACGACGTGGAACGGCAGCAGGAGCGTCGCGATCATGATGCCGAAGTACACGGTGCGGCCCGGGAAGTCGATGCGGGCGAACGCATAGGCGGCGAGGGCCGACGACAGCACGACGCCGATGACCGACAGCACCGCGAGGATGGCCGAGTTCTGGAAGAACGTCCAGAACGACACCCCGCCGATGCCGCTCAGCGCCGTCTCGTAGTTCGCCCACGTGACCTCGCGCGGGAGGAGCTGGGCGTTGCCGACGATCTGCTCGGAAGGCTTGAACGTCGACAGCAGCATCCATGCCACGGGGTAGAGGATCACCACGAGCAGCGCGAGCACCACGACGTGGAACACGACCTCCTTGCCGGTCCAGCGGCGCCGGGTGCGGGCGCGGCGCGTGCCCTTCCCGGGGTCTGCGGTCACGAGCAGCTGCGTTGCGCTCATCGTCCTTCGTCTCCTGCGTAGTGGACCCAGAACTTCGAGCTGCGGAAGAAGATCACCGTGATGAAGGCGATCACGAGCACGAGGACCCAGGCCATGGCCGAGGCGTACCCCATCTGGAAGTCGCGGAAGCCGCGGAAGTAGAGGTACAGCGTGTAGAAGAGGGTGGACCGCGCGGGCCCGCCCGTTCCGCCCGAGATGATGAACGCGGAAGCGAACACCTGGAAGGCGTTGATGGTCTCGAGGAGCAGATTGAAGAAGATCACCGGCGACAGCATCGGGATCGTGATGGCGCGGAACTTGCGGATCGGGCCCGCGCCGTCGACGGATGCCGCTTCGTAGAGCTCGTGCGGAACCTGCTTGAGTCCGGCCAGGAAGATCACCATCGGGGCGCCGAACTGCCACACGGCGAGCAGGATCAGCATCGGCATGGTCTTGTCGGGATCGCCGACCCAGCCGCCGGCGGGGAACCCGAAGAACTGCTGGATGCTGTCGACCGGCCCGTCGTCGATGAACATGGCCTTCCACACCACCGCGATCGAGACGGACGCTCCGACCAGTGACGGCAGGTAGAAGGCGGAGCGGTAGAACCCGCTCCCCCGGAACGCCGCGTTGAGGATCAGCGCCACACCGAGCGCAGCCGCCAGCTTGAGCGGCGTGCCCACGAGGACGTAGACCGCGGTGACCCTCCACGCCTGGAGGTAGTCGGGGTCGCTCCAGAGCCGGACGTAATTGTCGAAGCCCACCCACTGCGGCGGGCTGAACAGGTTGTAGTCGGTGAAGGAGAGATAGAGGGAGGCGACCATCGGCCCTGCGGTGAGCAGGAGGAAGCCGAGCAGCCAGGGCGCGAGGAAGACGTATCCGGCACGGATGTCCTCCCAGCGACGCCGGCCGCGGCGTGGGGACGGCGTCGGGGTCAGCACCTCCGGCGGGGCCGGCGGAGCGAGTGTTTCGGCGGTCATGACGGTTGCTCTTCCGAAAGCCGCGGGCGGCGTGCAGCCCTGCACACCGCCCGCGTGGTGGTCACTTCAGTGCGTTCTCGGCCTCGGCGAACCAGCGGTCCGCTGCCTCTTCGGCCGTGGCGGCCCCGTACGCGACGTCCTGGCTGATCGCCACGAAGGTCTGCTCGAGCGTGCCGAGCCCCTGTACGGCCGGGGGTGCCTGGCCGTCGAGTTTGTCGGCGACGGACTCCTGGTAGGCGAGGATCTTCTCGTCGAGCTCGTTCGCCTCGATGCCCTCAGCCGCGGTCGCCGACGCCGGCACGCCGCGCGACATTCCGAAGATGGCCCCCACCTCGGGGTCGTTCACGAGGAAGTCGATGAAGGTCGCCGCCTGCGCGGGGTGCTCGCTGTTGGCGCCGATCGAGAGCATCAGGCCGGGCTTGAGGAACATGCCCGTGTTGTCCTCGTCGTCGTACGGCGGGATCGCGAGCGACAGCTCGGGGTTCGCGGGCCCTTCGCTGAAGCGCGCCAGGAAGTTCGCCCAGCTGATGTCGGAGGCGATCTCACCGGCGCCGAGAGCGTCGACGCCCTCGAGCTGCGCCTGGCGCTCTGCGGGCATGACCGCGCCGGACTCCTGGATGGCGGCGCTGCGCGACCACCAGTCGGCGAGGTCGCTCTTCTCGAAGCCGAGCTCGCCGTCGTCGATGAGCGACAGGCCCTGCTGGCCGAGCCAGATCTGGAAGAGCCAGAAGTACTGCGTGTAGTCGAGCGAGCCGTACACGACAGGGCTGCCTGTCGCGCCCGCCTCGGACACGTCGGCGAGGAGGTCATCGTATTCGTCCCACGTGAGCGGGCCCTCGGGGACGTCGACGCCCAGCTGCTCGAGGAGCGGGCCGTTGTAGAGGGTCGCCAGCGTGCTGCTCGACGAGGCGAGGCCGAAGATCTTCTCGTCGACGGCGCCGGCCTGCACGAGCGACGGCTCGATGGCGTCGGTGGCGATGGCGTCGCCGAGGTAGTCGTCCAGCGCCAGAACGTGCCCGAACCCGCCGTACTCCGCGAGGTAGGCGAGGTCCATCTGGAACACATCGGGGAGCGTCCGGCTCGCCGCCTCGGTGTTGCGCGACGTCCAGTAGTCGCCGAAGCTCGCGTAGCTGGTCTGGATCGTGATGTTCGGGTGCTCCTCCTCGAACAGGTCGATCGCCGCCTCGTAGCGCTCGGCACGGCTCGCGTCGCCCCACCACGCGAAGTTCAGCGTGGCCTCCTCGTCGGGATCCGCGGTCGAGGCGGGTTCGGTGCCGCCGCCGGCGCAGCCGGTGAGGAGCGTCAGCGCGCCGACCGCGAGGACGGCCCCCGCGGTGAGTGCGCCTCGCCGTGCCGTGGCGTTGGTGAATGCTCGGGATGTCATCGGAGCCTCCTTGCTCGTTGCCTCTCGTCGCTCACCCGGCGATCGCACCGGGGGCCGTGCAGAGACAATGTAGGTCGGGGCTCGACCGGTCGTGAGCAAGCGGACAAAAGCGATCACGACTCTCCGCCGCAGGACTCGCGGACCGTCAGCCGCGGCAGCATGGTGATGTGCCGCGCCGCGCTGTCGGGCGCCGCGATGCGCTCGGTCAGGATGCGCATCGCCTCGTGCCCCAGGTCGCGTCCCGGAGGGGTCACACTCGTGAGCGGTACCATCGCGAGCCCCGCGGTGTCGTCGTCGAACGCCACGACGGCGAGATCGTCGGGAACACGGATGCCGCGGTCCATGGCGAGCTCGACGAGCCGGGCGGCATGCACGTCGGTGTGCACGAGCGCGGCGTCCGTGCCCGCGTCGCGGCAGGCCTCGAGGAAGGCGATCAGTGCGTCATCGAGCGGGTCGCCCTCGCCGTCGCCGCCCTTCGGGAGCGCGACGGACGGAGCCTCCGCGAGGCCGAGCCGCGCCACGGCGGCACGGTGGCCGACGCGGACGAGCGGCGCCGTAGGGGTGCGATCGAACAGCGCGAGGCCGACCGAGGCGTGCCCCAGTCGCGCCAGGTGCTCGACGGCGAGCTCGGCACCGCGCTCGTGGTCGGTGCGGGCGCTGTCGTACGCGGCTAGGGCCGTGGATTCCAGGCGCCGCTCCAGGAACACCACCGGCACCGGGATCGTCCGCACCCACTCCGCGAGTTCCGCCTCGGTGCGGTTGCGCATCGTCGGCGCGAAAACGATCCCGGCCACGCCGATCTCGATCAGCCGCTCGACCTGGCGCTGCTCGAGGTCCTCGCGGTACTGCGAGGTCGCCAGCACCACACGTGTGCGCACGCCGTGGGACGCGGCATCCATCCCCCGCACGATCTGCGGGTAATGGCTGACCGATCCGGGGACGACGACGCCGACGTTGGTGCGCGCCGCCTGCGGGACGGCGGGGGCGCCGACGGCGATCGCGCCGCCGTGGACGCGCGCGAGCTTGCCCGCCTTCTCGAGCTCCACGATGTCGCGGCGCACCGTCACCTGTGAGACGCCGAGCTGCGTCGCGACGTCCGCGGCGCTCACGCTTCCGTGCAGCTCGACCTGGCGCAGCAGGTGTTCGTGACGCGTCCTCGGCAGTGAGTTCTGTCCAGTCATGTGTTGCGAAGTCCGTTCGTCGCAGTCTGATCCGGTTTGACCGATCGATGATCGGAATTGTCCGAAAGGGCCGATGGCTACAGGATCGTAATGCACGATCGACGCGTGACGATGACGTACGGGGAAGCCGAAGTGGCGAAGACGACAGCACGGGACCGCTGGCAGAGCCTCGCGGACCGACTGCTGGGGGCCACGGCGCCGTTCGCGTCCCCGAGCGGCTCTCTCGTCGTGCTGCCGGGCCCGGCGAGCGCGTCGGGACGCTGGAGCGACGGGCTGGAGGGATTCGCGCGCACCGGTCTGCTCGCGGCCTTCCGGGTCGGCGGCGCAGGCGGCGACGACCCCGCCGGCGTGCTCGAGCGCTTCTCCCGCGGGCTCGCCGCGGGAACGGACCCGTCCCACGCGGAGCGATGGCCCACCGTCGCCGAGCGTCGTCAGGCCGTCCCCGAGGCGGCCTCGGTCGCGATCCTGCTGTCCGAGACGCGTCCATGGCTCTGGGACCGCCTCGATCCCGCCGTGCAGGAGCGCACGATCGCGTGGCTGGCGGGGGTGGTCGGAACGAGCGGCTACACGAACAACTGGACGTGGTTCCAGACCGTGATCGAGACCTTCCTGCAGTCGGTGGGCGGTCCGTGGAGCCAGGACGACCTCGACCGCAACACCGAGATCCAGGAGGGCCTGTACCTCGGCGACGGCTGGTACTCCGACGGTGCGGGGCCCGACGGATCGCGCCAGAACTTCGACCACTACGCCGGCTGGGCATGGCACGTCTACCCGCTGCTGCACGCCCGCATCCTCGGCGCCGAGCTCGCGCCGGTGCACCGCGACCGCCTCCGCTCCTTCCTCGGTCAGGCGCGCGACCTCGTCGGCGCCGCAGGCGCACCGCTCTTCCAGGGGCGCTCGCTCACGTACCGCTTCGCAACGCTCGCGCCTTTCTGGGCCGGGGCGTTGGCCGGCGAGACCCCGCTGCCGACGGGTGGCACGCGGGCACTCGCGGACGGCGTGCTAGACCACTTCCTCGACGCGGGCGCGATCGACGAACGAGGCCTGCTGTCGATCGGCTGGCACCGCGAGTACCGCTCGATCCGGCAGGCGTACACGGGCTCGTCGTCGACATACTGGGCGAGCAAGGGGCTGATGGGTCTGCTGCTTGCCGAGGACCACCCCGAATGGTCGGCGCAGCCGGCGCCCGTCGAGGAGGCGCCCGTGCGCACGCGGCTGCTGATCGCGCCCGGCTGGCTCGTGGTGCGGTCCGAGGTCGACGGCATCGTGCGCGTGCTCAACCACGGCTCCGACGGATTCCGCGGGCCTGCAGGCGGAGTCCGCGCCGACAACCCCTTCTATCACCGGGTCGGCTATTCGACGGCGTCCTCCCCTGACCTCTCGGCGGGCGGGATCGCCAAGCCCTTCGAGTCTCACGTCGCGCTGCTGGACGGTACTGGTGCACCGTCCCACCGCGACCGCATCGAGCGGGTGCACCTGGACGACCGCGTCGCGGTGTCGCGGTCGCGGGTGCATTGGCTCGACACCCCCGGAACGGGGAGCACGGCCGACGTCACGGGGTGGGCGGCGCTGCGGCGCGGGCCCCAAGTGACCGTGGCGTCGGTCGTGCACGGTGTGGAGGAGCTGCGACTGGCCTGGTGGGATGCCGCACCGCAGGTCGCGCACCCGTCCGCCGCCGATGACCTCGATTCCGCGTGGCCCGAGGACGCCGGCCCGTGGCGCTTCCGCATCGGCGGGTGGGCGCTGCCCGTCGAACCCGGGCGGTGGCGCGCGACCGCCCCCACCACCGCGACCCGCGACGACGGCGTGGCAACGGCGGTGATTGGCGTGCGGGGGCTGCCGGTCCCCGGGATCGCGCACCGTTCGGGCGGCGATCCGTTCGGCGCAGGCTCGGCGACACCCTGGGCGGCGGGTGCCACCCCGGTGGCCGAGGGCGACGTAGTCGCCGCGCTGGTCGCGATCGGCGCGGGGCACACGCTCGACCTGGACGCGGTGCCGGCCATCGAGGTCGGCTCCGGCCGGATCGTGGTGCGGTGGAGCGACGGCGTCGTCGACGTGGTGCCGACCGGCGGGGGGCGCTCATGAGCGCCCAGCGCCCGAAGGCGCTCTTCGCGATGGAATCGCCCCAGCTCGTGTCGGACCTGTTCGGTGCCGCCGCGCGCGCCGACCTCGAGCGGTTCGTGCGGCTCGACGATCTCGTCCTGACCCCGGACCTGCTGGGCGTGCCGCCGTCGACGGCCGACACCGAGATCCTCATCACAGGCTGGGGCGCGCCCTCGCTCGACGAGCGGACGCTCGCCCACTGGCCACGGCTGCGCGCGGTGGTCCACTCCGCGGGATCGGTCAAGCGCCTGGTGACCGCAGCCGTGTGGGAACGCGGCATCCGTGTCTCCAGCGCCGCCGGCGCGAACGCGGTCCCGGTCGCCGAGTACACCCTCGCGACGATTCTGCTGAGCGCCGGCGATGTGCTGCGCTCAGCGCGCGACTACGCGAGGACCCACGACATGCTCGCCGCCCGCCCGCGCGGCGGAGTCGGTGCGTTCGGCATCACGGTCGGGGTCGTGGGCGCTTCCCGCATCGGACGGCGGGTGATCGAGCTGCTGCGTCCCTTCGACATCCGCTGCGTCGTGTTCGACCCGTCGCTCGACGCCGATCAGGCCGCCGCGCTCGGCGCGCAGCTCTTGACCCTGCCCGAGCTGCTCGCGCGCTCGCAGGTCGTCACCGTCCACGCGCCCGCGCTCCCCGAGACCTACCGCATGATCGGCCGCGACGAGCTGGCGCTGATGGCCGACGGCGCAACGCTCATCAACACGGCGCGCGGATCCCTCGTCGACACCGACGCGCTCGTCGCCGAGCTCGCCGCCGATCGGCTGCGGGCGGTGCTCGACGTCACCGATCCCGAACCGCTGCCGCCGGGGCATCCGCTGTTCTCCCTGCCGGGCGCGACGCTCACGCCCCACATCGCGGGATCGATCGGCAACGAGCTGCGCCGGCTCGGCCGCCACGTCGTCGACGAAGTGGAGCGATTCGTGCGCACCGGCGACCTCGCCGACGAGGTGACCTCGCCCGACCTCGCGCGCATCGCCTGACGCGCCCTGCGGCGGTCCGCCCGGTCGCTCCGCCGGCATCCGATGACCCCATGGAGCGACGGCGCTCTAACCCCTGTGGAACGGACACCCCTCCGGTGATCGCGCTGCTCGGATGCGCCCGCCCGACAGCGGCTTGGTGGGCAGACGTCGGTGGTTCACCCGCAGCCCGACGCCCGAGATCGAGATCCGGGGGTCGCTGAGCACGGTGATCGCCGTCGCGAGTCCGGCGATCGCGAGCTTCTCGCCGGGGCAGCGGTGGCCCGTGCGCACTTCGGCTCCGCCGTGCGGGATGAACGCCGTCAGCGCTTCGTAGTCCGCCACGCCGCGGAACCGCTCCGGGTCGAACTGCACCGCGTGGTCCCACGATCGGTGGTCGAGGTCGGTGCCGAGGATGTCGAGAACCACGCGTCCCCCTTTCGGCACTGTCACAGCGTCCATCTCGATGTCTCTGAGCGCCCACCCCGGCAGCAGCGGCACGAACGGTGCGGTGCGGCGAACCTCCTGCGCGAACATCGTGGCGATCGGTCCACCGGCTCGGAGACCGCGCTCGGCGGTCTCGGTCGCGATGCGCTCCCGCCACACGGGGCGATCGTGAAGCTCCTTCGCCGCGAACGCGACGAACCGCGCGACGGCGATCATCGGCCTCATGCTGTTCTGCAGCTCCACACCGGCTACTCGCGACGGCAGAAGCTCGCCGTCCTCTGCGCGATGCCAGGCCCAGGCGAACAGCGCCGTTCCCTCACGCGGCGCGAGTGCGCCCGAGCGGGTGGCATCGATGAGCTGCTGTGCGTTCCGGTCCGACCACCAGCGGTTCATCATCGCGAGCGGGAACGCGGGCGAGTACGGCGCTCCGAATCCGTCGACGATCTGCGCGAGGCGCCGCGCCCATCGGGTCTGCGCGTCGCGTGTGCCCGGCAGACCGGCCCACTGCATGATCGCCCGGCCGAACGCGCCCACCGCCGCGTCGTACGCGCTGCGGCGCCCACCCTCGACCCAGTCGTCCAGCTCGCGGCGCCACTCCCGCTCGAGCGGCGGCACGAGACGTTCCACCTGCGCGTCCTCGTACGCCACATCGACGAACGTCGCCTTGCGGTGTCGGTGCTCATCGCCGTCGAGGCTGTGCACGGAACCGCGCCCGAACAGCGTCTCCTGAACGATCGCAGGCATCGCACCGTGCCGCGCGATGCGCGCCGGGTCATAGAACAGCGCGACACCCTCCGCGCCGCGAACCAGCATCGCCTTCTCGCCGAGAAGCCGAACGGGTGCGACGCGCGCGCCGGGTTCCACTCGACGCCAGATGTCCTCGCCGAAGCCGTAGCCCCGGGTCAGCAGCCCGAGCGAGTCATCGATCCTCCGGCGTCCCACGTCGTCTCACGCTCCCGGCCGCAGCACGACCTTGATACAGCCGTCGGCCTTCTTCTGGAACGTCTCGTAGAGCTCGGGCGCCTCCTCGAGCGACGCCGTGTGCGTCACCAGATCCATCACTCCGAAGGGATCACTCGGATCCTCCACGAGCGGCAGGAGCTGGTCCGTCCACCGCTTGACGTTGCATTGGCCCATCCTCAGCGAGATCTGCTTGTCGAACATGGTCTTCATCGGGAGGATGTCGGCGTCTCCTGCGTAGACACCACTGAGCGATACGGTTCCACCGCGCCGGACGACGTCGATCGACGCGTGCAGGGCGGCCAGGCGATCCATGCCGGCCTTCTCCATGAGAGCGCGTGCCGCGGCGTCCGGGAGCAGGCCGATCGCGTCGTGCGCGAACTTCACCCCCGGGTTGCCGTGCGCTTCCAGCCCGACGGCGTCGACCACTGCGTCGGCACCGCGACCGTCGGTGAGATCGCGCAACTCGTCGACGACGGTGTCCGTGAGGTCGAACGACTGGATCCCATGGCGCTCGGCCATCTCGCGGCGCTCCACGACCGGGTCGACCGCCAGCACACGATATCCCCGGTGCACGCCGACGCGTGCGGCGAACTGGCCCACAGGGCCGAGCCCCATGACGACGAGCGTGCCACCCTCCGGAACAGACGCGTACTCGACGCCCTGCCACGCGGTGGGAAGGATGTCGCTCAGGAACAGGTACCGCTCGTCGGGCAGTTCGTCGCCGACTCGCACGCTGTTGTGGTCGGCGAGCGGCACGCGCAGATACTCCGCCTGACCTCCCGGCACCTGTCCGTACAGCTTCGTGTAGCCGAAGAGCGACGCGCCACTGCCGTACTCGCGCACCTGTGTCGTCTCACATTGCGACTGGAGTCCGTTGCGGCACATGAAGCACTGCCCGCAGGCGATGTTGAAGGGAACCACGATGCGGTCCCCGACGGCCAGGGTGGCGACATCCGATCCGATCTCCACGACCTCGCCCATCGGCTCGTGCCCGAGGACATCGCCCGGATCGATGAACGGGCCGAACAGTTCGTAGAGGTGAAGATCCGAACCGCAGATCGCAGTCGAGGTGATCCGGACGATCGCGTCGGTCGGCTGCTGGATGACCGGGTCCGGCACCGTCTCGACGCTCACGTTGCGCCGCCCCTGCCACGTGAGCGCCCTCACGAGGCGGCCCTCCTGGGCTCTTCGAACGGATCGCCTGGACGGAGCCGCTTCTCTCCGGCAGTCATCTCGTCTGTGGGCGCGGGCACTGGGGTTCGGGCATCCATGCGCGGGACGATACGCGGGCCTCGGCATGCGACCGACCCGGTGGCGCCGATCCGATCGGACTGCTATGCGCGGCGACGATCCTCGAACACGCGCGTCCCCCTCGCGGCAGGGACCGCGAGGGGGACATCCCGTCCGTCGCTCAGACGATCGCCGCACGCAGGCGAGCGGCGGCTTCCTCGACGTCGTCTGCGCTGTAGATGGCGCTGCCGGCGACGGCGATGCGCGCGCCCGACGCTTGCACGGAGGCGATGCTCAGTGCGTTGACGCCGCCGGCGACGGAGAAGGGCACGCCCGCGGCCTCGCCGTCGCGCAGCAGGCTGTCGAGCGAGTACCCCTCCTGGGCCTGCTCGTCGAGGCCGGCGTGCATCTCGACGAACTCGGCGCCGAGCCGGACGACCTCCCTGGCGCGCGCCGGCTTGTCGGGCACGCCGATGAGGTCGACGACGACGCCCTTGCCGTGCTTCTTCGCCGCCTTGACGGCGCCGGCGATGGTGCTGTCGTCGGCCGAGCCGAGGACGGTGACCAGGTCGGCGCCGGCGCCGAAGGCGATGTCTGCCTCGAGCTCCCCGGCATCCATCGTCTTCAGGTCGGCGAACACGACCTTGTCGGGGTGCGCCTCCTTGATGGCGGTGATCGCCGACAGGCCCTCGCTCTTGATGAGCGGCGTGCCGAGCTCGAGGATGTCGACGTGCGGCGCGGCGGCCGCGGCGAGTTCGAGGGCGTGCTCCGTCGACAGGGTGTCGATGGCGAACTGCAGCTTCATAGGGTTCCTTTCGTGTGCTGCGGTCATTCGAGGTTGGCGTGGCGGGGCCACAGGTCGTCGGCCGTGGCGCCTGAGGCAAGCCACAGCGTGTGGAAGACGGCGTCGCCGACGACCACGACGGATTGCTCGAACAGGCTCCCCGCGTACTGCGCGGACTTCGCGCCCGAACGGTCGAGCTTGCCCGCAGCCGGCACGATCACCGTCGCGACGGAGGCTGTCGCGAGTGGCGACGCCGGATTCGCCGTGATCGATACGACATGTGCGCCGGCCTTGACGGCATTCTCGGCGGCGCGCACGATGCCGCCCGTGGTGCCGGAGCCGCTGGCGACGAGCAGCACATCGCCGCCTTCGATCGCTGGGGTGGTGGCATCGCCCACGATGTGCACGGTGAGGCCGACGTGCATGAGTCGCATGCCGGTCATCTGCAGGGCGAGGCCCGAGCGGCCGAGGCCGAGCACGAAGACGCGGCGAGCGTCGCGGAGGACCGCCGCGAGCTCGGCGATCTCGTCGGCGCGTTCGGTCGCAAGCGTCTCGGTGACAGCGCCGAGCTCCGAGTCGATGAGCTTCAGCGCGTGCGCGGTGTGAGAGGGAGTCATCGGTTTCCTTCGATTCAGGGGTAGAGGCCGCGCAGGCGGTGGGCGTCGGCGACACGTTCCACGGCGATCACCGTCGCCGTCTCGCGCAGCGAGCGCCCGGTGCGCTGCGCCTCGGCATGCACACGGGCCCAGCTGTCCGACATCCGTTCCCGGAGCCGCTCCTCGACTTCGCGGCTGGTCCAGCGGTAGGCCTGGTTCGCCTGCGCCCACTCGAAGTAGCTGACGATGACGCCACCAGAGTTCGCGAGGATGTCGGGAACCACGACGACGCCGCGCTCGCGGAGCACCTCGTCGGCCTCGGGCGTCGTCGGTCCGTTCGCCCCCTCGACGACGATCCGCGCCTGCACGCGGTGCGCGTTGCCCGCGTGCAGCACGCCTTCGATCGCGCATGGCGCGAGCACGTCGACGCGCAGCTCGAGCAGCTCCGCACCGTCGATGGGCTCGCCCCCGGCGAAGCCGACAACCGAGCCGGACGCCGCGACGTGCGCCTCGAGCGCATCGATGTCGAGTCCGTCGTCGGCATGGACGGCGCCGTACTGGTCGCTCACCGCGACGACGCGGACACCGGATGCTGCGAGCAGGCGTGCCGCGCCGGCGCCGACCTTGCCGAAGCCCTGCACCGCGGCCGTCGGCCGGTACGGCAGCAGCCCGTAGGCGCTCAGCGCCTCGAGCGCGACGACCGTCACGCCCACAGACGTGGCGTCGGCGCGCCCGAGCGAGCCCCCGAGTGCCAGCGGCTTGCCGGTGACGGTGCCGGGGAGCGTGACCCCTCGGCCGGTCGAGACGGTGTCCATGATCCACGCCATGGTCTGCTCGTCCGTGCCGATGTCGGGCGCCGGGATATCGCGCTCAGGGCCGATGAACTCGCCCAGCTCGCTGGCGTAGCGGCGGGTCACGCGCTCGAGCTCGGCCCGCGAGTGCGAGCGCGGGTCGATCGTGACGCCGCCCTTCGCCCCGCCGTAGGGGATGTCGACCAGGGCGCATTTCCACGTCATCCACATCGCCAGGGCGCGCACCTCGTCGAGGTCGACGCCCGGGCTGAAGCGGATGCCGCCCTTGGCGGGGCCGCGCGACAGGTTGTGCTGCACGCGGTGGCCCGTGTACAGCGCGATCGACCCGTCGTCGCGACGCAGCGGCACGCTGACGGTCATCTCACGGCGCGGCCGGGAGAGCATCTCGTAGAGGCCGTGGTCGAGCTCGAGGTACGCGGCGGCGTCCGAGAGCTGGCGCCGGGCCGAGGCGAGCGGCGGGGTGATGATCGGGATGGGGGCGGTGAGCGTCATTGCAGTTCCCTTCTTCGTGTCGATCTGGTCGGTCGGCCGGGCGAGGCGGCGGTCAGTCGTAGCCGAGGACGACGACCGCCTCGGTGATCGGGACCCACTGCTCCTCGATCACCGACGCGTCGTGAGGCTCCATCACGCCACCGCCTCGGGCACCGGATCGCTCTCGCGGGCGTCGCGCGCCTCGGTCTCGCGGGCGGCCGTGAAGGCGTCGAGCAGGCGCTCGGTGTCGGCCATCTGGTCGTTCCAGATCGCGCGCACGATGTCGATGCGGTGCTCCTCGTCCTGCAGCCCGCCGAGGTAGCCTGCGACGCCCGCGAAGCCGCCGTCGGCCGCCTCGTGGAGCTCGATCATCCGGATCGCGAGTTTCGCCTGCACGCCGTAGACCGGGATCTGCGGACCGCGCGGGGCCGCCATGCCGATGTAGTAGAGCTTCTCGAGGCCCTTGGGCACGACGCCGCCGGCGTAGCGCAGCGGTGCGCCGTGACGGCGCTCGACGAGCTCGTCGGCGAGGAACGGCAGGCTCGAGTGGAAGCCGGTGGCCCACAGGATCGTGTCGTACTCGCGCGCCGTGCTGTCGGTGAAGTGCACAGTGGTGCCCGCGATCCGCTCGATGCCGGGCCGGACCGTGACGCGACCGTGCTGGAGCCAATAGAGAAGAAGGCTGTTGACCACGGTGCTGCCCTCCGCGAGGGTGCGGTGCTTCGGCACGGGAAGGCCCGGGTAGTCCTTGGCCTCGCCGATCGAGACGCGAGCCAGCAGGCGCGAGATGAGATCCTGCTCGTCGGGCGAGAACTCCGCCAGCCACGCGACCTCCTGTCGCGGCACGCCGAAGTACGACTTCGGCTGGAAGTACGTGCCCTCGCGGATCACGATGTCCACCTCGTAGCGGTGCTGCGCGGCGTCGACGGCCAGGTCGCAGCCCGAGTTGCCAGCCCCCACGACGAGCACGCGCGTGCCGTCGATGTCGCCGGTGTTGCGGTACGAGCCGGAGTGCACCTGCTTCCCGGTGAAGTCGGCGGCGACCGGCGGGGTCTTCTGGTCCCACAGGTGGCCGTTGCCCACGAGCACGCCGTCGTAGTCGATGCGCTCGCCGGTGCCGAGGGTCACGGTCCAGCCCGCCGATCCGACGGGGCCGTCGGTGGAGATCGGCTGGACCGACGTCACGGCGGTGTTGAAGCGGATCACGTCGTAGAGGCCGTGGTGCCGGGCGTACGACTCGATGTATTCGCGCACCTGGTCGCGGCGCGGGAAGTGCGGGTAGTCCGCCGGCATCGGGAAGTCCTCGAAGTGCGTCATGTCGCGCGAGGTGATGAGGTGCAGCGCGTCGTAGTCGGTGTGCCAGTGGCCGCCGACCCGGTCCGTCTTCTCGTAGCAGTCGGCGTCGTACCCGGCCTGTCGCAGCTGCTGCAGGGCCGAGATGCCGGCGGCGCCGGCACCGATAACCGCGTAGCGGGTCATGTCGTGTCCTTCGTTCGGAGTGGGTTTTCGAAGCTTGAGAATGACGTTATGAGCGCTTGATCCAGAGGGAAAGGCTCACTATCTGATGACAGATAAAGGTTTCTCCTATGGTTCCTTCCCGGCGGGAAGACGGATGCTGCACCCCGCCCGATCGGCGGGGTGCAGCATCCGTGAATCGGCGTCTCAGGCGTGTCCGCGCGACAGCCGGCGTTCCACGCCCACGGAGAGCCACGTGGCCGGAACCGCGATCGCGGCGTAGATCAGGCCGGTGACGGAGTAGACGGCGAGGTACTCGAAGGTGATGTTGCTGATCTGGTACGCCTGGCTCATCAGCTCGTTGACCGAGATGGAGTAGGCCAGCGACGTCGCCTGGAACGACATGATCGCGAGACCCATGAGCGCCGGGATCGCCGATCTCAGCCCTTGCGGCAGCACGATGCGCGTGAACGACGTGGAGCGCGGCAGGCCCAGCGCCGACGACGCCTCGGTCTGCCCGCGCGGCACGGACTGGATGCCCGCGCGGATCATCTCGGACGAGTACGCGGCCGCCGAGAACGTCAGGCCGATCACGGCGGCCCAGAAGTTCTCGAACAGGATGCCGAGGGCCGGGAGCCCGAAGTACACGATGTACAGCACGACGAGGGCGGGGATGCCGCGGCCGATCTCGACGACGATGAGCGCGGGCCAGCGCAGCCACGGCCGCACGGAGCTCACTCCCAGCGCGAAGACGAGGCCGATCGCGTAGCCGAAGACGACGGAGAGCACCGTGAGCTGCAGGCTTACGACGAGTCCTTGCAGCAGTCGCGGGAGGTATTCGACGATGTCCATCACTGCGCCTTCCTCAGTCGCGTGTCGAGTCGTCGCGCCGCGATCGCGATCGGAATGCTGACGATCAGGTACACCGCCGCGGCGATGAAGAACGGCAGGATGCCGGCGGTCGCGGGATTCTGCCGGGCGAACATGTTCGCCGCGAAGACCATGTCGGCCACGCCGATCGTCGAGGCGATCGAGGAGTCCTTCAGCAGCGACAGCAGGAATGTGGTGATCGACGGGAGCGCCGTGCGCAGCGCCTGCGGCGCGAGGATCCTGCCGAATGTGGTGCGGGTGCCGAGGCCGAGCGCCGCGGCGGCTTCGCTCTGACCTCGCGGCAGCGTCGTGAAGCCGCCGCGGTAGATCTCGGCGAGGTATGCGCTCGAGATGATCCCGAGACCGATCACCGCGGCAGTGAGCGAGTCGAGCCGGATCGAGCCGATCTGCACCCCGAAGTAGATGAGGAACAGCCACACGATCGGCGGGATGCCGCGGATCAGGTCGACGACGAAGCGGATGGTCGCGCGCAGCGGCGCCCACTTCGACCGCAGGCCGAGCATGATCGGGATGCCGCCGATCGCGCCGATCACGAAGGCCAGGGCCGTCACGAGCAGCGTCATCGGCAGTCCCATGAGGACGGCGACGAGTGCGTCCTGCATGTCAGCGATCCAGCACGGCGCTGAGGAAGCGGCGGGTGCGCTCCTCGCGGGGGTCGGCCATGATCTGGGCGGGATCGCCCTCCTCGATGATGTGACCGTCGGCCATCACCACGAGGTGGTCCCCGACGTCGCGGGCGAACGACATCTCGTGTGTCACCACGATCATCGTCATGCCCGCGTCGGCGAGCTCGCGCATCACGGCGAGCACCTCGATGCCGACTTCGGGGTCGAGGGCGCTGGTGGGCTCGTCGAACAGCATCGCGCGGGGGTCGAGCGCGAGCGCCCGCACGATCGCGATGCGCTGCTGCTGGCCGCCGGAGCACCGGGCGGGGTGCTGGTGCGCCTTGTCCTTCAGCCCGACGCGCTCGAGGAGTGTGAGCGCGCGCGCCTCGGCCTCCTCGCGGCTGCGGCCCAGGATCTTCTCCTGAGGGAAGGCGACGTTGCGCAGCACCGAGAAGTGCGGGAACAGGTTGAAGGACTGGAAGACCATCCCCACCTGCCGGCGCAGCTGGAGGAGCTCGCGGTCCTTGACCTTGCGGCCCGCTTCGATGGTCTGGGTGCCGACGGTGACAGTGCCCTTGTCGGGGGTCTCCAGCAGGTTCACGCAGCGCAGCAGCGTGCTCTTGCCGGAGCCGGAGGGGCCGATCAGCGCGGTGACACTGCCGGGCTTGACCGAGATGGAGATGTCGTCGAGCACCAGGTGGTCGCCGTAGCTCTTCGACAGGTGCGAGATCTCGACTCCCGCGTGGGCGATCGCGTTGCTCTGGGTGATCAGTCCGGGGTTCATGGGGACTCCTCGGGAAATGGTGCCGGGGGCCGGCGGGGGGCCCGCGCCCCGCCCCGGGGCCCCGGGGGGGGGGTGGGGGGCGGGGGGGGGGATGTGGTGGGGCTGGCCGCGGGCGGGGGGGGGGGGGGCGTGGGGGGGGAGGGTGGGGGGGAGGGCGCGGGCGGGGGGTGTGGGGCCCGCGGGGGGACTGGGGGCGGGGCGCGGGGGTGCCGCCGCCCCCCGGCGCCTGTCAGCGGATGGAGGTCTCGGCGACGTCGGCCGGCACGAGCAGGCTGGCCGGCAGGTCGTAGTCGGCGAGCACCGCCTCGAGCGTGCCGTCCTCACGGAACCGGTCGATGTGCTCGCTGATCGCATCCGACAGCGCGATGTTCTCCTTCGCGATGGGGAAGGCGATGATGGGCATCGAGGTCGTGATGGCGATCCGCTCGTCGACCTCGGCCGGCTCCACCGTGAAGTCGGTGCCGGCGTAGGCGACCGTGGCCACGGCGTAGCCGTCCAGGGCCGCCTGGATGCGGCCGCTGACGAGGTCCTGCTTGGTCTCGACCGTGCCCGGGTAGGTCTTCAGGTGGTCGCCGAGCACGGCGCTCATGTCGCCTTCCCACGAGAACCCGGCGACGCTGCCGACATCGCCGGCCGACTCCAGCTCGGTGACCGTGGTGAGGCCGTCCTTGGAGATGATGCCCATGCTGTCGTAGAAGGTCGGGGCGGTGAACCCGACCTGCTCGGCGCGGGCTTCGGTCACGTACCAACCGCCGGTGATCAGGTCCGCCTTCTTCTGCTCGCTGATCATCGGGATGCCGTTCGCGTACGTGATCGGCACGAACGCGATGTTCAGGCACTCAGCGGCCGCGACCTTCTTGATGAGATCGATCTCGAGCCCTGCTGCGTCAGACCCCTTCGTCTGGGTGTAGGGCAGGTTCTCGGGCACGCCGACGGTGAGCGTTCCGGCGGTGTAGGTGGTGAGGCCCTCGTGCGCGGGCTCGCAGCTCGCATCGACGTGGGATGCTGCGGCACCGGCGCAGCCGGCGAGGGCGAGGCCGGCCAGGCTCAGGGCGGCGATGGCGGCTGACATTCGCCGCGGGAGGGTTCGGGTGTTCATCGGGTTTCTCTTCTCTGTGGGGGGTGGAGCTGTGGATGCGGGTGGTGCGGGTTTCTGATCGAGGGGCGGACGGTGGCTCGGGTCAGACGGCGGTGAGGCCGCCGTCGATGGTGAAGACGGATCCGGTCACGAACGACGCGGCGGGCGAGATGAGGTACTCGACCAGCGGGGAGATCTCGTCAGCGTGCGCGCGGCGGCCGAGCGGCGTGAGCGAGGACGTCCCTCCGGCGGGCTCGTCCTCGTTCATGGCGGTCGACACACCTCCGGGGCAGATGACGTTGACACGGGCCCGCGGTGCGAGCTCCACCGCCGCGACGCGGGTCAGGGCGATCACAGCTGCCTTCGAGGCCGCGTAGGCGCCGTATCCGGCGCTGCCGACGAGGGCGGCGGTCGACGACACGTTGACGATCGATCCGCCGGTCACGAGGAGCGGCGCGATGGCCCGGATGCCGAGGAACGCGCCGTGCACGTTCACCCGCTCGTGCAGCCGCCAGCTGTCGAGGCTCGTGTCGGCGATCGCGGCGTAGCGGAGGACGCCCGCGTTGTTGACGAGCGCGCGCACCCGGTGCTTCGCGCCGGACAGCTCGGCCGCGAGCGCGGCCCACGAGTCCTCGTCGGTGACGTCGAGGTGGCGGTACACCGCGTCGCCGCCGGAGGCCCGCAGCACCGCCGCGGTGTTCTCGCCCTCCGCATCGAGCACGTCGGTGAGCACGACGCGGGTTCCTCCGCGGGCGAGGTGGGCGGCGTGAGCGGCACCCTGACCGCGGGCGGCTCCCGTGATGATGATCGTGTCGGGCGTGCTCATCGGATCACGTCCCCGCCGGAGAGCACGACCGTCTCGCCGGTCATGAACGCGACCGCGCCCGGGGTCGACAGCAGCAGCACCCAGTCGGCGATCTCCTCGGGCTGCGCGACCCTGCCGAGCGGGATGCCGGCGGCGGCAGCATCCATGCGTCCTGTCGCTGCGTTTCCAGGCGTCGCGACCCAGCCGGGAGCGATGCCGTTCACTCGGATGCCGGCGGGTGCGAGCTCGAGGGCCAGCGCCTTCGTGAGCATCACGACCGCGGCCTTCGAAGCCCCGTAGAGCAGCTGGCCGGGCGAGACCGTGAACGCGTCCACCGACGCGAAGTTGACGATGGACGAGCTGTCGATCAACCGCGGGCGGGCCGCGGCGATCACGTTCAGGATGCCGAGCACGTTGATGTCGAAGATGCGCCGGTACGTCGACTCGTCGTACGTCTCGAGAGTGGTGGGCGGGTAGACGCCGGCGATGTTCGCGACGGCGTGGATGGACTCGCCGATCGGGAGCAGCTCGCCCAGCGCCCGCTCGAGTTCCTCGCGGGAGCGCACGTCGACGACAGCCGACAGGTAGGTGCCGGGGGCGGCGGCGTCCACGGCGCTCTCGACGACGTCGAGGCCGACGACCCGCCATCCGGAGCGCAGGAACGTCTGGACGGTGGAAAGTCCCATCCCGGATGCTGCTCCCGTGACGACGACGGTGCGCTGAGTGCCCTGCATGTGAGTTCCGGCCTTTCGATGCGTTTTGGCTGTTGGGAACCCAGTGCACCAGGCTTGAATAACCAGGGCAATGCTTGGTCGCGGATGGTAGACATAGGTTGAACCTTGAGAATGGAGCTCGTCATGGCACTCCCCACCGTCCGCCAGCTGGAGTACTTCGTCTCGGCCGCACGTGTCGGAACGTTCGCGGGAGCGGCCGCCGAGCATCACATCGCACAGCCGAGCCTTTCGGAGCAGATCAATGTGCTCGAAACCTCGCTAGGCGTCACACTCTTCACGCGGACGTCGCGCCGGCTCCTGCTGACGGACGCCGGCAAGCAGCTGCTGCCGCTCGCGGAGCGCACATTGAGCGATGCGCGCGAGCTCGCCGACTGGAGCAAAAGGCTGCGGTCGCTCGAGGAGGGCACCGTCTCATTCGGCACGTTCAACAGTGCGCACCTGTATCTGCTCACCGACCTGATCCGCGAGTTCCACGAGCTGTACCCGTCGGTGCGCATCCAGGTGGTCGGCCTCAACTCGTCGGAGGTTGCCGACGAAGTGCGTGAAGGTCACCTCGAGGCCGGGCTCGTCCAGCTGCCCGTCGACGATCGAGAGCTCGAGCTGACGCCGTCGGTCTTCCGCGATCAGGCCGTGTACGTGTCACGCAACCCCGAGCACACGACGGGGCCGATCGACATCGCGACCCTCGCGTCGCGGCCGCTCATCCTGTCGGAGGCGCGCTGGTCGAACGACGACCCGCTGCGCGTCTCGCTCACGGAGCGGGCGCAGCGCGAGGGGGCCGTGATCCACCCGATCGTCGAGGTCGAGTTCCAGACGCACGCCCTCGAGCTCGCTGCGCAGGGCGTCGGCGACTCCCTCGTCTCCTTCCACGTCGGACGCCAGTTCATGCAGGCGCGCGGACTCTCGTGGGCGCCGCTGGATCCTCCCATCGTCGAGCACTACGCGTTCGTGACACGCAAGGGCGGCGCCATCTCCCCCGCCACAGCGCAATTCATGCGGCTCGCCCACAGGATCCTGCAGCGCATCGCGCGCGACGCCCCGCCCCTGTAGAAGCAGACGACCGGCGCGGCACCGGCACTGACGCGGCGGTCACACCCGCGCCCGACTCCTCCCCACGAGGGTGCATGCGATGACGAGACCGGCGCCGAGAGCGATGAGCGCGCCCCCGAGCACGACCCCACGGAGCGGGTGATTCCGCTCCCGTGGCGGGGAGTGAGCCGCCGCCCGACCGCGCCACGCGGCACACAGGCCCCCGCCGACGACAAAACCCCCGGAGATCCGGGGGTTTTCATCTGTAGCAGGAGCGGGGCTTGAACCCGCGACCTCACGATTATGAGTCGTGCGCTCTCACCAACTGAGCTACCCTGCCAAACACATCCAACGGTCACGAATTGGATGCTGCGAGCCCCGAGTCAGGATTGAACTGACGACCCCTTCCTTACCATGGAAGTGCTCTGCCACTGAGCTATCGGGGCGTGCTGCCCGCAAGCAGGCAACTAGAAGAGGATACCAGAGCCGCGGCATCCTTCCGAACCGGCTCAACCCACCGTGTGGGTCCCGTCGGTGTACTGCTGCAGCCACGGCCACGGGTCGATGGCGGTGGTGCCGTTCTTGAGGAGCTCGAAGTGCGTGTGGGCACCGTACGAGCGTCCAGTGTTGCCGGTGCGGCCGAGGACGGTGCCGACCGTCACGCGCTGACCCTGGCTCACCTGCAGCGACCCGTACTGCATGTGCGCGTAGTGGCTCGAGATCAACTGGCCGTCGACGATGTGGTCGATGATCACGTGCACGCCGTAGGCGCCGCCGGCCTCGGAGGCGACGCGGACGGTGCCGTCGGCGATCGCCTGGATCGGCGCGCCGTTGCCCGGCGTGAAGTCGATGCCCTCGTGCATGCGGCCGGAGCGCATGCCGAAACCGTACGACATCGTCACTCCGACCGCGAAGGGCCACTGGATGTTCGAGTTCTGGTTGTTGTGGAACAGGTTCGAGAAGTTGCGGATGCCGGCCTCGGACGCGAGCTGGGCCGTCGTCGTGGTCGAGTAGTTCTCGGTGCGCTGCAGGGTGTCGCTCTGCGCGTCGCCCGGAGCCACATAGGCCTGGATCTCGGCCTCGTCGATCACCGGAGCCGTGTTGTCGCCCGCGGCGAGCACCGACAGCGAGGTTTCCGTTCCGCTGACCGCGGCGACCGCTTCGGCGGGGGTGGTCATGCCGACGGCCATCAGACCGACGATGCCGAAGACGCCGACCGAGAACGACGCGGTGGCGACGCGCTTGAAGGCGGAGCCGCGACGCGCCTGCGACCGGCGAGGCGCCGCGTGCGGGGCGGTCTCCTCGGCAGCAGCGTGGGCCTCGGCCTCGGGCGCGGCCTGCTGGACGGGGGTCTCCCCCGTGAACGAGAACAGGCGGGACGCCGCCTCGAACTCGTCGACTCCGGATGCTGCGGGCTGCGGGATCGGGCCGGTGAGCGGTTCGATGCGCTCGGTGCGGGGACGCTCGGCACGCGCACGCGCAGCGCGCTCCTCGACGGGCTGCGACGGCGCGCGGTCTGCGACCGGCTGCGCGGCGGGCACCGCCTGCGCGGCGGTCGCGGTCGTCGACGGCTCTGCGACACGCGGGGCCGCGACCGTCGGCTGCTCGGCACGCTGCGGAGCCGCGGGCGCCGGGGACTCTTCGCGCCGCGTCGCGGTTGTCGGCTGCGGGGCGGCCGTCTCCACGACGGGGGCGGTGGAGGCGGCCTCGGCGGCCAGGAGCTTCGCGAAGGTCTCGGCCATCCACGTCGAAGCGCCCTCAGCAGGCGTCGCGTCGGCGGCGGGCGCGGCCACAGCGGTGGTGGAGGCGGGCGACTCGGCGATCGCGACAGGCTCGAGGAGCTCGAACGGCTCCGCCGGCGCGAGCACGGTGTCGAGAAGCGGTGCCGGCTCTTCGCGGGTCGGCAGTTCGGCCTCGAACGCGGCGGCCGGACGCTCGGGCTCCGCGGGGGCGACGGGCGCGATCGGCGGCACGACCGTCACAGGCTGCTCGCCGGTCTGGGCACGACGCGAGCGACGGCTCGCCTGCCCCGCGGCGGGTGCGGCTGCCGCCGAACGCGCGCGGACGCGGGGCGCGGCGGGCGCGACGACCGGTGCGGAAGCGACCGGGAGCTCCACCGACGACGGACCAGGAGCGACGACCTCTGCGGTCGGCTCGGCCGAGACAGACGGGGCGGTTGCAGCCACGGGCGCCTGCGTCGTGGGCGCCTCGGCGGCCGGCGTCAGATACGTCGTCGCCTCGTGCTTGGTCGCGACGGCAGCATCCGTCATCCGCTTCGCGTCGACAGGACGGCCCCACACGACCGCGGGACGCTCGGGAGCCGTGCTCGCCGCCTGGCGCCGTGCGGTCGCACGGCCGGCCCCGGGAGTCTCCGGCGTCGCCTGAACAGGCGTTGCGGAGGTTCGGCTGGACCGGCGCGTGGGCGCAGATCCGGCCTGGGGGGCGTCGAAAGGCAAAGCGGAGTCGGGCTCTCGGGTCGTGCCGCGACGGGGGGTGTTCGCGACAAGGCGGTCTTCGGGCTAGGACCACTTCACCGTTTCGGGGCGGTGAAGGTAACGATCGGGTAAACCCTACCCCGGGCGTCCTGGGAATGCCATGTGCGGCTCGGATTTCATGGCGCGCGTCGCATGAGGATTCGATGAGAGTCGCCGTCTCAACGCAGTCCGGCGGCCTCCGCGAGGCGGTCGAAGATCGCCGGAGCCGCGGCGACGACAAGGGGCTCCCGCCAGCCGCCATCGGGCTTCGCACGACCGAAGCGACCGCCGGCCTCGGTCACGAGGAGGGACCCCGCGGCGAGGTCCCACGGGGCCAGGCCGCGCTCGAAGTAGCCGTCGAGACGACCGGCCGCGACGTACGCGAGGTCGCTGGCCGCCGACCCGCCGCGGCGCAGGTCGCGCGCAGGCACGGCGGGCATCACGCGGCCGATGAGCTCGATGTCGCCGGGCCGCGTCGCCGGGTCGTAGCCGAAGCCGGTCGCGAGCAGCGCGCCGGCGCCGCCGACCTCCGCGTTGACGGCCAGGCGGTTCACACCCAGCCACGCCCCCTCGCCCCGGGCGGCGTGGAACATCTCGCCCAGGACCGGGGTGTAGACGACGCCCGCCAGCGCCTCCCACTCGCCGGGAGTCGGCTCGCCCTGCACCGCGGCGATGCTCACCGCGTACGACGGGATGCCGTAGGCGTAGTTCACGGTGCCGTCGATGGGATCGACGACCCAGGTCACGCCGCTCGCGCTGCGCGCGCCCCCGGTCTCCTCCCCGAGGAAGCCGTCGTCGGGGCGGGCAGCCGTCAACCGGGTGCGGATCAGCGCCTCGACCTCGCGGTCGGCCTCGGTGACGATGTCGGCGAGCGCGGTCTTGGTCGCCGCGATCGCGACGCCGGCGTCGCGGCGCACCCGCGCGAGCTCGCCCGCCTCGCGGGCGATGTCGATGGCCAGGGATTCGAGGTCGTGCTCGAGGCTCATGCCTCCACGCTATCGGGCGGGACGCTCCGTCCGGCCCGGGCAGTCCCGACGACGGGCGGCTGCCGGGGCCGCGGCGCTGAGCCTGGGTAGCGTGGAGCTCATGGTCGCCGACGCCCGTTCCGCTCGTTCCCCGTTCTACGACGTCGCCATCGTCGGCGGCGGTCACAACGCCCTCGTCGCCGCCGCGTACCTCGCGCGGGCCGGACGCTCGGTCGTCGTCCTCGAGCGACTCGGCCACGTCGGCGGCGCCGCCGTGTCGGAGCGGCCGTGGGCGGGTGTCGACGCGCGGCTGTCGCGCTATTCCTACCTCGTGAGCCTGCTGCCGCAGCGCATCATCGACGACCTGGGTGTCGGCATCCGTCTCCTCCGCCGCCGCTACTCCTCCTACACACCCGATCCCGCGGACGCGTCTCGCGGAATCCTGATCGACACGGCGGATGCTGCCGCCACCGCCGACTCGTTCGCCCGCGTCACCGGCAGCACGGCAGAGGCGAGGCGGTTCGGGGAGTTCTCCGACCGCATCGCACCCGTCGCGCGCCTGCTCTTCCCGTCGATGACGCAGCCGCTGCCCCGGCGCGGCCAGGTGCGGGAGGAACTCGGCGACGACGGCCTCTGGACCGACCTTTTCGAGCGCCCGCTGGGTGCGATGCTCCGCTCGTCGTTCGACACCGACATCGCCCGCGGCATCGCCCTCACCGACGGCCTCATCGGCACATTCGCCTCGGCCGACGACGAGAGCCTGCGCCAGAACCGCTGCTTCCTGTACCACGTGATCGGCGGCGGAACCGGGCACTGGGACGTGC
The DNA here is from genome assembly GCF_042793475.1 of Microbacterium sp. NPDC056569. Lineage (NCBI taxonomy): Bacteria > Bacillati > Actinomycetota > Actinomycetes > Micrococcales > Microbacteriaceae > Microbacterium > Microbacterium sp. NPDC056569. The sequence goes on along the minus strand of NZ_JBHTUV010000004.1, from coordinate 104,755 downwards.
CCGTGGGCGGCATGGGTCGCGTCAGCGCCGAGCTGTCACGTGCCGCCGTCGAGGCCGGCGCCGAGGTGCGCACCGACGCCGATGTCGTGGCGGTGACGCCGGACGGCGAGATCACCCTCGCCGATGGAGGTGCGGTGCATGCGCGACTGGTGCTGAGCGGCGTCGGCCCCGCCGTGCTCGACCGGCTCCTCGCGGTCGGCGGCGCCGGCGCATCGGCTCTCGGTGCGGTCGTTCCGGAGGGCGCGCAGCTCAAGGTCAACATGCTGCTGCGGCGCCTCCCCCGTCTCCGCGACGACCGCGTCGCCCCCGAGGGCGCGTTCGCCGGCACCTTCCACGTCAACGAGACCATGACCCAGCTCGACGACGCGTACCGGGCGGCGGCGGGCGGCAGCATCCCTGATCCCCTCCCTGCCGAGATCTACTGCCACTCGCTCACCGACCCGACGATCCTCGGCCCCGAGCTGCGGGCAGCGGGCGCGCAGACCCTGACACTGTTCGGTCTGCAGCTGCCGCACCGCCTCCTCGAGGGACGGGACACGGATGCTGCGCGCACAGCGCTCCTCGAGGCGGCCCAGCGCTCGCTCGACGCGGTGCTGGCGGAGCCGATCGCCGACTGCGTCTACGAGGCACCGGACGGCACCCCGTGCGTCGAGGCGCGGACGACCGCCGACCTGGAGCGTTCGCTCGGCATGGCGGGCGGCGACATCTTCCACGGACCGCTCTCGTGGCCGTGGGCGGGCGACGACGAGCCGCTCGACACCCCGGCGCAGCGCTGGGGCGTTGCGACGCACCATCCGAGCGTCCTGCTGTGCGGCTCCGGCGCGCGCCGCGGCGGCGCGGTCAGCGGCCTCGGCGGTCACAACGCCGCGATGGCCGCGCTCGAGCTGCTCGGGCACTGACCCGGCGCGGTCAGTTCACCTGTTCTCACCGAGATCACACGTCGTGCCCGCGCGTAACGCGTGCACTCGGCGAGAGCACGTGATGTGGACGGATGCCGCGGCCCGAGGGCCCTCGGCACTCAGGGACGCGGCGGCAGCGGCGGAGGCGGCGGGTAGCCCTCGTACCCGGGCTGCGTCGTCGGCTGCTGCGGAGTGACCGGCTCAGGGGCCGGTGCCGGCAGCTCGGTCGACGGCGTCGGCTCGATCCGCGCGAACACGTGCGCGCCCGGCGACGGGTAGCCCGTGTAGTACGCGTTCCAGTCCGGCGAGCCGTCCGGGAGCATCGGCAGCGGCGTGACCGCATCGACGTAGTTAGGCCACGGCAGGAGGTCCTGGGTGGCAGGCGCGGCGGGTGCGGCGAGCGCGGCGGGGCCGACGGGCGCCGCCTGCACGGGGTAGACCACGTGGGGCCGGGGCTTCTTCGGCGCGAAGAGGATGTTCACGAGGGGGACGAGCGCCGTGCCGACGGCGGCGAGGATCGCGACGGCGACCACGATGCGCCAGTAGATGTCGGCGAAGTAGAACCACTCCCAGAACGCCAGCGGAATGATCAGCAGGGCCGCCAGCCCGACGACGAGCGCGATCGTGACGATGAACACCGCGCGGGTGAAGGCCGTGTCGTGGCGCTGGAACGCCTTGAAGTACAGACGTACGTGCAGCAGCACCAGCTGGAGAATGAGCACGATGAGCAGGAACTGGATGACCCGCGAGAATCCGAGCCAGGGGAAGCGCTCCGGCATCCAGATCATGATCGCGCCGAGCAGGAGCGCGATGATCCACGAGGCCATGCTCGCCAGGGCGAACCAGGCGGGCCGACGGGGTGCGAGGTGCGCATCGAGGATCGCGACCCCCGCGAACGCGACGAGCAGCAGGATCGTCAGGAACGCGCGGCCGACGAGACCGTTCTGGCCGCCGACCAGCACCCAGACCACGCAGACCAGCGCGGCAGCGATGAGGGCGCCGATCGCCACCCAGATGGCGACCCGCAGCAACGGCGAGGGCGAGGCATCCGTGTGCGCGGCATCCGCTGCGGGGGCGGGCGTCGCATACGGGTCGGGCGCGGTCATGGCGTTCCTCTCGTGACGCGGGCGGAGTGCCTGCACCGCCCATCCTGACACGCCGACCGGCGGCGCGTGGGAGCGATCGCGCACCGGCGGTCGGCGCCCGCCACGACAGGGGACGGACGGATGCCTCAGCCCGCCGCGCGTCCGAGACCGTCGACGAGTTCGGCGCCCGGCAGCGCGAGCAGAGCGCTGCCCGGCAGGAACAGCTTGCTGCCGCGCACTCCCCCGCCGATGACGACCTCCGGCGCCGCCGCCACGGCGGCGTCGACGAGGATCGGCCAGCCGGCCGGAAGCCCGATGGGCGTGATGCCGCCGTACTCCATGCCGGTGAGCGCCACCGCCTCGTCCATCGGCGCGAACGAGGCGCTGCGCACGTCGAGGCGCTTGCGCACGATGCCGTTGACGTCGGCGCGCGTCGTCGCGAGCACCATGCACGCGGCGAACCTCACGTCCCCGCCGCGCTTGCCCTTCACGACGACGCAATTGGCAGACGCCTCCGGAGCGACGCCATAGCGCTCACAGAACGCGGCCGTGTCCGCGAGCGCGGCGTCGATCGCGGCAACGCCCACCGTCGCGGCGACCGCGGGATCGAGCAGCGCGAGCCCGCTCGCGACCACGGGGCTGACGAGCTCGGGATGCCGCGTCGCAGCCTCCGCGGTGAGGGTGCCGGTGGCGGTCCAGGTCATCGCCTCAGGCTAGCCGCCCCGAGAACCACGAAGCGCCCCGCGGAGCGGGGCGCTTTCGGATGGTGGCGAGTGAGGGATTCGAACCCCCGAAGTCTAAGACGGCTGATTTACAGTCAGATCCCTTTGGCCGCTTGGGTAACTCGCCAGGTGCGCACCCGTCCGACTTTTCCAGACGACCGGAGGCGCGATCCACCATCTTACGCGTAGATCCCCGAGGTCCGAAATCGAGCCGGTTCAGGTGCCGATGCGGTCGAGATCGAGGCTGTCGAGCGCGCTCGGAGTGCGCAGCAGCGCCCCCTCGAAGCGGCACGTCGCGGCCGCGGCATCCATCGCGGACTGCAGCACCGCCTCCCAGTCCTCGGCGGTGGCGGGCGTGCCCGCGACGAGCGCGGCGATCGTCGCGGCGAAGGCCGCGTCGCCCGCGCCCATCGTGTCGACGATGCGGCCCGGCAGATTCGAGATCGGCCGGGTCACGACCACGTCGCCCGCTTCGATCGTGGCGCCGGCGGCGCCCTCGGTCGCCAGCACCGCACGGGCGCCGACGTCGACGAGGTGCGCGCGCAGCGCGTCGAGCCGCTCGTCGTAGAGGAGGACGGCATCGTCCTCTCCGACCTTGACGAGTGCGGCACCGGCGGCCAGTCGCTCGAAGCCGCGCACGAACTCGTCCGTGTCGTGCATCATGCCCGTGCGGGGGTTGGGATCCACGGCGACGGATGCTGCCGCCCCGGCGATCGCGTCGGCCAGCTCGGCGGCCTGCGCGGCGTCGTCGAAGGCGAAGCAACTGACGACCACGAGGTCGGCGTCCGCGAACGCCTTCCGCTCGGCCTCGCCGAAGCGGATCCGCCGCTTCTGCGACGCCTCGTTGAACTCGTACACCGGCTCGCCGGCCCCCGAGCGGGTGCTCACCGCGCGCGCCGTGCCGAGCAGCGACGGCGTCGCCAGGAGGTCGACGCCGAAGTCGGCGAGGTAGCGGCGCACGCGCGACGCAGGCTCGTCGTCGCCGAGCATCGCGACGAGCGTCGCGGGCACGCCGAGCCGCGAGAGTCCCACCGCGACGTTGAGCGCCGCCCCGCCGACGAACTCGCGCACGCCATGGCCGTCGCGCAACTCGTCGATGAGCGCGTCGCCCACCACGACGACGGTCATCGCCGCACGCCCGCGGTCTCGAGCACGCGTCCGACGAACGCCTCTGTGCGGCGGCGCGTGCCGTCGATCTTCAGGTCGACGCTCGCGCGCACCTCGTTCGGGGCGAGCGGGGGCGCCAGCCGCACGTTCTCGTGGCACGACAGGTCGGCGCAGATATACGTCCCCACGCTGTCGCCGTGCGCACCGGCTTCGCCGGCCTTGCGGGCGGTGTACATGGTGACCTGATCGGCCGGCTGCATCGTGTGGCACAGGTTGCACAGCGCCGCTCGCGCGTGGGACGACCCCTCCGCGCCGCGCAGCACGATGCCCGCGGGCTCGCCGTCGATCTCGGCTACCAGATACCCGCGCCCGCGCGTGCGCGGGTCGCGCCACGCCAGGAAATCGAGGTGATCCCAGTCGGTGATCATGAAGTCGGCGGGCAGGGCGACGAGTCGCAGCTCGTCGGCGGAGGCGTTCACGAACGATGAACGCAACTCATCCTCGGTCAGTGGGCGCATGGCACCTCCTCGCCCGCCCAGTCTACGAAGGACGACGGATGCCGCCACCCCGCGTGTTCGCGCACGCGGGGGCGGCAGCATCCGTCGTCCTCATCGTCAGGCCGACGCCGCCGGCGCCGCGGCGTCGTCCGTGCGGTCGGGAACGGAGCCGTCCGCGGCGGCCGAGCGGTCGCGGATGAGGAAGCCGAACCCGAACGCGATGAAGAACATCAGGACGCCGTACACGGCCGCGGGCAGCGACAGCTCGACCGAGCCGAGCACCGTCTGCGCGATGACGATGGCGAGCGTCGCATTGTGGATGCCGATCTCGAACGACGACGCGATCGACTGCCTCTTGCCCACCTTGACCAGGCGCGGGGCGAAGTAGCCGACGGTGAGGCTGATGAGGCAGAACACGATCGTGATGAGCGAGAGCCGGCCGAAGTTCTCGAGCAGCAGCGCCCAGTTCTGCGCGACGGCGCCGGCGATCACGACGACGAGGATGACGACCGACGCGATGCGCACCGGCTTGTCCATCGCTTTCGCGAAGCGCGGCCAGAACCGGCGCACGATCATGCCGAGGGCGACCGGCAGCAGCACGATCGCGAAGACCTCCACGGTCTTGGCCCACTGCAGGCCGAGCTGGTCGTCGAACGGGTTGAAGTAGAGGATCGCGAGGTTCGTGATGAGCGGAAGCGTGAACACGGCGATCACCGAGTTCACGGCCGTGAGCGAGATATTCAGGGCCACGTCGCCCCGGAACAGATGGCTGTAGAGGTTGGCGGTGGTGCCGCCCGGCGACGCCGCGAGCATCATCATGCCGACCGCGAGGATCGGCGGCAGCTGGAACGCGAGCACGAGCCCGAAGCAGATGAGGGGCAGCAGCACGAGCTGGCACAGCAGCGCGACGATCACCGCCTTCGGCTGCTTGAGGACGCGGGCGAAGTCGCCGAGGGTGAGGCTCAGGCCGAGCCCGAACATGATGATTCCGAGGGCCACGGGCAGGCCGATGGTGGTCAACGCTGACATGGGACTCAGTGTGTCAAACGATGCGACTGCGTGTCACGCGTTGTCCACAGCCGTCCCGGTGCCGTCAGGCGGACTCGACCTCTTCCGCCGGCGTGGTCTCGTCCGCCGAGGCGACACCGCGCGAGACCTCGTCGGCCTGCGCGCCGGCGTCGGGCTGCGGAGCCGGAACGCTGACGCCCGCCAGGCGCCAGACCGCGAACGCCGGACCGTCCGCCGACAGCAGCACGGCGCCGTCACCGGCTACCGCGAGGGTCGCGTCGCCGAAGGCGGCCTCGGCGCCGGCCGCTCCGGGCAGTGCGCCGGGCGCGAGCTCGACGTCGGCGTCGCCCTTGGCAGCCAGCACGAGCAGCGTCTCTTCGGCGGATTCGCGGACGAACACGACGAACCCGTCGTCGACGTGCACCCAGCGGAGGCCCCCGGTCGACAGCACCGGGTGAGCGTGGCGCAGGGCGATCAGGTCGCGGTACAGCGCGAGGCGCTCGGCCACCGCGGGCTGGGCTTCGGTGCCCCACGGGATCGGCGTGCGGCTCGCCTCGCCGTCGACGCCGACGAGGCCGAACTCATCGCCCGCGAAGACCACGGGAAGCCCCGGCAGGGTCATCATGAGCCCGGCCGCCACCGGCACCGTTCCGGGCGCCGCGTTGGTGGCGAAGCGGCCGGTGTCATGCGTGTCGAGCGGCTGCATGTTGCCCAGGCGCACGCGCCACGGGATGCCTGCGGTGAACCGCACCACAGCCTCGACGAACTCCCTCGCGGTGTAGCGCGGGATGCCGCCGATCGGCTGCGTGAAGAACCACGGCTCGGTCTCCTCGCGGCCGTCGTACGTGAGGTACGGGGCGTGCGTCGGCTCGGAGAGCCAGCCCCACACCGGCCTCGTGAACGACGGGTACGTCATCGCGCCGTGCCAGCCGTCGCCCTGCAGGTCGCTCGCGGCGTCGTTCGTCGATTCGCCGAGCAGGATCGTGTCGGGGTTGATCTCGATCATGGTCTTGCGCAGCAGCTGCCGCACCTCGGCATTGAGGTCGACGGCGCCGAGACGCCCCGTCATGTTGGCGACGTCGATGCGCCAGCCGTCGGCCGAGTACGGCGGCTTCAGCCACTTCGCGACCACCGAGTCGGGGCCCTCGATGAACCGGTCTCGCAGCTCCTGCGACGCCCAATTGAACTTGGGCAGCGTCGGCACGCCGAGCCACGACGCGTACTGGGTGTTCGCCTCGTCGGTGAAGTAGTAGAACTCCTCCTCCGGCGCGCCGGGGTGGCCCAGCGCCGCCTGGAACCACTCGTGCCGATCGCCCGAGTGGTTGCTCGTGAGATCGCCGATGACACGGATGCCGCGGGCATGCGCCGCCTCGATGAGCCGGATGTACGCCTCATCGCCGCCGAGGAGCGGGTCGACGCGGTCGAAGCTCGACGCGTCGTAGCGGTGGTTCGACGCGGCCGGGAAGATCGGCGTGAGGTACAGCAGGTCGACGCCGAGCGCGACGAGGTGGTCGAGCTTCTCGATGACGCCGTCGAGGTCGCCGCCGTAGAACTGCTGCGATCGCCCCGGCACGACCGGGTCGACGGGCTCGTCCCACTTCGCCGGGATCGCCCAGTCCGGTGTCGGATGAGTGTCGGCCTGCGCCGACCGCGCGAAGCGATCGGGGAACACCTGGTACATCACGGATTCGGTGAGCCACGCGGGCGGCGCCGGGTACGCGACGAGGGCGAAGTCCTCGGCGTCGAGCGTCTCGATCGTGTGCAGCCCGGTCTGGTTCAGCCATTCGACGCGCCCGCCCTCGTGGAGGAGCACCCAGCGGTAGCCGTGCCGCGGGTTGCGGACCGTCACGGGTGCCTCCCACCACTCCCAGCCGTCCGCGGCGCCGAGGGGCGCAGCATCCGTCCATTCCGGCTCGTGATCGGGGTTCGAGCGCGTGCGCACCGCCGCCAGGGGGCCGTAGCCGGCCGGCACGCGCAGCCGCACGGTGACCACGTCGCCGAGCTGCGGCGCGAGGTCGGACACGTACAGCGGCGAGCCGTCGTGGTGAGGGAGGAGGGTCGTCATGGCTCGGCCTTTCGTCAGGCGGGCGGTGGCGGTGCTCGCCTCGATCATCGCAGAGCGGATGCTGCCGCATCCGCCCTGCGATCGGCCGAGCTCGATCAGCCCTTCGTCGCGCCGGCCGTGAGGCCGCCGACGATGTACCGCTGCAGCAGCAGGAACACCACGACCACGGGGATGGCCGCCATCACGGCGCCGGCCGAGAACGCCGCCCAGTCCGCGTAGCGGGGGTTCGACACGAGCTTGGTCAGGCCGACCACGAGGGTCTGCTTCTCGGGGTCGATCAGCATGACGCTCGCGATCACGTACTCGTTCACGATGCCGATGAACGACAGCAGGCCGACGACCGCGAGGATCGGGGCGACCAGCCGCAGGATGATCGTGAAGAAGATGCGCGCGTGGCCGGCGCCGTCGATCTTGGCGGCCTCGTCGATCTCCTTGGGGATCGTGTTGAAGAACCCGTACATGAGATACGTGTTCACACCCAGCGCACCACCCAGGTAGATCAGGGTCAGTCCGCTCAGGGTGTTGAGGCCGATCGCCGGGAACCAGTCCCCGATCGCGCTCATCATGAGGAAGATCGCCACCACGGCCAGCAGCTGCGGGAACATCTGCACGACGACGATCGTGATGAGCCCCACGCGACGGCCGGTGAAGCGCATGCGGGAGAACGCGTAGGCCGCCAGCGCGCCGAGGAACACCATCGTGATCCCGGTGACCGTCGCGACGATGATCGTGTTCAGGAACCACATCGGGTACGGGATCTGGGGATCGGTCAGGATGCGCACATACGCGTCGATCCCGACCTGGGAGAACAGCTGGTTGCTGCCGGTCAGCGTGCCCCGCGGGTTGAGCGAGGCCGACAGCACGTACAGCAGCGGGAAGATCGCGAAGATCGACACGACGATCGCCACGACGTGTCGCCAGCCGGTGTCGGCGAACCACTTCCCCGGCGATCGGCGTCGCACGGGCGGGACGTACGGAGTCGGCGCCATTCCGCCCACGGCGCTTTCGAACTGTTCGGCCGTGCCGCCGGCGGACACCGCGAGCGCGGAGTTCTGTGCGACGGTCTTATCGGGGTGGGCGAGGCGGTCCTGGGAATCGGACATGTCAGTTCAGCTCCTCGAGCGCCTTGGTCTTGCGGAAGCTGATGACGGCGATCACCGCGACCACGATGAAGATGATGATGGTGAACGCCGAGGCGAGACCGTAGTCCCGGTTCTCGCCGGTGAACGCGACCTTGTAGACCATCGAGATCAAGAGATCCGTGTGGCCGACAGGCAGGCCGCTCACGTCCTGCATGCGGGGTCCGCCCTCGGTGAGCATGTAGATGGTGTTGAAGTTGTTGAAGTTGAACGCGAACGACGCGATCAGCAGGGGCGTCACGGTCACCAGCAGCAGCGGCAGCTTGATGCGCCGGAAGATCTGCCACGGGTTCGCACCGTCGACGACGGCGGCCTCGTTGACGTCCTCCGGGATGCCCTGCAGCGCCCCGAGGCACACGAGGAACATGTACGGGAATCCGAGCCACAGGTTCACCAGGAGCACCGAGACCTTGGCGAGCCACGGGTCGGTGAGCCACGGGATGTCGGCTCCGCCGAAGATCACCTGGTTGATGAAGCCGAAGCTCTCGTTCATCATGCCGCCCCAGATGAGCGCGCCGAGGAACGCGGGGAAGGCGTAGGGAAGGATCAGCATGATCCGGTAGACGTTCTTGAAGCGCATGCCCTTGTGGTTGAACACGAGGGCGAGCAGAAGTCCGAGGAAGAACGTCGAGGCCACGGAGACGATCGCGAAGACGAACGTCCAGATCGTGACCGACAGCAGCGGCGTGCGGATCGTCGGGTCGGTGACGGCTCGGATGAAGTTGTCGAAACCGACGAACACCTGCCAGCCCGGGAGCAGCTCCTCGCCCTCGGCCGAGACGAAGGCGCCCTCTCCGGTGTCGGTGTAGACCGTGCCGGTGGTGACGTCGGTCATCGTCCCGGCCGCGGCGTCGTACTCGAGGGTGGAGACGTAGAGGTAGCCCTTCTGGCCGTCCTGCGTCCGGATGGCGCCGTCGTTGGGGTCGTCGCTGAACGGGACGGCGAGGGCCTCGATGTCGTTGCTGCGCTGGAGCACCTCGGCGAACGAGAGGGTCGTCCAGCCGTCCACGGCGACGGCCTTGCCGCCCTCCACGGTCGCGTCGTCGACAGCCTCGAGCGGCTTCATGGCGGTGCCGAGCGAGACGTCGCCGTCAGTCGGGTCGGTGACCAGCAGGCCGAGCTCTCCGACGCGCTCGACCACCGTCACGTCGTACGTCGGCGAGTCCTCGACGCGCACGAGCGACGAGCGCATCAGCGAGGCGACCGCCTGATCCTTGCTGCCGTTGTGTCCGGTGCCGTAGTTCGTGAACCCGATGTAGCCGGTGTAGACGAGCGTGAAGATCTGGAAGAGGACCAGCATGATGATGCCGGGAGCGAGGTACTTCGCCGGGATCTTGCGGCGGGAGAAGTAGATCCAGTTGACCAGCGCCGTCACCACCACGACGAGCGCGAGCACGAGCCATTCGTTGTGCAGGAAGAGCACGAACGCGGCGTACAGCGCGATCGCGTCGACGATCGCGAGCAGGGCGATCTTCGCGATCAGCCCGCGCAGCGACCCGCCGGCGGCGTCGGCCATGCGTGCCGCGCTGCGCTGCCGCGGGGTCTGCGGCGGCGCCGCTTCGTTCGTCTCGGTGGAGAGGGTGTCGGTCATGGGGGCGTCCTCATCGTCGGGACCGGGACGGATGCCTCGGCATCCGTCCCGGTCTCGTTTCGCGGCCTCTCGACCGCCAGGTGTTACTGGATGGCGGCGGTCACGTCGTCGACGAGCTTCTGCCACGTCGTCGTCGGGTCGGCGCCGTTGATGATGGCGGCCTCGGCGACACCCCAGTACTCCCAGACCGATCCCATCGCGGGGATCGCGGGCATCGGGACGGCCTCGGCGCCCACGGCCTGGAAGCCGGCGACGATCGGGTCGGACGCCGCGGCGTCGGCGGCAGCGGTGAGCGCCGGGAGGACGTTGCCGGCCTCGAACAGGTCGAGCTGGACCTCTTCGGTGCCGATGTAGTTGACGAGGAAGTCGTTCGCGGCGACCTTGTTGTCGGACTCCGAGCTGACGAAGAAGCCCTTCACACCGGCGAACGGCTGGGCCGCAGCATCGGTCGGGCTGGGGACCACGTCGATCGCGACGTTGATGCCGCCGTCGACGGCCACACCGACGTTCCACGGCCCGGTCAGCCAGAACGCCGCCTCGCCGTCGAGGAACTTCGTCTTGGCGATGTCGCCGTCGACGTCGGTGTTGAGGGTGCCCGCGGCGCCCTGGGCGCCCAGCCAGTTGGCGAACTCGAAGCCGCCCTCGCTGCCCAGCTGGAGGTCGGACGGGTCGTAGTTGCCGTCGGCGTCGGTGCCGAACACGGGGGCGCCGAACGCGGTCTGGAACGGGTAGAGGTGGTACGGGTTGCCGTCGACGCCCTGCTCGACGACGAACGGGGTGGCAAGGCCCGCCGCGGTGCCCTTGGCGATCATGTCGTCGAAGTTGGCCGCAGGCTCGGGGATGAGGTCGGCGTTGCGCAGCACGGCGATGTTCTCGACCGCGTACGGGAGCATGTAGGTGGTGCCCTCGTAGGTCGACGCCTGGATCGCGACGGGAGCGTAGTCCGCGGCGCTGTCACCGAGCTCGATCGGGGCGACGACGCCGTTGGTCGAGAGCTCGCCGAGCCAGTCGTGCGCGCCCATGACGACGTCCGGGCCCTTGCCGGTCGGCACCTGCTGGATGAAGTCTTCCTTGATGTCGCTGTTGTCCTTGCCGACGAGGTCGACCTCGATGCCGGTCTTCTCGGAGTACGCGTCGGCCGCACCCTGCAGCGCGTCCACGCGCTCGGTGTCGACCCAGACCGTCAGGGTCGAGGTGGCGTCGCCGCCGTCTTCGGTCTCGGCCGGGGTGCCGCCGCCGCCCGCGCAGCCGGCCAGGACGATCGACGTGATGGCGAGGCCGCCGAGCGCGAGCCAGCCCTTCTTGTTCACCTTCATCGGTGCAGTGCCTCTCTGGAGTGCTGAGTGAGTCCGGCCGCACTGTCGGTCGCGACGGTGCGGGTTCGACTCTCGCCTGCGATTGCAAGCGCTTACATTTCTAACTCAGCAGACGATATATGGCAACACCGGGTTCGGATCGATATCTCGCCGTGACTTTTGCCGTCTGCATGGAACCGCTTGCACGTCGATCTCCGGCGCCAGCCGCGTGGCGCAGCATCCGCTCCCCCGCGTTGCGCCGCAGGCGCCGATAGACTGCCCGGCATGGCAGATTCCTCGTTCGACATCGTCAGCAAGGTCGACCACCAGGAGGCGGAGAACGCGCTCAACCAGGCCCGCAAGGAGATCGAGCAGCGCTACGACTTCAAGGGCACCGGAGCCTCCGTCGAATGGAGCGGCGAGTCCGTGCTCATCAAGGCGAGCACCGAGGACCGTGCGAAGGCCGTCCTCGACGTCTTCCAGTCGAAGCTCATCAAGCGCGGCATCTCGCTGAAGAGCCTCGAGTCGGGCGAGCCCTTCGCCAGCGGCAAGGAGTACCGGATCGTCTCGACGATCAAGGACGGCATCTCGTCCGAGAATGCCAAGAAGATCTCGAAGATCATCCGCGACGAGGGCCCCAAGTCGGTGAAGTCGCAGATCCAGGGCGACGAGCTGCGCGTGCAGTCCAAGTCGCGCGACGATCTGCAGGAGGTGCAGCGCCTGCTCAAGGCCGCCGACCTCGACGTCGACCTCCAGTTCGTCAACTACCGGTAGCGCCGGCCCGACCTGGGGCCCTCCTCCCCTCCCCGGCGTCGGCGCGCCTCGATCAGCGCCCGCCGGTCGCTGTCACGGGGCGACCGCGCGGAGAGCCGCGGGGAGTTCCCGCGCCAGCTCCCGCGCGAGATAGCCCAGCCCGAACCGCGCACCGAGCAGACGCCCTGCGCGGCCGTGCGTCCACGCCGCCCACACGGCGGCGTGCGCCGGATCGAGGCCTCGGGCGGCGAAGCCGGTGATGGCGCCGGCGAGCACGTCGCCGCTTCCCGAGGTCGCCAGGCCCGCGTCGCCCTCGTCCACTCGCCACACCCGCCCGTCGGGATGAGCGACCACGCCGTAGCAGTTGACGACGGCGGCGTATCGGTCGGCGATCTCGCGCACGTCGGCCTCGTCGTCCTCCCCGAGGTCACGACGCAGCAGGATGCTCGCCTCCTCTTTGTTCGGGTTCAGGACGAGGTTCTCGGGGAGGCTGCTGCGATCCACATCCGCGAGGACACCGAGCGCGAAGGCGTCCAGCACGAGGATCCCCGGGCCTACAGCGGCGACCGCCGAGAGCGTGGCGCGTGTCTCGTCCGCGTCCGAGAAGCCCGACCCGACCAGGACCGCGTCGGCCGAAGCGATCTGATCCCGCAGCCGCCCCTCCAACGGTGCTCCCGCGTCATCGGGGAGGGCGAGGACTCCCGCCTCCGGCAGCGCGATCCCCACATGCGCATCGATCGACTGCGGCACGGCGAGCGCCACTCGCCCGGCGCCGACGCGGAGCGAAGCCTCGCCCGCGAGCAGCGCCGCTCCCGGCGAGGTGCGCGACCCGCCCACGATGACGACCTCTCCGCGCGACTTCTTCGAGTCGCCCGGGTCGGGCAGGCCCCACCCCCGCAGGAGGGACGCGGTGACGCGTTCAGCCGGGCTCGACATCCGGGTCTCCCGGGTGAGCGGTGACGGCGGCGCCTTCGCGTTGCAGGTGGCCCACCTCCGAGAACTCGACGAGCTCCCACCCCGATCCGGATCGCACCAGGCGCGTGACCGACGCGTTGAGAACCGTGTGATCGTCGGCGAAGGAGAGCAGCTCGTCCTCGCGGAGCGGCAGCAGGATGTACAGCAGCAGCATCACGACCGCATCGTGAGCGACCACCATGACACGCTCCGCGGGCCCCGGGAGAACCTCCCCGAGAAGGGACCTCAGCCGGAGCGCGACATCCGCCCACGACTCTCCCCCGGGTGGCCGGTGGTAGAACTTGCCGAGGTGCCGGCGCCGGGCCATCTCCTCGGGGTGGCGGGCAGCGACACCGGCGCGCGTCAGAAGATCCAGAATCCCGAGTTCTCTGTCGCGCAGCCGTTCGTCGATGAGGAACGTCGCATCCGATCCGCCCGCGCCCAGGGCGATCGTCAGCGTCTCTCTTGCGCGCAAGTAGGGCGAGGACCAGTACGCGTCGATCGCCGACCCGCGGGCGTCCAGCCACTCGCCCAGCGCGGCCGCCTGATCCCGACCGGTTCGGGAGAGCGGCACATCGGCATCGCGCTCATCGAGCGGGATCACCTCGAGCCCCGCGATCTCCGCGTTCGTCGCGGCGACGTTGCCGATGCTCTCCCCGTGCCGCACCAACCAGAACTCACTGACAGCCATCACCCCAGGCTAGGGACGCGATGGCCGGAGGGCACCGGGTTGACACCGAGGGTCGAAGCGGTCGCGCTGCGGTGCGACAGGGTAGCCGTCGCGCCGCGCGCCGTCGACCCCCGCGACGGGTGCACCGGCCGGCGCGGAGGGTGGAACCTCATCGCCGGCGATCGAAGGAGCACCATGTATTTCCACTTGCAGCAGCTGATCAACCCGATCGAGCAGGACGAGCCGGATCCCGCGGCGGCCAACGCCCTGCAGGAGGGGCTCGGCGGGCAGTTCGGCGAGATGCGCACGATGATGCAGTACCTGTTCCAGAGCATCAACTTCCGAGGGCCGGAGGCCAAGCCCTACAAGGACCTCATCCAAGGCATCGGCACGGAGGAGATCAGCCACGTCGAACTCATCGGCACGACCATCGCGCGGCTCGTCGACGGGTCCCCGCGATACCAGGGGAAGTCGGGCGACCCCATCGACCAGCCCGGCGCCGGCGGAGCGGTGCCGCTGAACATCGCCCTCTCGGAGGGCAACATCCACCACTACCTGGTCGGCGCCCAGGGCGCGCTCCCGGTGGACGCCGTGGGCAATCCCTGGAGCGGCAGCTACGTCTACAACTCGGGGAACCTCGTCCTCGACCTGCTCTACAACCTGATGCTCGAGTCGACCGGACGCCTGCAGAAGTGCCGGCTCTACGAGATGACGGCGAACAAGACCGCCCGTTCGACGATCTCGTACCTGATCGTCCGCGACCAGGCGCATGAGAACGCCTACGCCAAGGCTCTGGAGACGCTCGGCGTCAACTGGAGGAGCACCCTGCCGATCCCGAAGACGAATGCCGAGCAGTTCCCCGAGGTGAAGCGCCTGCTGGACCTCGGGCTGCAGAGCAAGCAGTACTCGTTCGACCTCGACGATCAGTCCGAGGCCGGTCGGATCTTCCAGGGCCTGTCGCCCTCCGGCGACGGAACCGAATTGGATGCCTCGCAGCAGGCGCCGGAGGGTGCGCCGATCACCATCGCCCCGGAGCGTCGCGAAGAGTTCTCGCCGGGTGCCGACGAGGAGCTGACGGCGCTGATCCAAGCCACCGCGGAGATGGAGATGGCCGACATCGACGCCACCTTCGGCCGCATGTGAGCGCGCCCTCGCCGTGTCGTCCGCAGTCGAAGGTCTCCGCCCCATCCGATGAGGCGACGGAGCAGCGGCCACGGCCGTCGGTCACGGTGGTCGTCCCGGTGCGCGACGACGCCGCGCTGCTTCGCCGATGCCTCGAGGCGCTGCGACTCCAGACATGGCATCCCGATGAGGTCATCGTCGTGGACGACGGCTCCGTCGACGCCTCTGCCGCCGTCGCCGCCGAGCTCGGGGCGACCGTCGCCCGGCAGCCGCCGCGCGGCATCGCGACCGCCGGCGCCGCCGGTTACGACATGGCGAAGGGCGAGCTGATCGCCCGACTGGACGCGGACTCGCTTCCTCCCCACGACTGGCTCGAGAGACTCCTGGCACCGTTCGACCGGGACCCGTCCGTCGCGGCCGTCGCCGGCGATGCGTGGTTCGTCGACGCGGCAGGGAAGCCGCGTCCGCGCGCGGCGGCCGCATACCTCGGCGCCTACCGGGCCGTGCTCCTCCCGACACTCGGACACACGCCCCTGTTCGGCTCCAACATGGCGATGCGGCGGGATGCCTGGTCGCAGGTCGCCGCCGAGGTCCATCGCGACGACGATCTGCTGCACGACGACCTGGACCTGTCGTTCCACCTCGGCAGGACGCACCGGATCCGGCGCGCCCGCGGCGCGGCCGTCGGCATCTCGGCCCGACCGCTCCGGCTGGACGCGGCGCTGCTGCTGCGCATCCGCCGCGGGTTCCACACGGTGCTCATCCACTGGCCGCGGGACTTCCCGCCGTGGCGATGGTGGATGCGCGCACGCGCGCTGCGCACGGTCGCACCCGAGCGAGCAAGGTAGAGACGAGCGGTGGAGAACGGATGCCTCGAGCCGAGGCATCCGCTCTCCGCATCGCCCCCTACACTCGGGCCATGCGCTTCCTCCGGGCCG
Source organism: Microbacterium sp. NPDC056569 (assembly GCF_042793475.1). NCBI lineage: Bacteria > Bacillati > Actinomycetota > Actinomycetes > Micrococcales > Microbacteriaceae > Microbacterium > Microbacterium sp. NPDC056569. Next base: position 88,910 of record NZ_JBHTUV010000004.1, on the reverse strand, counting down.
TGTTCTCGGCCGTCGTCGCGACGCTGCCGGTGCTCGTCATCCTCCTCGTCCCCGCGCTCGTCCGGGGCGACGTCGACGGCGGCTCGGCCGCCGGCGTCGGCAGCACGCTCCTCAACGCGGCGTTCATCGCGGCCGTGATCCTTGTACCGAAGGTGAACGGGTGGCTCGACCCCGAGGTGCCGGACTGGACGTCGTCGACGGCGATGGCCGCGACCGGCCGCGTCTGGCGCGGTCGGATCTGGCTGGCCCTCCTCGCGGTGCTCGCGCTGCTCGGCATCTTCGCCGCCGGCCAGACCGCCGCCTACTTCCTCGGCGTCAGCGCGCCGGCGATGGCCGGCGGCGAGCTCGACTACAGCCGGTTCCTCGCGCAGGAGCTCGTCGTGTACCTGCTCGGGTACGTGCTGTCGCTGACGACGTACGTGCTCATGATGCGCGTGCTCGCCCGCCGCGCGGAGTGACCGACCGGGAGCGGGGACGATAAAGGCCCCGGGTGCTGGGGACACCCGGGGCCTGTCGTCGCTGCTCTCGCTCCCAACCCCCCGGTTGCGGCGCGTGGCGACGGATGGGAAGGATTCTTGGGGAGGGCCTTCCCTGAGATGCTGGGGACATCTCCCCTACAGCTTAACCCGACTGTCTACAAGGGCGCTGTCCCCTCTTCGGGGGACAATCGCGTCCGGTACGACGTACGCGCGCGCCCAGCGGTCGAGAGCATCGTACGCGATCTCGCGCGGGCCGGTGCGGGAGAGGAAGACGTCGTGGATGGCGCCGTCCACGCGCGCGATCGTGACGAGTTCGCCGATCCTGGTCGCCGCGCGGGCGATGTCGTCGACGACGAGCACGGAGTCAGTCGAGGTCATGGATTCCCGCCACGACAGCGGCGGCGTCGATCCCGTCGACAGCAGCACCAGCGCCGGACACCCGACGTCGACGCCGGCGGCGACCCGGCGATGCCCCTCCATCACCGCCGACAGCCACCCCGGCGCCGTCGGGAATCCCCGATCGGGCCGCCACACGGCACGGTGCTCGTCGTGCGGCAGCGTGCCGATCTCGTCCTGCGCGCGGGTGTAGAACCCGAAGTCGACGGCGGGCTGCGTCCCGCGCGGATCGAGCCTCGCCCGCATGTCGACCAGCGGTGCCAGCGCCTGGCGTCCGAGGGTGCCGAGCTGAAGCTCGAGCCACGGGCTGTTGAGCACGACGGCATGCGCCTGGCCGGGGTGCCGGGCCGCCCAGAGCGTGAGCGTCAGACCGCCCGTCGAATGGCCGAGCAGCACGAGCCTGCGTCCGGTGCGGCTGTCCGGTTCGGACGCCGGCGGTTGTCCGGCTGACCCCACGGGGTGTCCCATCGCGTGCAGCGCCGCCGCGATGTCGACGTCGTAGTCCTCGAGGGAGTCCACGTACCCGGGCAGCTGCCCGTCGCGCAGGCTGCGACCGTACCGGCGCAGGTCGAGCGCGTAGAACCGCGCGCCCCGACGCGTCCAGAACTGCGCGAGGTCGCGCTGGAAGAAGTAGTCCGACCAGCCGTGCACGTAGAGCACGTCCACATCGCGCAGCGGTGCGAACAGCGTCAGGAACGGATTCGGGATGCTGCGCACCAGCGTCGCGACGAGCGGCCCGTGCTCGCCGTCCACGCCGAGCGGCAGCGTCGACTGCTCGAAGGGGTTCCCGAGGATGTCGGGGACCCAGGTGAGGGATGGCCCGGCCATGCCCCTCAGCCTAGGGTGCGGCGTTTCGGCAGGCTCAACGACCGGATGTGGCCCGGGAGATCGTCACCATCTCGTCGCGGGGCACCACCTTGATCCTCGCGCGCTCGTGCGGCGCGCCCAGCGCCATCTCGTGCTCGTCGAGGCGGTGCCAGCCGTCGAGGTCGGTCCAGGCCACTCCGCGCTCGGCGAGCAGGGCGGGGATCGCCGCCTCGGACGGGTCGGCCGGCTGCCACCACGTTCCCTGGTCGTTGATGAGGTGACGGACCGTCTCCATCGCGTCGGACTTCGTGTGGCCGATCAGGCCCACCGGTCCGCGCTTGATCCAGCCGGTGGCATAGACGCCGTTGACCCGCTGATTCGAGTCCTTGCTGAGCACCTGGCCCTCGCGGTTCGGGATGACGCCGTGCCGCTTGTCGAACGGCACGCCGGGCAGCGGCGATCCGAAGTAGCCGACGGCGCGGTACAGCGCCTGGATGGGCACCTCGCGCAGCTCGCCGGTGCCGACGACGCCGCCCTCGCCGTCGGGGCGCGTGCGCTCGTAGACGAGCGCGGACACGCGGCCCTCGGCATCCGTCTTCACTTCGATCGGCTTGGCGTAGAAGTGCAGGTGCAGGCGACGCGAGGCCGTGCCGCCGTTGTTGTTGACCGAGTCGCGCTTGCGCCACGACTGCAGCACGCGGTCGATCACCATGACCTGCTTGTTGCTGGCGATCGCGGCGCGGGCGGCCTCGTCGTAGTCGAAGTCCTCGTCGTAGACGACCATGTCGACGTCGCGCAGCTCGCCGAGCTCGCGGAGCTCGAGCGGGGTGAACTTCACATTGGCCGGACCGCGACGGCCGAACACGTGCACGTCGGTCACGTTCGATGCCACCAGGCCCTGGTGCACGTTGTCGGGGATCTCGGTCGGCAGCAGGTCCTCGGCGTGCTTGGCCAGCATGCGCGAGACATCCAGTGCGACGTTGCCGTTTCCGATGACGGCGACGGATGCTGCATCCAGCGGCCACTCGCGAGGCACATCCGGGTGCCCGTCGAACCAGCTCACGAAGTCGGCCGCTCCGTACGAGCCGACGGCGTCGATGCCGGGGATGTCGAGGTCGGTGTCGCGGATGGCGCCCGTCGCGAAGATCACCGCGTGGTAGTGGTGCTTGAGATCCTCGAGGGTGATGTCCTCGCCGAATCGGACGTTGCCGAAGATGCGGATGTCGCCGCGGTCGAGCACCTCGCGCAGGGCCGTGATGATGCCCTTGATGCGCGGGTGGTCGGGGGCGACGCCGTAGCGGACCAGCCCATAGGGTGCGGGCAGCTGCTCGAACAGATCGATCGACACGTCGAACTTGCGCTCGGCCTTGAGCAGGATGTCGGCGGCGTAGATGCCAGCCGGGCCCGCGCCGACGATCGCCAGTCGGAGCTTGGTCATGGGTGGTCCTTTCGGATTCCGGAGTCGCCCGGCCCCGGTCGTCGAGCGAGCGAAGCGAGACGAGACGCGGGGGCTAACTGGAGCGGTCGGCGACGGCCTGGGCGAAGCGGGTGAGCGCCTCGCGCACGGCGCCGTCGGGGATCGGCGCGAGCGCATCGATCGCTTCGGTCGACCACGCGTTGGCGAGGTCGAGGGTGGCCTGCGTCGCCTCGTGGTCGCGCAGCTGCGCGAGCGGCTCGTCGAGGATCTCCGGGTCGGCGCCATCGGCGATGCGCGCCACTCCCTCGTCGATGCGGGCGCGCAGGTCGACCGAGGCGGCATCCGTCCGCTGTCCGAGCACGAGGTACGGCATGGTGGGCACGCCCGCTCGAAGGTCGGTGCCGGGCACCTTGCCGGTCTCGTCGGGGTCGGCGGACAGGTCGATGACATCGTCGAGCAGCTGGAACGCGACGCCGGCCTTCTCGCCGAAGGTCACCATGGGCTGCTCGAACTCCTGCGGGCCGTTCGAGAAGATCACGCCCGCCTGCGCGGCCGCCGCGATCAACGAGCCCGTCTTGTCGGCGAGCACCTGGAGGTAGAACGCGACGCGGTCGTCGTCGGCGGACGGCCCGACCGTCTCGTGCATCTGCCCGAGCACAAGACGCTCGAACGTGTCGGCCTGCAGCCGGATCGCGTCCTCGCCGTGTCGTGCCATGATCTGACTCGCACGCGAGAACAGCAGGTCGCCGGTCAGGATCGCGACGTTGTTGCCCCAGACCGCGTGGGCGCTGGGGACTCCGCGGCGCTTGTCGGCAGCATCCATCACGTCGTCGTGGTAGAGGGATCCGAGGTGCGTCATCTCGAGAGCCGTCGCGGCGTCGATCACCTCGTCGGTCGCGCCGTCGCCGAGCTGGGCGGTCAGGAGCGCCAGCATGGGGCGGATGCGCTTGCCGCCGGCGTCGTAGAGGTAGCGGCTCGTGGCGTCGGCGAGCGTGTCGGCGACCCGCAGCTCACGCTCGAGGGCGCTGTCGACGCGCTTGAGCCCCGCCTCGACGGTCTTGAGCAGGCCGCGAGAGCGCGCGCCCGCGAAGATGCGGTCGGTGAGGCCCAGCTTGCCCGCGATATGCGAGCCCGGCGCTGTCGGTGTCACGCGTCCAGCCTACCGGGGGCGCGTTTCGTCGCGGTCCGCCGTGCGTCGATGGCCGCTAGGCCTGGGGTTTCGTGGCGCGGTGCAGCGCGACGATGCCCATCGACAGGTTGCGGTGCGCGACGTCCGTCCAGCCCGCCTCGCGGATCCACGCGGAGAGCGTTCGCTGGTCCGGCCAGTCGCGGATGGACTCGTTCAGGTAGTCGTACGCCTCGGCGTTGGAGCTCACGGTCTTCGCGACGACGGGCAGCACGCGGTCGTTGTAGAAGCGATAGAGGCCGTTGAACGGCCTCGACGGCGGGTGCGAGAACTCGCAGATCACGAGGCGGCCTCCCGGCTTCGTCACGCGCAGCAGCTCGCTCAGCGCCTTCTTCGGGTCGTTGACGTTGCGCAGCCCGAACGACATCGTCACCGCGTCGAACTCGTCGTCGCCGAACGGCAGGTCGGTGGCATCGGCCTGCACGAAGGAGAGATTCCGGATGCTGCTGTGCCGGCGCCTTCCCTCGGCGATCATGCCCGGCGAGAAATCGGCGGCGACGACCGTGGCGCCGCGGCCGGCGAGCGCGACGCTCGAAGCTCCCGTGCCTGCGGCGAGGTCGAGGATGCGCTGGCCGGCGCGGGGGTTCACCGCGCGCGTCGTCGCGGCGCGCCAGAACCGGTCGTTGCCCATGCTCAGCACGGTGTTGGTGCGGTCGTAGCCGGCCGCGACCTGGTCGAACATGCCGCTCACGCGCGACGGATCCTTGTGCAGGTCGGCGCGGTTCGGCTCGTGATCGGAGGGGTGGGATGCCACGCTCCGAGTCTAGGCGGCGCCTCCGGGTCCGCCGAGGTGCGAGGCGTCGCCGGCGTCCGCGAAGGTGAGCGGCGGCGGCGGTGCCACCGCGTCGTAGGAGGCGAGGCGCGCGAGCCAGGCGGTCGCGGTCGCGTCGTCGAACGGCGCCTCCGCCGCACCGACGCGCCGCTCGAGGTCGGCGGCGAGCGCCTCGAGCCTCTCGACGAGATCGAGCGGGTAGCCGTAGGCCACGCGGTGCTCCTCCCACTCGTCGCGGTCGTCGATGAAGAGCCCGCGCCCGTCTGTCGCCTTGACGACGTCGAGGTCCATGTCGATCCCAGTGGGGCCCTCGTGGTCCCACCGGACATCCCACGCGATGTCGATGTAGACGCGCACCCGGTGCGGAGCGGCATTCACCGTCAGCACGAAGTCATCGCTGGGGACGAGCATCACCGCGGGGGTCTCTGCGGGGAACCGGCGGCCCGGCCGCGCGTTGAGCCAACCCTGCGGCTGGCCGAGCCAGTCTCCCCAGCGGTCGCTGCCCAGATAGATGCAGTCGTTGACCCAGTGCGGCCCGCCGTCCCATTTGCGCCAGCGGAACCGGAGCGGAGCGCCGGGCTGGGGATGCTCGGGCGGGCCGGGGGTGGGGCGCTGTGCGGCGGCGTCGGTCACCCCGCGAGTCTAGGCTGGAGGCGTGACATCTTCGCACCGCCCGCCTGAGCTGGTGGTCGAGACCCGCGAGATCGAGCACGTCGACGACCTCCTCGCCTACGCCTCCCCCGACGAGCCGCTCGCCTGGCTGCGGCGCGGCGACGGCATCGTCGGCATCGGTGAGGTCGGCGGCTACGAGCGAGGCCCGCACTCCGCGCCGGGCGTCGACCCGGTCACCCTGCCGACGGCGGCCGAGACCTGGCGCCAGATCGCCGCGAACGCGGAGATCGACGACCCGGTGGGCCTTCCCGGCACCGGCCTGGTCGCGTTCGGCACGCTCGTGTTCGACGAGCGGTCGTCGGCCACGAGCCGCTTGATCATCCCGCAGGCGGTGGTCGGCCGCCATCACGGACGATCATGGGTCACGCGCATCCGGCAGACGCACGTCTCGCGCCCCGACCCGGCGGTCGAGCCCAGGCCGTACGGCCCGTACTGGTCGGCGACGCTCGGCCCCGGAAAGCTCGATCGCGCCGGCTACCACGCCGCCGTGCGGGCGGCCGTCGACGCGATCGTGCGGGGCGAGCTCGAGAAGGTCGTGCTCGCGCGCGACCTCGTCGGCACGATCCCGGTCGGCGCCGACCTGCGCCGCCTCGTGCGCGCCCTCGCCGACGACTACCCCGACACGTGGACGTTCGCGGTCGACCGGCTCATCGGCGCGAGCCCTGAGACCTTGGTGACCGCCGCGCGCGGCGTCGTGACCGCGCGGGTGCTCGCCGGCACGATCCCCCGCGGTGTCGACGCGCACGACGACACCGAGGCGTCCGCGTCGCTCGCGCACAGCGCGAAGGATCTCGACGAGCACCGCTATGCCGTGCAGAGCGTGCTCGCGAAGCTGGCACCGCACGTGCGCCACCTGCGCGCCGATCCCGAGCCCTTCACCCTCAAGCTGCCGAACCTGTGGCACCTCGCGACCGACGTCGCGGGCGACCTGGCCGACCATGCGTCGGCCCTCGACCTGGTCGCGGAACTGCATCCGACGGCGGCCGTGGCCGGCACGCCGACGGACACCGCGCTGGACCTGATCCGCCGGCTCGAGCCGTTCGACCGGGGGCGCTACGCCGGCCCGGTGGGATGGATCGACGGCGACGGCAACGGCGAGTGGGCCATCGCCCTGCGATGCGCGCAGATCGGCGATCCCGGCCGTGTGCTCCGCCGGTACGCCGAGTACAGCGCAACGATCCCGGTCGTCGCGCACGCGGGCGCCGGGATCGTCGCCCAGAGCAACCCCGACAAGGAGCTGCTCGAGACCCGTGTCAAGTTCCGCCCGATCGTCGACGCGCTCGCCTGAGCTCGCGTCCGCCGCGCATCCGGCAGGCGGTCAGGCCTTCCTTCGGGGCCCAAGACCATGCGGGCGACCACCAGCCGGTGCGAGGATCAGCTCGCCGCGAGGCGCTTCTTCTCGGCCTCGACGTCGAACGTCGCGGCGGGCCAGTGCGGGTCGATGTCTTCGAGGGCCTCGAGCAGGAGGTTCTGGACGGCGAGCCGGCCGTACCACTTGCGGTCGGCGGGCACGACGTACCACGGGGCGTGGTCGGTCGACGTGCGGTCGAACACCGTCTGGTACGCCGCCATGTACGACGGCCACAGCTCGCGCTCGTCGACGTCGCCCGGGTTGTACTTCCAGTGCTTGTCCGGGCGCTCGAGCCGCTCCATCAGGCGCTTCTTCTGCTCGTCGGGCGAGATGTGCAGCATCACCTTGACGATGCGCGTGCCCGTGTCGGTCAGGCGCTTCTCGAACTCGTTGATCGCGCCGTAGCGCCGCTCGATCTCCTCGACGGGTGCGAGTTTTCGAACCCGGCCGATGAGCACGTCCTCGTAGTGGGACCGGTCGAAGACGCCGATGAGTCCCGACACCGGCAGGCGTTGCTCGACGCGCCACAGGAAGTCGTGCGCGAGCTCCTCGGGTGTGGGCTTCTTGAATGCCGACAATACGACGCCCTGAGGGTCGACGGAGCCGACGACGTGGCGGATGATGCCGCCCTTGCCGGCGGAGTCCATGGCCTGGAGAACCAGGAGCACCGAGGCGTCGGTCGCGTCGACACGGCTCTGCGCGAACAGCCGTTCCTGGTACTCGTCCAGCTGGGCGGCGCCGGTCTTGAGGTCCTCCGCGGCGTGCACCTTGTCCTTCTCGTATCCCGGCGTCGAGCGGGTGTCGACGTCGGCGAGGACGAAGCCCTCGCGGACTCGGAGGAGATCGGCGACGTCGCCACTCCAGTGCTTCTGACTCGAGGCGATCATGGAGCCATCATGGCGGATGCCGCGGGCTCAGCGCTCGAGCGGGACCTCGATGAGCTGCCGACCGCCGACCGGAGACGTGAGCGCCTGATCGAGCGCCGCGCGCGTCGTGACGCGGCGGTACTCCCAGCCGTAGGCGAGCGCGAGCTGCTCGAGGCGCACGGTGTGCGGGGTGAGCAGCACGCGGTCCATGACATCGGCGCCCGCGACGGCGGCCACCTCGAGCGCGTCGAAGATCGTGCCGCCCCCGTCGTTGCCGACGATGAGCTGGATGCGCGGCTCGCCCTCCTGCGGCGGCAGCAGCATCGCGCCGACGTCGTGCAGCAGCGCGAGATCGCCGAGGACCACGCGGGTGACCCCCGCGCCCCCCGCGGACTGGCTCGCGAGGGCGATGCCGGTCGCCGTCGCGATCGTGCCGTCGATGCCGGCGAGCCCGCGGTTCGCGTGCACGGGCACCTTCTTGCCCGGCAGCACCTGGTCGGCCACGCGTACGAGGCGCGACGACCCGAACACGAGCCGGTCGTGCGGCCACGTCGCCCGCCAGACGGCGTCTACGAGCGCGGCGCGGTCGACGGGTGCACGGATCACGCCGAGCTCGGCCGCGATCGCGCCGAGCCGCTCTCCCGGCACGGCCGACGAGAGGCCCTCGGCGTCGGGAGCGGGCGGAGTGAGGTCCACGGATGCTGCGCGCGACGCCTGCAGCCACGCCCCGAGCCATGCGCGGTCGGGGTCGCCGGTCGCGACGGCGATGCGGTCGGCGGCGACCGTCGCGCCGTTGAGGTTGAGCGGCTCGCCCGGCCCCCGGACCGCGATGACCTCGATCTCGGGGTCGGACAGCAGCGCCGCGGTCTCCCGGCTGAGCGTCGGGTGCCCGAGCACCACGACGCGCTCGATGCGCCCGCCGAGCTGCGGGTCGCGCAGCAGCTCGCGGTACCCGTGCACGAGGTGGCGCCCGAACCGCGCGCCGCTCACGATCTCGGCGATGAGCGGCCACGCGCCGACGTGGGCGAGCTGCTCGGCGTCGGGACCGGCGTCGGACCCGGCGAGCACGACGGTGCGCGGACCGCGTTCCAGCACGAGCGGCGCGTCCTCCGGCTCGGTCGGGACGTCGGCCTCGCCGATGCCGCCACCACCCTGGTAGAGCGCTCCGGATGCCTCGTCCTCGGCGTCGACCGCCACCGGCGGTCCGTCGGGGTCGTCGACGACCGCGGTCTCGAGCTCGGCGGCCGGAACGCCCATCCATGCGGGGAGCGCGCCGGAGAGCGGCTCGCGGTACGGGAGGTTCAGGTGCACCGGCCCCGGAGAGCGCGTCCCCGCACCCAGCGCGGCGGCGACGGCGTCCTCGGCGAGCAGGCGCAGCATCGCGCTCTGCTCGTGGGTGCCGTCGGGGTCGACGCATTCGGGCACCGGCACGTCGGCCTCGAGCCGCACGGTGGGGGCGAACATGCCGGGCTGGCGCGTGGTCTGATTCGCTCCGACGCCGCGCAGCTCCGGCGGGCGGTCGGCCGTGAGCAGCAGCAGCGGAACGCCGGCGTGGTGCGCCTCGAGCGCGGCGGGCAGCAGGTTGGCGACCGCGGTGCCCGACGTGCAGACCACGGCCGCCGGTATCCGTGTCTCGCGTCCGATGCCGAGCGCCGTGAAGCCCGCGACCCGCTCGTCGATGCGCACGTGCAGGCGGATCGCGCCGCGCCGCTCGAGTTCGGCGGCGACCAGCGCGAGCGCCTGCGAACGAGAACCGGGGCTCAGCACGACGTGGCGCACGCCGAGTTCGACGAGCCGGCACAGCAGCGCGGCGGCGGCGTCGGTCGCGGGCGCGGAGTCGAGCGCGCCCCCGGCGCTGTCGGCGTCGGTCACGTCAGCCGATGGCTCCGCGCTGGCCGCGGGCGTCGTCGTCGCCGTCCGCGGGGCTGACCGGCGGCTTCGCCTGCGGCGGGGTGCCCGGCGTCGCGGTGCCGCCCGCGGCTGTCGCACTTCCGGGTGCGGCGGCGTCGTCGGATGCCGCGGGCCCTGCCGGCGGGTTGTACCGCGGGTCTTCGCCCTCGGCGTCGAGCTGCGCGAGCTCCTCCTCGAGGCGGCGGATGCGCTCGTCCTGGTCGCTGATCGTGCCGATGCGGCCGAGGAACTCGGGGTCGTCGTCGGGCGCCCGGCGAGAGGCGACGGACGACGCGCGCCCGCGGCCCACGATGAGCCAGAGGATGCCGCCGAGGACGGGGAGCAGCACGACGATGAGGATCCAGATAGGCTTGCTCACCCCGCGGTGGCGGGTCGGGGGCTGGACCGCGCAATCGACGATGGTGAAGACCCAGAACGCGGTCGCCACCAGGGCCAGAATCAGCAGCACCCGAGGCATCTTCCCATCCTAGGCGGGCGGGGCCCGCAGTGGGCGGTCGTCGGCGCTCCGTGACGCAACCGTCTCCGAATCCGCCTCTGGGACGGAACGTAGGATGGACGGGTGAAAGCGCGCTCTGCCATCGTCTACTCGGTGCTGCGGCTGCTGGCGTTCCTCGTGCCGTTCGGCATCCTGATGCTGTTCCCGATCATGCGCGAGTACTACTGGCTCGCCGCGATCTTCGCCGCCCTCATCGGGCTGAGCCTCTCGGTGCTGTTCCTGCGCAAGCCCCTCGACGACGTCACCTCGGACCTCGCCGAGCGCCGCGCCAAGGCTCGCGCCGCCGCCAGCGACGAGGAGGCGGAGGATGCCGCGGCCGACGCCGCGGCTCCGTCGGCGCCCGACGGCGAAGCGCCGGATTCCCGCGCCTGACTCAGGGGCGCAGCATCCGTCAGCCGATGAACGCCCACATCAGGAACGCGCCGTACGCGACCGACGTCAGCGACGTGAGGCCCAGGGCGACGACCAGTTCCCGCGGGTCGCGGTAGGTCCACACGATGAGGATCGCGGGCGCCCCGGCCAGCAGCGCGAGCAGCGTGAGCCACGCGATCGGGTAGCCGATCCACGCGAGGAAGGCCGCGATGGCGAACGCGACCAGCAGGAACACGGTGAACAGCGCGCGCGTCGCGGTGCGGCCGATGAGCACGGTGAGGGTGCGCTTGCCCGCGGCGCGGTCCTGGTCGATGTCGCGCAGGTTGTTGGCGAGCAGCACCGCGCACGCGATGAGGCCGACGCCGACCGCGCCGAACCAGGCCTCCTGCGGCAGGGCGAACGCCTGCACCCACGTCGTGCCGAGCGTGGCGACGAGTCCGAAGAACACGAAGACGAAGAGCTCGCCGAGTCCGTAGTAGCCGTAGGGGCGCTTGCCGCCGGTGTAGAACCACGCCGCGATGATGCAGACGGCGCCCACGGCGATGAGCCACCACTGCTGCGTGCGGATCGTGATCGCGAGGCCGGCGAGCGCGGCGATCGCGAAGAAGGCCAGCGCCACCACGAGCACCGTGCGGGGCTTCACCCTGCGGCTCGCCGTGAGGCGCGCGGGTCCCACGCGGAAGTCGTCGGTGCCCCGGATGCCGTCGCTGTAGTCGTTGGCGTAGTTCACGCCGATCTGCAGCGACACCGACACGATGAGGCAGAAGAGCGCGATCACCCAGTGGAAGACGTCCGCGACGAGGATCGCGGCGCCGGTGCCGACGAGGATCGGCGTGATCGCGAGGGGCAGGGTGCGCAGCCGCGCCGCGCCGATCCAGTCGCGCGCCGTCGGCTTCGCGACGTGGGCGGGGTCGCGCGAGACGTGCGCCTTCTGCGGGTTCCCGCGGGGAGGCTGCTTCTTGCGTCCGGCGGTGGTGCGCTTCTTGCTCGGGGTTCCTGCCACGAATGCACATCATAGGGGCCGCGCCGATGAGGAACGCGCATTCGTCAACCCGGGTGACGGATGTCGGCGGAGAGCCGAGGATGGGGCCATGCTGAGCATCGGATCCATCGTCCTCACCGTCGAAGACATCTCCCGCGCCGGCGACTTCTGGCGCGCAGCCCTCGGCTACGTCGACCGCAACGAGCCCTCCGACGACTGGGTGATCCTCGATCCGCCGGGCAAGGCCGACTGGGCGGCCCCGGGGGCGAGCCTCGCGCTGTCGGTCACGGGCTACCCGCAGCACTATCCGCCGCGCATCCACCTCGACCTCTACGCCGAGGATCAGCGGGCCGAGGTCGAGCGCCTTCTCGGCCTCGGCGCGCGCGAGGTCGACTGGGACGACTACCCCGACGACGCGGACTGGATCGTGCTCGAAGACACCGAGGGCAACAGGTTCTGCGTCGTCGACACCGGTCCGTACCCGCTGGGCTGAGGCGCAGTCCCGAGTCGGCCCGTATGGTCGCGACGGTCGCGGGAGACGACCGCGGGGGCCGACTCGGCCCGTATGGTCGCGACGGTCGCGGGAGACGACCGCGAGGGCCGACTCGGCCCGTGGTCAGTGCAGCGACATCACCGCACGGCGGATCGCCTCCCGGTCGGGCTTTCCCGAGGGCAGCGTCGCGAGCTCGTCGACCAGCACGAGCCGCGCCGGCCGGGCGTGGGCGCCGATCTCGGCCTGCACGGCGGCGCGCGCCTCTTCGAGCTGGACCGATTCGCTCCGGCGAAGCGCCTCGCCGCGGGAGGCGACGACGACGGATGCCTCGCCCCAGCGCTCATCGGGAACCCCGACGACGACGGCCAGGGCCAGGCCGGGGATCCCGCGCACGATCCGCTCGACGCGGTCGAGCGAGACGTTGATGCCGCCCGACACGATGACGTTGTCGATGCGGCCGCGCACGCGCAGCACGCCGTCTTCGATGAGCCCGGCGTCGCCGGTGCGGTACCACCGCGAGCCGTCGCGGTCGCGGAGGAAGGCAGCATCCGTCCGCCCCTCGTCGCCGAGGTAGCCGTCGGCCAGGATCGGGCCGGAGACCTGCACCTCGCCGCGCTCGATGCGCAGCCGCACGTTGCCCAGGGCCACGCCGTCGTAGACGCAGCCGCCGCTCGTCTCGGTCGAGCCGTAGGTGCGCACGATGCGCGCGCCGGCGGCCTCGGCGCGCTCGAGCGTCGCGGCCGGCAGGGCCTGCCCCCCGACGAGGATCGTCTCGAACGAGCGGAGGGCCGTCAGCACCGCGGGGTCGTGCTCGGCGGCGTCGAGCAGCTTCGTCAGCTGCGCCGGCACCAGCGACGTGTAGGTCGGCACCCGCTCGCCGTGCTCGGTCGACACCATCGTGAGCGCCGCCGCCGAGAACGCCTGCGGGGTGAAGGCGCCCGCGAGGATGGCGGGCTCGCGGTCGGCGACGAGGGAGCGCACGAGCACCTGCAGGCCGGCGACATAGCTTGCGGGCAGGGCGAGGAGCCACGCGCCGTCGCCGATGCGGTCGGCGGTCGACAGCGCGCTGGCGGTGAGCGCGTCGCGGCTGAGGACGACGCTCTTCGGGACGCCGGTCGACCCCGAGGTCGTCACGACCACCGCGGTGCCGGCGCGGACCTCGGGCGGCAGCCCGCTCACGAGCCCGAGCCCGAGCGCGGGGCCGGCGCCATGGAGCGCCCCGCGGAGTCCTCGCAGGATCTCGCGGGGGTCGTCGCCGATGACGGGTACGAGCTTCATGCGGGCATCAACTCCTCCAGAACCTGCCAGCCCATGCGGTATTGCCGCGACCGCGGGTCCCAGGCATGAGAGTCGGAGGAGTTGGTGCTCATCAGAAGTGCCAGGGGTACGGCGACCAGTCCGGATCGCGCTTCTCGAGGAAGGAGTCGCGGCCCTCGACCGCTTCGTCGGTGCCGTAGGCGAGGCGCGTGGCCTCGCCCGCGAACACCTGCTGACCGACCATGCCGTCGTCGACGGCGTTGAAGGCGAACTTGAGCATGCGGATCGCGGTCGGCGACTTGGTGAGGATCGTGCGCGCCATCGCCACGGCCTCGCGCTCGAGGTCGGCGTGCGGCACGACGCGATTGACGGCGCCCATCTCGTACGCGCGCTCGGCGGAGTACTCCTCGGCGAGGAAGAACACCTCGCGCGCGAACTTCTGCCCGATCTGCCGGGCGAAGTACGCCGAGCCGTAGCCTGCGTCGAACGAGCCGACGTCGGCGTCGGTCTGCTTGAACCGGCCGTGCTCGGCGGAGGCGATGGAGAGGTCGCACACGACGTGGAGCGAGTGCCCGCCGCCCGCGGCCCACCCGGGGATCACGGCGATCACGACCTTGGGCATGAACCGGATGAGGCGCTGCACCTCGAGGATGTGCAGCCGGCCGGCGCGGGCGGTGTCGGTGACCGCGTCGGTCTCGGAGTACTTGTAGCCGTCGCGTCCGCGGATGCGCTGGTCCCCGCCGGAGCAGAACGCCCAGCCGCCGTCCTTCGGGCTCGGGCCGTTGCCGGTGAGGAGCACCACGCCCACGCGCGGGTCCTGGCGGGCGGTGTCGAGCGCGCGGTACAGCTCGTCCACCGTGTGCGGGCGGAACGCGTTGCGCACCTCGGGCCGATCGAACGCGATGCGCGCGATGCGGCCGTCCTGCGACACGTGGGCGGTGATGTCGGTGTAGCCGCCGTCCGGCTGTCCGGGGGCTTGTCGCCACTCGCTGTCGTCGAACAGTTCCGAAACGCTCACCCGGCCAGCCTACGGCGGGCCGCGCGCGGGCGTCATGTGCGACCGGACACCGATGGCCGGGGCCTAGCCTGGATCGGTGACTTCGACTCTTCGCGCCGCGGCGGCTGCCGCGGCATCCGCTGTCCTGCTCTTCGCCCTCGCCGCCTGCTCGTCCGACGCGCCCGAGGCGACGCCCACGGCCTCCGACACGCAGGCCGTGCAGGTCCTCGACGAGGCGTGCGCGGACGACGCCGGCATCACGGTGGCCGTCGACGCGTCGGCTCTCGAGGACGGCGACAGCAAGGCGTGGTGCATCGAGACCGACGAGACACTCGCCGCCGCCGACGCGCTGACGCTCGTGGGCGTCGAGACCGAGGGCACCGAGGAGTACGGCGACCCGGTCGTGTGCCGCGTCAACGGCGTCCCGGCGGAGGACCTGGCGATCCCGGCCGAGGACGGATCGGACTACTTCGAGTCGTGCGAGTCCATGCCCGCCGCGTTCGCCTACTGGTCCCTGTGGATCAAGCCCGCAGACGGCGAGTGGGGCTACGCCGAGGAGGGCCTGTCGACCCTCGAGCTCGAGCCGGGCGAATCCCTCGAGCTGCTCTTCACCCTGAACGGCGAGCCGGCCGCGCCGACAACCTGACATGACGTTCCGACCCGGTCCTCTGCGAGCCGCGGCGATCCTCGCCGCAGGTTTCGTGGCGGCCCGGGTCGTCTACCGCATCCTCTTCCACGGCGCCGACGGCGACGGCTTCGTCCTGCTGGACCTTCCGGCGGTGCGACTGCCGTCGCCGTTCGCGCATGTGGTGCTGCTGGGTCCTGTCACGGTCGACGGACTGTGGGATGCCGCCGCCAGCGCCCTGCC
This sequence comes from Microbacterium sp. NPDC056569, assembly GCF_042793475.1. Lineage (NCBI taxonomy): Bacteria > Bacillati > Actinomycetota > Actinomycetes > Micrococcales > Microbacteriaceae > Microbacterium > Microbacterium sp. NPDC056569. The sequence goes on along the minus strand of NZ_JBHTUV010000004.1, from coordinate 73,588 downwards.
GATCGCCCTCGCGATCCTCGCCTTCGGTGTCGTCAACGCCGTCATCGACCTGCACCGGGTGTTCGCGCACGCCTCGCGACGCGGACCGCTCCGAGGTATCGGACGGGCCCTCGCGATCGCCGCGGCGACCCTCCCCTCGCTCGCCGACGGCGCCCGCGCGGTGCGGTTCGCCCAGCGACTGCGCGGCGAGCGCGGCGGGGCACGGATGCTGCTTCCCCTCCTCGAACGCACGCTCGAGCGCGCCGGGGCCGTGGCGGCGGCTCTCGAGCTCCGCGGGTTCGCGGGGCGCGGGCTCGACGGGGACTGCTTCGCGCCCGTCGAAGCGGAGGACGTCGAGATCGGGTTCGGCTCCGCGGCGGCGCGCGGCGCGGCGCGGGAACGAGGCATCCGGCTTCCGTCCTCGCTCGTGCTCGACGCGGGCACGCTCACCCTCGTCGCGGGGGCGACCGGGTCGGGCAAGTCGACGCTCCTGCGGGCGATCTCGGGGTTGCACACGCACACCGACGGCGGGTGGATCGCCGGGGCGCTGCGGGTCGTGGGACACGAGCGCGCTGCCGTGCCCCCGCGCGACCTCGCGCAGCGCGTGGGCGTGGTGCTGCAGCATCCGCGCGAAGCGTTCGCGACCGAGCGGGTGCGCGACGAGATCGGGCTCTCGCTGGAGCTGCGCGGCGTCGCACCCGTGATCACTGCGGCCCGCGTGGCCGAGGTCGCCGACCGGGTGGGTGTGACGGCCCTGCTCGACCGCCCCACGCGCGGGCTCTCGGCCGGCGAGGCGACGCTCGTCGCGATTGCCGCCGCGATCGTCGAGCACCCGATCGTGCTGCTGGTCGACGAGCCGCTCGCCGACCTCGACGCCGACGCCCGGGTGCGCATCGCGGGCCTTCTCGACGCACTCGCTCACGACGCGGGCATGTGCGTCGTGGTCGCCGAGCACCGCGTCGAGGCGCTGGAGGGGATCGCCGACACGGTGCTGCTGATCGACGACGGCGTGGTGGCGCTGGTGGGCCCCGCGGGTGTGGGGCGCGCCGCGGACGATCGGGGCGCGTCGCACCCGCCCCGAACGCACGGCATGCGCCCCGCAACGGAGCCGGCGACGCGCGACTCCGGTGTGCCGGGCAAACTCGTGCTGCGCGCCCGCGGCCTCACGGTGCGCCACCGTGACACCGTCGCCGTGGCGGGTGCCGATGTCGACCTGCGGGCCGGCGAGATCGCCGCGCTCGTGGGCCCCAACGGCGCGGGCAAGTCGAGCCTGCTCGCCGCCCTCGCCCTGCCTGCACGAGGAATGGCGGTCGAGTCGGACGGTCGCGTGGCACTGGTGCCCGACGCCTCGGACGATCTCTTCGTCTGCGACACCGTCGCCGCCGAGTGCCGGCGGGCGGACCGCCGGGCCGCGCGCCGCGACCCGGGTGCGGCGACGGGGACTGCCGCGCGGTTCGCGGGGTTCCTGGGCCTCGATCCCGGGGGCCCGCCTTTCGCGGCGCGTCTGGCGCGGCATCCGCGCGATCTGTCCGCGGGCGAGCGGCGCTGCCTCGCCCTGGCGATCCAGCTCGCGCCCTCCCCGCGCGTGCTCATGGTCGACGAGCCGACGCGGGGCCTCGATCCGACCGCCCGCGACATGGTGTGGGAGGCGCTGACCTCGCTCGCCGTGTCCGGCACCGCGGTGCTGGTCACCTCGCACGAGCCCGACTTCACCGCCCGCACCGACCGGACGCTGACGATGCGGGCAGGCGTGCTGGCCGCAGCATCCTTCGCCCGCCCGATTCCGGGTCCATTCGCGCCGGTTGCACGGCGCGCACCGCTCGCAACTCAGGATGAAAGCCGGGAAGACCGTCCCGCGGACGCGGGTTCGGCGAACCATCCTGAATTGCGAACAGGGAGGACCGCGCCCCGCAGCCGCGGGCGCCGGCTCGGCGGCCGCCTGCCCGTTGCCGCTCTGGCCGCCGCGAACCTCGTCGCGCTCGGGGCGTTCTGCTGGCCGCTCGTCGCGACGGCGGTGCCCGAGCAGGCGTACGCGGCCGTGCCGGTCGCGGCGCTCGCGCTCGTGCCGCTCGCCGCGCTCGTCGTCGTGGCGACGCTCGACGGCAGTGTGCGCTCCGCGCACATGCTCGCGCTCCTCGGCACGCTCGCGGCCATCGGCGCGGCCGTGCGCATCGCGGGCACCGGCGTCGGCGGCGTCGAGGCGGTGTTCATCCTGCTGATCCTCGCCGGCCGCGCTTACGGCGCGCGGTTCGGCATGCTCCTCGGCATGGCGACGATCGCCCTCTCCACGCTCATCACGGGCACGTTCGGCCCGTGGACTCCCTTCCAGATGTTCGCGTGCGCATGGGTCGGCGCTCTCGCGGGCCTCCTCCCCCGGCGCATCTCGCGGATCGGCGAGATCGCCATGCTCAGCGTCTACGGCGTCGTCGCGTCGTACGCGTTCGGCCTGCTGATGAACCTGTGGTTCTGGCCGTTCGCGGTCGGCTACGGCACCGGCATCTCGTACGACGGCAGCGCGCCGCTCGACGTGAACCTCTCGAGCTTCCTGCTCTACTCCCTCGTGACCTCGACCCTCAGCTGGGACACCCTCCGCGCGATCACCACCGTCATCGGGCTCGTCGTCGTGGGCCGCCCGATCCTCGCGGCCCTCCGCCGCACCAAGCCGCTCGCGTCGCGCACTGAGACCAGCCTGACGCCGCGAGAGCGCTCCTCTGCCCTATCGTGAAGCTCACGTGCCGGAAGGAGCCCACGTGACCGCAGCGACCGTCGCGACGCCGGTATCGGCGAGCCTCGTGGGTGCCTACGTGCCCGAGATCATCTCGCTCGCCAAGCGCGGCCTGCTGTGGGCGTTCCTGTACGGCGTGCTCACCCTCGCCTCGAGGGGTGGATGCCTCGACCCCGCGTCGGGCGGCGATCCGGTCTGCTACACCGCGACCCTCCGCCCGTCGCCGCTGACCTGGTTCGTGATGGCGCTCGTCTTCGTCGTCGCGCTGAGCCGAGCCGCGAAGGCGACGTCGACGGCGCAGATCTCGCGGATCCTGTCGCTCGCGGCGACCGCCCTGTGGGTCGTGCCGCTCCTGGCCGCCGTGCTCGGCGTGGTGTCGTTCATGTCCTCCGGGCCCGAAGCGTGGCTCGACGGCGGGGTTCCCGTCAACATCGACTTTCAGATCACGCCGGGCTGAGCCGGACCCGCGCTGAGCCCGACCGCGCCTCGCGGCCTCACCGTGTATCAGGGATTCCGCACGGAGGTGGCAGCCGACGCCGCGTGACCTCGTGCGACGCGACCACACCTGCCACCTCCCTCCGCATCGCCGCACGCCGATGGGGCATCCGTCGCCGGTTCGCACGGCGGATCGCGACGACGGCTGACACCTTCCCGGATGCTGCGGGCGGCGGCATCCGTCATCCCCGACAGCGCCGGGTCAGACGGAGAAGTACTTCGCCTCGGGGTGGTGGAAGACGAAGGCGTCGGTGGACTGCTCGGGATGGAGCTGGAGCTCCTCGCTGAGCTCGACGCCCATGCGCTCGGGGCGCAGCAGCTCGACGACCTTGCGGCGGTCCTCCATGTCGGGGCATGCCGGGTAGCCGAGGGAGAAGCGGGCGCCGCGGTACTCGAGCTTGAAGAGACCCGCGGTGTCGGTCGGGTCCTCGGCCGAGAAGCCCAGCTCGGAGCGGATGCGGGCGTGCCAGAACTCGGCGAGTGCCTCGGTCAGCTGCATCACGAGACCGTTGAGCTCGTAGTAGTCGCGGTACCTGTCCTCGGCGAAGAGCTTCGCCGTGACCGAGTCGATGTTGGCGCCCGCCGTCACGAGCTGCACCGGCAGCACGTCGACCTGCCCCGATTCGCGCGAGCGCACGAAGTCGGCGAGGCAGAGATGCCGGTCGCGGCGCTGACGCGGGAAGTGGAAGCGCAGGCGGTCGGTGCCGAGCGTGCCGCCCGATCCGCCGTCCGGGGCGAGGAGGCCGGCGGCGCCGAGCGCGCCGGAGGGGTCGTCGCCGTGGTGAAGCACGACGACGTCGTTGCCCTCCGACACGACCGGGAAGAAGCCGTACGCGACCGACGCGTCGAGCATGCCCTCGCCGAGGATGCGGTCGAGCCAGTAGCGCAGCCGCGGCCGGCCCTCGGCCTCGACGAGCTGCTCGTAGGTGGCGCCGTCCTCGCCCCGGCCGGGCTTGAGGCCCCACTGGCCCATGAACGTCGCGCGCTCGTCGAGGAACGCGGCGTAGTCGTGCAGCGCGAGGCCGCGGACGATGCGGGTGCCCCAGAACGGCGGTGCGGGGACGGGATTGTCGGATGCCACGTCCGAGCGTGCCGGCATCGCCTCGGGCTCCGTGAGGGTGAGCTTGGAGCCGGCCGCGTGCCGCCGCTTCTTGAGTGCCGGCAGCCCGACCGAATCGGGCGCCGCGCCGCGCGCGATCTTCACGAGCGGCTCCATGAGCGCGAGCCCCTCGAACGCGTCGCGGGCATAGCGCACCTCACCGTCGAACAGCGAGGCGAGGTCGTCCTCGACATACGCACGGGTGAGCGCGGCGCCGCCCAGGATCACCGGCCACTTGGTGCCGAGACCGCGCGACGTGAGCTCCTCGAGGTTCTCCTTCATCACGACGGTCGACTTCACGAGCAGGCCCGACATGCCGATGACGTCGGCGTCGTGCTCCTCTGCCGCCGCGATGATGTCGGCGATCGGCTGCTTGATGCCGAGGTTGATGACGTCGTACCCGTTGTTGGTCAGGATGATGTCGACGAGGTTCTTGCCGATGTCGTGCACGTCGCCGCGCACCGTCGCGAGCACGATGCGACCCTTGCCCGAGGCATCCGACTTCTCCATGTGCGGTTCGAGCAGCGCCACCGCGTTCTTCATGACCTCGGCCGACTGCAGCACGAACGGCAGCTGCATCTCGCCGGCGCCGAACCGCTCGCCGACGATCTTCATGCCCTCGAGCAGGTGGTCGTTGATGATCTGCAGCGGTGCGAGCCCGCCCGCGCGGGCGAGGTCGAGGTCGACCTCGAGGCCCTTTCCCTCGCCGTCGATGATGCGGCGCTCGAGCCGCTCGCCCACCGGCAGTGCGGCGAGCTCGGCCGCGCGCTGGTTGCGCAGGGCCGCGGTGTCGACGCCGGCGAAGAGGTCCAGCATCCGTGCCAGCGGGTCGTACGTGATGTTGCCGTCGGCGTCGTACTCCCGGCGGTCCCACACGAGGTCGAGGGCGACCTTGCGCTGCTCCTCTGAGATCGAGGCGAGCGGCACGATCTTCGCGGCGTCGATGATGCCCGACGTGAGCCCCGCCTGCACCGCTTCGTGCAGGAACGCGGAGTTCAGCACGCTGCGCGCGGCCGGGTTGAGGCCGAACGACACGTTCGAGACGCCGAGCGTCGTGTTGATGCCGGGGTACTTGGCGCTGATCTGCCGGATCGCCTCGATGGTCTCGATGGCGTCGCGGCGGGTCTCCTCCTGGCCCGTCGCGATCGGGAACGTCAGGCAGTCGACGATGATGTCGCTGACGCGCAGGCCCCACTCGCCGACGAGCTCGTCGATGAGGCGCGAGGCGATCGCGACCTTGCCCTCGGTCGTGCGGGCCTGGCCGTGCTCGTCGATGGTGAGCGCGATGACCGCCGTGCCGTGCTCCTTGACGAGCGGCATGATGCGGCCGAACCGCGAGGTCGGGCCGTCGCCGTCCTCGTAGTTCACCGAGTTCACGACGGGGCGGCCGCCGATGAGCTCGAGTCCGGCGGCGATGACCGCGGGCTCGGTCGAATCGACGACGAGGGGCAGCGTCGAGGCGCTCGCGAAGCGCGAGACGACCTCGCGGATGTCGGCCACGCCGTCGCGGCCGACGTAGTCGATGCAGACGTCGAGCAGGTGGGCTCCGACGCGGATCTGATCCCGCGCGATCTCGACGCAGTCGTCCCAGCGGCCCTCGAGCATCGCCTCGCGGAACGCCTTCGAGCCGTTGGCGTTGGTGCGCTCGCCGATCGCGAGGTACGAGGCGTCCTGCTGGAACGACACGTGCTGGTACAGCGACGCGACACCCGGGTCGAGGTCGACCACGCGCTCGCCCAGCGTCCGGACCGGGATGGCGCGGTCGCTGTCTGCGCGGGGTGCGGCACGTTTCGGCTCGCGTCGCTCGCTCGACGACCGGAAGCCGGCCAGGCGCTCGACGACCGCGGCGAGGTGCTCGGGCGTCGTGCCGCAGCATCCGCCCACCAATCCCAGCCCGAATTCGCGCACGAACTGCTCGTGCGCGGTCGCGAGCTCGACGGGCGTGAGCGGATAGTGCGCGCCGTTCGCGCCGAGCACCGGCAGACCGGCGTTGGGCATGCAGGCGATCGGCACAGTGGCGTGCTTCGACAGGTGCCGGAGGTGCTCGCTCATCTCGGCGGGGCCGGTGGCGCAGTTGAGGCCGATCGCGTCGACCCCGAGCGGCTCGATCGCCGTGAGCGCCGCGCCGATCTCGGAGCCCATGAGCATGGTGCCGGTGGTCTCGACGGTCACCTCGACGAAGATCGGCAGACGGATGCCGCGGCTCACGATCGCCTGACGACACCCGTTGATCGCGGCCTTGGTCTGAAGGAGGTCCTGGCTCGTCTCCACCAGGAAGGCGTCGGCTCCGCCGTCGATGAGGCCCTCGGCCTGCAGCGCGAACGTCTGCTTGAGGTTGTCGTAGGTCGTGTGACCGAGGCTCGGGAGCTTGGTGCCGGGGCCCATCGAGCCGAGCACCCACCGCACGCGGCCGTCGGCCGCCTCGGCGGCCTCGACGCGCTCGCGCGCGATGCGAGCACCGACCTCGGCGAGCTCGGCGATGCGGTCGACGATGCCGTAGTCGTCGAGGTTCGACCAGTTCGCGCCGAACGTGTTGGTCTCGACCGCGTCGACGCCGACCGCGAGGTACGCGTCGTGGATCGCCCCCACGACATCCGGACGCGAGACGTTGAGGATCTCGTTGCAGCCCTCGAGGCCCTGGAAGTCGCCGTCGATCGACAGGTCGTACCGCTGGAGCATCGTGCCCATCGCGCCGTCGGCGATGACCACGCGCTCGCGCACGCCGTCGAGCAGCTGCTGAGAGCGCTCCGGCCGGGGCACCCCGTCGATGTCGAGGCTGAACCGGGGTGCGGGCGGTGCTGCGGTCACCCCCGCGATTTTAGTCGCCGGTGTCTTCGGCGTCCCGTTCCATGACGGACACCGCAGTCCTCGTCCGGTGCGGACGCTGGTCCAGCCTCGCCCCAGGTCAGCGAGAGTACAGCTGGTCGCCGAGAGGTAGGGAACCAACCGCACCCTCGGCGACCAGCTGTACTCTCGCGGTTCGGGCGAGGCCGGAACGATGGATGCTGCGGCCCGGCGCCGTGCGCCGGGCGGCAGCATCCGTGAGAAAAGCGTCAGGCGTTCTTGGCGTCGCGCCAGGCCAGCCACCCGCGGATGAGGTCGTAGTCCCAGTCGGGGCCCTGGAAGCCGATGGTGAACAGGCGCACGCCGGCGTCGTAGAGGCGGTCGGCGTGGGCCTCGTCACGCTGGTGCAGCTCGTTCGAGATGACGAGGTTCGAGGTGTCGCGCTGCTCGCCCGCGGCCCACCGCTCGATGACGTCGAGCTTGTGCGGCAGATCGTTCGCGCGCACGTAGCTGTGCCAGATGTCGGCGTGCCGGGCGACGAGGCGCAGGGTCTTCTGCTCGCCCGCGCCGCCGATCATGACCGGGATCTCGCGCGTGGGCGCAGGGTTGAGCTTCTGCCAGCGCGCCTCGATGCGCTCGAGCCCTGCGGCCAGGTCGTTCAGGCGCGAGCCGGCGGTGCCGAACTCATAGCCGTACTCCTCGTAGTCACGGGCGAACCAGCCGGACCCGGTGGCGAAGATGAAGCGGCCGACGCCGTCCTTCGCCGAGATGTGGTCGATGGTGCGGGCCATGTCGGCCTGCAGGTCGGGGTTGCGGTAGCTGTTGCAGTTGACGAGGGCGCCGAACTCGACGCGCTCGGTCTGCTCGGCCCACGCGGCGAGCATGGTCCAGGACTCGAAGTGGAGGCCCTCGGGGTCGCCCGTCAGCGGGAAGAAGTGGTCCCAGTTGAAGAGGATGTCGACGCCCATCTCCTCGAGGCGGAGGACGGCGTCGCGGAAGGCCGAGTAGGGGGCGTGCTGGGGCTGCAGCTGCACGCCGAGGCGCACGGGAGTGTCGAGGAGGGGCATGGGGAAAACACTAGGGCCGCTGCGAGGGGTCGGTCCTCGTTCGAGGGGAAGTGCGTGAGGCCGGTCGGCACCGACTCCTCAACGAAGGGCCCTCAGCCGAGATCTTCGGCCGAGAGCCCTCCGTCGAGCCCCGAGGTTGAGGAGTTGCTACGCCCGGCGCGCACGCGCTGCCTTGAGCGCGGCATCCACCGTGTCCCAGATCGCGACGCCCGCGATCACGAAGCCGACGATGATGGAGAGGATCTGCCCCACCTCGTCACCGCCGTCGGGGATGATCGTCGGGAAGTACGCGGGGTTGATCAGGCGCCCCTCGAACAGCAGCCACAGCGCCGGCACCGCGATGACGAAGTTCAGGACGCCGTTGACCACGGCCAGCCCGATGGTCCAGCGTCCGAGCGCGTAGACGACGACCGCGAGCACAGCTTCGAGCGCCATCACGGCGAACAGGGCGAGGATCCACCACGGCCAGAGACCCGGGTCGAGGAACGACAGGCCCGGCTCGGTGGGCACGAACCCGACGAACAGGTCCCACAGCACGACCCCGACCATGATCGCGAGGAACGCGAGGGACGTGATCATGTCGCCGAGGCCCACGCCCTTCTGCCGCGGCTCGGGGAGCTGATCGGGCGTCCACGGCTCGCCCCGCATCGCCTCGTTGCCGGTGCGCTCGAGGATGACGAAGATGAGCGTGGTCCAGAACGCGAGGTGCACGACCACCGAGAGCAGCAGCGGCACGAGCGCACCGATGATCTCGCCGAACGAGGCGCCGTCGATCACCATTGCGAGCGAGACCCCGAACGCGGCGCAGGCGGGCACGATGTAGAGAAGGAGCTTCAGCAGCCGCCACCAGTCGAGGAAGTAGCGCGGCCCCACGAGCCAGAGCGGACGGTCCGTGTACCCCGCGGCCAGCTTGTCGGGGTCGCCCAGCTCGGTGAGCACGGCGCGCTCGGCGCTGTCGCGGGGTTCGCCCTGCTCGACGCGGGCCTCGATCTGGTCGTCGATCGAGGCGCGCAGCTCTGCGGCGAGATCGGCGCGCTGCGCCTCGGGCACCGTGCGCATGGCGGCGTCGACGTAGCGGTCGGTGAGGGTGGCGGTGGCAGTCATGTCAGTTCTCCTCAGGAAGGGCGTCGATCGCGGCGGCGATCGCGCGGAAGTCGTCGGTGAGGGCGCCGGCCAGGCGGAGGCCGGCGTCGCTGGTGCGGTAGAACTTGCGGGGACGGGACTCGTCGGTGTTCCACTCGCTCGTGAGGAAGCCCTGCTTCTCGAGGCGCCGCAGCAGCGGGTACAGCGTGTTCGCGTCGGTCGGGAAGCCACGTTCCCCGAGCTCCTCGAGCAGGCCGTACCCGTACCCCGGCGTCTCGAGCAGCCGCAGGCACGCCAGGACGACCGTGCCGCGCCGCAGCTCCTGCAGGTGCGTCTCGAGGATCTCGGATTCGCTCATGTCTCACACCATACTGTGTGTCACACACTATCGTCAACAACACTTTATAGTTCCAGTCGAAACTGGGATGCTGGGGCCACAGGGCGAGAGGGGGCCTCGATGTCCGAGAAGCCGAGCCGCTGGACACGCCTGAAGTGGGCGATCCTCGGAAAGCCGGCGACCCACGAGGAGTACCGGGCCGTGCAGTCCTCCTCGTACCGCGACGCCCGCGTGATCGGCCACTACGAGACGCGCGACGCGCGATTCCAGGTCGGCGGGTTCTGAGCCGGGATTCGCGGGCAGACTGAACCCGTGACGACGCCCGCTCCGCTCCCCCCGCTCGCCGAGATCCTCGACTCCGCGCACGTCGTGGCGCTGCCCCTGGTCGCGCGGTTCCGCGGCATCGACGTGCGCGAGGCGCTCATCTTCGAGGGCCCGGAGGGCTGGGCGGAGTTCTCCCCCTTCGCCGAGTACGGCGACGCGGAAGCCTCGACGTGGCTGGCTGCCGCGATCGAGGATTCACGGATGCCGCGCCCCACCGCCCGCCGTGAGCTCATCGGCGTCAACGCCACGGTGCCCGCGGTGGCGGCTGCATCCGTCCCCTCCGTGCTCGCGCGATTCGACGGCTGCCGCACGGCGAAGGTCAAGGTGGCGGAGCCCGGGCAGGTGCTCGCGGACGACGTCGCGCGCGTGCGCGCGGTGCGCGAGGCCATGGGCCCCGAGGGCCGCATCCGCATCGACGCGAACGGCGCGTGGAACGTCGACGAGGCCGAGCACGCCGTCCATGCGCTCGCGGAGTTCGACCTCGAGTACGCCGAGCAGCCGTGCGCGAGCGTCGAAGAGCTCGCGGAACTCCGCCGCCGCGTGAAGTACATGGGCATCCCGATCGCCGCCGACGAGAGCGTGCGCAAGGCCGCCGACCCGCTTGCGGTCGCCCGTGCCGGCGCCGCCGACCTGCTGGTGATCAAGGCGCAGCCGCTCGGCGGAGTGCGCCGAGCGCTCGAGATCGTCGCCGAGGCCGGCCTTCCTGCCGTTGTGTCGAGCGCCCTCGACACCTCGGTGGGGCTGTCGATGGGCGTCGCGCTGGCCGCCGCGCTTCCCGAACTCGACTACGACTGCGGTCTCGGCACCGCGTCGCTGTTCACCGCCGACGTCGTCGACCCGCCACTCGCGCCGCGTGGCGGAGCGCTGGCAGTCGGCCGCGTCACCCCCGACCCGGCGCTGCTCGCCGAGCACGCAGCATCCGCCGACCGCCGTCAGTGGTGGCTGGACCGCGCGGCCCGCTGCTACGAGGCGCTCGGTGCCTGACTGATCAGAGGGGGTCGACCAGAGCAGTCGCGAGGCGGGCGGTGCGTTCGTTCACCAGCTGGTGCATCTCGGGGGTGCTGAGGCCCGACATGATGGCGAAGGCCGACGTGTCTTCCCAGGTCTGGAGGATGAGCCCGGCGAACTCCTGCGAGGGCACGCGCAGGCGGAAGCGGTAGGTGAGCGCGAGCTCCTCGATGAACGAGCCGACGCGCTCGACCATGCCCGCCTGCCACGCGATGTACGTCTCCGCAAGCCGCTGATCGCGCATGGCGCGCGTGCGGATCTCGCTCGTCAGCAGGATGCCCTGCTTCTTGTCGAACGCGACGTCGAGCAACTGGCGCACAAGGGCGCCGGGCTCGAGGTCCTCGCCGCGCTCCTGCAGCACCGCGACCCGCTCGGCGACCTCGTCGATCTTCTCGCCGGCGACGCGCTCGGTGAGGGCGAGCATGAGCTCGTCCTTCGTCTCGAAGTTCGAGTAGAAGGCGCCGCGCGTGAAGCCGGCGCGCTCGCAGATCGCTTCGACGGATGCCGCGTCCAGGCCGACTTCGGCGAAGACGAGGGCCGCAGCATCCAGCAGCTTCTGCCGGGTCGCCTCACGGCGACGCGAGGTGCCGGTCGCTTCGGCGACGGGGGTGTCGGTCATCGGTCCTCCATTCCGTCCAGTCTCACACGCACTACTCAGGTTCCGGCGGGCAACCCGCCTTACGATACACTCATGTATCCGATACAGCGCTGTATCGACGGTTCCCGAACTCTCCACCCGTAACCGGAGGCGCTGTTGTCGACTCTTCTGTATGCGCTCGGCCGCTGGACCTACCGCCACCCGTGGCGGGTGCTGGTTTCGTGGCTGATGCTGCTCGGCATCGCCCTCGGACTCGCGATCCCGCACCTCGGCGGCACCGACAACTCGTTCTCGATCCCGGGCACCGAGGCTCAGGAGGGCATCGAGCTGCTCGACCGCAGCTTCCCTCAGGCGAGCGGCACGAGCGCACAGCTGGTCATCGTGACCGCGGACGGCGACCGGATCGACGAGGAGCCGTACGCCGGCGCCATCGACGACACGGTGGCGCACCTCGAAGACCTCGACGGCGTCATCGCCGTCACCGACCCGTTCAACGAGATGGTGACGGGGATGGTGTCGGACGACGACTCCGCCGCGATCATCCGCCTCCAGTTCGACGGCCAGGCCACCGATGTCTCCGACGAGACCAAGGATGGACTCGAGGACGTCGCCGACGACCTGCGCGAGACGCTCCCCGAAGGCTCCGAGGTCGCGATGGGCGGCGACCTCTTCTCGACGTCGGTGCCGGCGCTGTCCATCATCGAGGCGGTGGGCGTGCTGATCGCGCTCTTCGTGCTGATCGTGACGTTCCGCTCGTTCGCGGTGGCGTGGTTCCCGCTCGTCTCGGCGCTCATCGGCGTGGGTCTCGCGATCGCCCTCATCTTCGTCGCGACGGCGTTCGTCTCGGTGTCGTCGACGACGCCGATGCTCGCGATCATGCTCGGACTCGCGGTCGGGATCGACTACGCCCTGTTCATCGTCGCGCGACATCAGGATCAGGTGCGCGCCGGGGTCGAGCCCGAGGAGTCCGCCGCCCGTGCGACGGGCACCGCCGGCTCCGCCGTCGTCTTCGCCGGCATCACGGTGCTCATCGCCCTCGTCGGCCTCGGCTTCGCCGGCATCCCCTTCCTCACCACGATGGGCATCGCCGCCGCCGTCGCCGTCGCGATCGCCGTCGTCGTCGCCCTCACCCTGACGCCCGCCCTCCTGGGCTTCGCGAAGCACCGCGTCGCAGGCTGGGGCCACGGCAGGAAGCGTCGCGGGATTCCGCTGCCCGGCGCCCGCCGCTCGACCGACGCGGAGAACGGAACATCGACTCAGTCGGACGCACCCGCCTCGGACGACGCGGATGCCTCGCACCCGCTGAGCGGAGCCCGGCCAGAGGAGACCTCGAGGCGCGCGCGAGCGGCCACCGAGGCGGCGGAGACGCGCGAACAGGCGACCGACGAAACCGCCCTCGCAACCGAGCCGATCCACGGAGGTCCCCAGAAGACCAACAAGTGGGTCGCGCTGGTGACCAAGCACCCGTGGATCACCACGATCGCCGTCGTCATCACCCTCGGCGTCATGGCGATCCCGGCCGCCAGCCTCGCGCTCGCGCTGCCGAACGCCGGCCAGCAGCCGGAGTCGAGCCAGGCGCGTCAGGCGTACGACCTCACGGCCGAGCATTTCGGGCCGGGGTCGAACGGTCCGCTCATCATGACGGGCACGATCGTCACGTCGACCGATCCGCTCGGCCTCATGGCCGACCTCCAGGCCGAGATCGAGAAGGTCCCGGGTGTGAAGGAGGTCGCGCTCGCGACACCGAACGAGACCGCCGACACCGGACTCATCCAGATCGTGCCCGAGACCGCGCCCGACGACCCCGCGACCGCCCAGCTCGTGCGCGACTTGCGCGCGCTCGCCCCGGAGCTGGAGGACGAGTACGGCGTCGACCTCAAGGTGACGGGCTTCACCGCCGTCGGCATCGACATCTCCGACCGCCTGGGCGCCGCCCTGCTGCCGTTCGGCGTGTTCGTCGTGGGCCTGTCGCTGGTGCTCCTCATGATCGTGTTCCGCTCGATCTGGGTGCCGATCAAGGCGGCGCTCGGCTACCTGCTGTCGGTGATGGCCGCATTCGGCGTCGTCGCGGCGGTGTTCGAGTGGGGCTGGGGCGCGGAGCTGCTGCACGTGGACCGCACGGGCCCGGTCATCAGCTTCATGCCGATCATCCTCATGGGCGTGCTGTTCGGCCTGGCGATGGACTACGAGGTCTTCCTCGTCAGCCGCATGCGCGAGGACTACGTCCACGCCCGCCGCGCCGCCGGCGGTCACGCGACCCGCAGCGGCCGAGACATCGCCGTCGGCGCGGTGCGCTCGGGCTTCACCGCCTCGGCGCGCGTGGTCACCGCGGCGGCCGTCATCATGTTCGCGGTGTTCGCGGCGTTCGTGCCCGAGGGCGACTCGTCGATCAAGCCGATCGCGCTCGGTCTCGCCGTCGGCATCGCGGTCGACGCGTTCCTCGTGCGCATGACGCTCGTGCCGGCGGTCATGACCCTGCTCGGCGACAAGGCGTGGTGGATGCCGCGCTGGCTCGAGCGGATCCTCCCCCACTTCGACATCGAGGGAGAGGCCGTCGAGCGCGAGCTGTCGCTCGCCGAGTGGCCGGAGCCGAACACGACCGCCGCGGTCGTCGGCGACGGCGTCGGCGTGCGCGCAGACGCGGGCGGATCGGCCGGGGAGGTCGTGCTGTTCGAGGACGCCCGGTTCCGGGTCGAGCCCGGCGGCACGCTCATCGCGACCGGCGACCCCCGCGCCGCACGGGCGTTCGCCCTGACGATCGCCGCACGACTCGCACCCACGGACGGACGCCTCCGGGTCGCCGGCCACCTGCTCCCCGAGCGCGGGGCCTGGGTGCGCGCGCACGTCGGCCTCGCACTTCTCGCCGACGCGGACGACCGCGTGCCGGCGCTGCGCACCGCACTCGCCGGAAAGGCCGGCCTCGTCGTGATCGAGGGCGTCGACGCGCTCGACCACGCGGAGCGCGACCAGGCGGCGGCGCTGCTGCGCGATGCCGCCGCGGCGCTGGCCGCGGGCGACGAGCGTCTGACGCTCGTCGTGACCGGCCGCACCGAGAGCGCGGCCCTGGCCCTCCTCGCGGATGCGCACCGCCCCGACGTGACCTCGATCACGCTGCGCTCCGCCACCTCACAGACCACCACCACCGCAGAGGTGAACGCATGACCCCGAACTGGATCACCACGGCCGTCGAGCGCGCCCGCTCGACCCGGCCGGTCACGTGGCTGACGCTCATCGGCGTGCTGCTGCTGCCCGTCGTGATCGGCGGCATCCTCGTGGCCGCGCTGTACAACCCGGTCGACCGGCTCGAGAGCCTGACCGCCGCCGTCGTGAACGAGGACGAGCCGGTCACCGTCGACGGGCAGATGGTGCCGCTCGGCCGCCAGCTCACCGCCGGGCTCGTCGAGGGCTCGGACGAGCTCGACAGCAACCTCACGTGGACGCTGTCGAACGCGGATGACGCGGCCGCCGGCCTCGCCGACGGAACCTACGCCGCCGTCATCACGATCCCCGAGAACTTCACTGCCGCCGCCCTGTCGACCCGCCCGGGCGAGACGCCGGAGCAGGCCACGATCGAGGTCACGACACCGCCCGACAGCCTCATCGTCGACGATGCGATCACCGCGCAGGTCGCCTCGGCTGCGGCCTCGACCATGGGCACCCAGCTGTCGACCGTGTACCTCGAGAACGTCTTCCTCGGCTTCACGACGCTGGGTGACCAGCTCGGCACGGCGGCCGACGGCGCGCAGCAGCTCGCCGACGGCGCGACCCAGGCCGCCGACGGAGCCGCGCAGCTGCCCGACGGCATCTCGCAGCTCGCGGACGGCAACGAACAGCTCGCCAGCGGCGCCTCGCAGCTCGCGAGCGGCGCCGGCCAGATCGCGGGCGGCGCGACATCGCTGCAGTCGGGGCTCACGACGATCGCCGGCAAGACGCGCGAGGCCGCCGGCGGCGCGCAGCAGATCGCGGACGGCGTGAACGCGGGCGCGGCCACCTTGGAGCAGACCGGGGTCGTGCCCGATGGGCTCACGCAGGTCGCCGGTGGGGCCAACGCGGCGACCGCCGCCGCGGCTGCGAAGGCGAAGGCGAACTTCGAGGCTCTGCAGGCCCTCGCCGCGTCCTGTGCACAACCCGGAGACTTCTGCGCGGACCTCGGAGCCGCGGTCGTCTCGGCCGGCACGACGTCGGCGATCCTCAACGGCACCGACCCGGTGGACAATCCCGGCGCGGTGGCTCTGACCAAGTACACGGCGGACGGCATTGCGCAGCTGAACACCGGCGTCACCGCGGAGTTCGCGAAGCAGTTCCGCGGCATCGGCACCGGCGTGGGCACGCTCGCCGGCGGTCTCACCCAGCTCGCCGGCGGCATCGACCAGTCGGCGGCGGGCGCGGGCCAGCTGGCCACGGGCGTCACCGGCATCCAGAGCGGTGCGAGCGGCCTCTCCGACGGCGCATCGCAGCTCGCCTCGGGCGCGGCCCAGGCTGCCGACGGCGCCACGAGCCTCGCGGACGGCGTTGCCCAGCTCGCCGACGGCACCGGGGAGCTCGCGACCGGGCTGGCCACGGCATCCGACTCCCTCCCGTCGTACACCGACGACGAGGCGACCGACCTCGCCACCGTGGTGGCGAACCCCGTCGAGGCGGAGGGTGTGGGCACGTCCCTGTTCGGCGCCTCCGCGATCCCGCTCCTCGCGACTCTCGCGCTGTGGTTCGGCGGACTCGGCACGTTCGTCGCGCTGCAGGCCGTGTCGCGCCGCGCGCTCACGTCGCGCAAACCCTCGGCGCTGCTCGCGCTGCGCTCGTTCGCGCCGGCGGCCGGGCTCGGCGCCGTGCAGGGCCTGCTGGTCGCCGGCGTCGTGCAGCTCGCCGCGTCGTACTCGTGGGCGCACTGGTCGGTCTTCGCCGTCGTCTGCGTGGTCGCCGGCATCGCGTTCGCCGCGGTGAACCAAGCGCTCATCGCCGTGTTCGGCGGCGCCGGGCGGTGGATCGCCGCGCTCATCGGCGTGTTCGCCGTCGCGACGGGGGTCGTCTCGACCGTGCCGGGCGTGCTCTCGAGCGTCGCGGCGCTCCTGCCGACCGGTCCCGCTTACAACGGCATGCTCGCCGCGCTGACGTCGGCGTCAGGCCTCGGCGCCGCGATCGCCGGTCTCGTCGTGTGGACGGTGCTCGCCCTCGCCGCGACGATCCTTGCGGTCGCCCGTCGGCGCAGCACGTCGGCGGCGGCACTGCTGAAGGCGACCCCGGTCACCGCCTGACCTGCCCGTTCCCGTTGTAACTTCTCGGGTTTGGGGCGCGGCATGTACATTCGGGGCGCGTCGCGCGCGCCCCGAATGAACGCGACGCGCCCCGAACCTGAGACGGCATCACCGTGGACGAGCGGCTCGGCCGATCGGCCGTCGATCCTGGCCGATCGGCCGATTGCCGGCGCCCCGCACGCGCGTCAGGATCGGAGGCATGAACGCCGCCGACCCCCGTCCGACCGAGCAGCCGCACGACGCCGCGCGCATCCCGCCCCGCTGGTTCATCCGAACCGCGTGGGTCGTCCATCGCGCGCTGTACCGGGTGACCGGCGGACGCGTCGGGCTGCGGCATCCGTCCCCCACCGTCTACGGGATGATGCGCCTGCACACGATCGGACGCAGGTCGGGCGAGCCCCGCGTCGCCATCCTGGGCTACTTCGAGGACGGCCCCGACCTCGTCACGCTCGCGATGAACGGGTGGGGCGACCCGCCGCCGGCATGGTGGCTGAATCTGCAGGCGCGGCCCGCGGCATCCGTCGACCTACCCGACGGCAGGCGCGACGTGCTCGCTCACGAGGCGACGGGTGCGGAGCGCGAACGCCTGTGGGCCGTGTGGCGCACCCTCGAAGGCGACGCGGACCTCGACGCCTACGCGGCGCTGCGCAGCCGCGAGACACCCGTCGTGGTGCTGGCGCCGGCGCCGGCCTGAGCCCCCAGGGCAGCTCAGCTCAGCTCAGGCCCGAGTAGGCGTGCAGACCCTTGAAGAACATGTTCACGATCGTGAAGTTGAAGATCACGGCTGTGAAGCCGATGATCGACAGCCATGCCGAGCGCGCTCCGCGCCAGCCGCGGGTGGCACGCGCGTGGATGTAGCCGGCGTAGAGCACCCAGATCACGAAGGTCCAGACTTCCTTCGTGTCGAAGCCCCAGTAGCGACCCCAGGCGTCGTTCGCCCAGATGGAGCCGGCGATCAGCGTGAAGGTCCAGAAGATGAAGCCGAGGATCGCGAAGCGGTAGGCCAGCGACTCGAGCGCCTCAGCGCTCGGAAGGGTCTTGAGGAAGCCCGGTCCTGTCTTGGCGGTGCCGGATGCTGCGGCCTCCGCCTTCGCGAGCGCCGCCGTCTTCGCCTCGCGGCGGGACTGCATGAGCTGCAGCACCGAGAGGCCGAATGCGAGGGCGAACAGCGCCGTCGCGAGGGAGGCGACGAACACGTGGATGACGAGCCACACCGACTTGAGGGGGTCCATCAGCGGCACGATCTCGGTGTAGAACCAGATGGCCGTGCCGCCCAGCAGCACCACCACGAGCCCGGTGATGAACGTGCCGAGGAAGCGCAGGTCGTAGCGGAAGAGCACGCCCAGGTACACCGCCACGATGAGCAGGGTGCCGGTCAGGGCGAACTCGTACATGTTCGACCACGGCACGCGCCCCGCGGCGATGCCGCGCGTGACGTCGCCGCCGAGGTGGAACAGGAAGCCGAGCACCGTCAGCGACGTGCCGATGCGGGCCCAGACGAGCCGCGGGCGGTGGCCGACCGGGGCGTTGAGGGCCTCCTCCGAGGCGGTCTCCTGTGCGCGCATCTGCGCGATGATCCCGGTGCGCGAGCCATCGCCCGCACCCCCTGCCGCGACGAGTTCACGCTCGCGCGCGGTCTTGGCCGCGGCATCCTTCGCGTCCGCCGCAACGGCGCCGCGGCGCGCGAGATCGACCGCGTACGCGACGAACGCGAGGGCGTAGATGGCGATGGCCGTCCAGACCAGCAGCACCGAGACCGAGTCGAGGGTGAGGGGGGAGGCGTCGGGCATGGCTCTCAGTCTACGTCGGGGGTGGATTCGGGCTTCGTGGCGCGGTCGCCCGCGGCAGCGTGGTCGGCGAGCGATGCGAGGTGGCGCTGGGCGAACTGCTCCACGGCGTCGTCGAGCGCCGGGTCTTCGCCGCGCGCGAGACCCGCGTACTCGAGGTGCACGGTGTGGCCCTGGCGCGTCGCCTTGACCCACATGCGCCGGCGCGGCACGAACAGCGCGGCGAGCAGGCCCGCCAGCGCGAGCACGGCGAACACGAGCACCCAGGTCGCCGAGGCGTCGCGGTGGATCGAGAGCGACACGTACCGCTTGACCGAGTCCTGGAAGCCCGCCGCGTCGGGCGTCTCGTTCTCGAACGTGATCGTGCCGAGGCCGTCCGGAAGGTCGACCGTATCGCCGGGCTTCAGTTCGAGCGACGAGGTGCCCGAGTCGCCGCCGGCGAGCTGGGTCATCTCGCTCGGGTCGAGCGTGTAGACCGACTTCGGCACGCCGCCGTCGATGCCGAGGTCGCCGGCGTAGACCCAGAACGTGAGCATCGGGTACTCGAGGTCGCCGTACACCGAGGTGTAGGCGCCGTTGGTGAGCTCCTGTGCGGTGGGATAGAAGAAGCCCACCAGACCCATCTGCTCGCGCAGGCCGTCCGGCACCTTCACGACGCCCTGCGAGGTCATGTTGTTGTCCTGCGGCAGGAACGGCACGGACTCCGAGAACACCACGTCCCCGGCGTCGTTGCGGATCGTGATGGTCGGCGCGTAGCCGTTGCCCATCAGGTACACCCTGTCGCCGGCGATCGCGAGCGGGTGGTTGACGCGCACCTCGCCCTCTTCGGCGTCGGCGCTCGGGAACTGCGTCGTCAGGTGCGCGATGAAGTCGCCCGCCTGCCCTGCGCCGTTCTGTCCCGGGGTGACGTACGAGACCGAGAACTCGTCGAGCGTCAGCGCGTAGGGCTCGAGGGCGTCCTCGTCGACGAACCGGCCGGGGTTGAACGAGGTGTAGTCGAGCATCGTGTTGACCCACGTGCGGCCCTCGATGATGACCGTCTGCCCGGTGTACGTGAACCCGCCGCCGATTCCGACCGCGAGCAGCACGCCGACCAGCGACGCGTGGAACACGAGGTTTCCGGTCTCGCGCAGGTAGCCGCGCTCGGCCGACACCGACAGCGCGCGTGCGCCGTCGTAGCGGGCGACGCGGTAGCCCGCCTTCTTCAGCTGCTGCTGGGCGGCCTCGACGGCGGTCGCAGCGGCGGCGGCAGCATCCGTGTCGTCCTGGTACTCGAGGATCTCGGAGCGGTGCGCTTCCAGACGGGCCAGTCGCGCGGGCGTGCGCGGGGGCTGCGCGCGCATCGCCTTGTAGTGGTGCTTGGTGCGCGGGATGACGCAGCCGACGAGCGAGACGAACAGCAGGATGTAGATCGCCGAGAACCACGGCGAGGTGTACACGTCGAAGAGGCTCAGGTTGTCGAGCACCGGCGCGAGGTCGGGGTTGTCGACGAAGTACTGGCGCACGCCGTTCGGGTCGGCGCTGCGCTGCGGAACGAGCGACCCGGGCACGGCGGCGATCGCGAGCAGGAGCAGCAGCACGAGCGCGGTGCGCATCGACGTGAGCTGGCGCCAGCCCCAGCGCAGCCACCCGACGACGCCCAGAGCGGGCTGCGTGATGTCGGATGCTGCGGACTCCGCGTGGTCGGAAGGCCTGAGGGGGTCGGTCATCTCGTCGGTCGTGGAACCTTCCGTGGCGTCAGAGCGGGGCCGGGACACTGGCGAACACCCCCTGGAGCTGAGCCATGACCGCGGTCCAGACGCCGGTGACCATGAGCAGGCCCAGCACGATGAGCACCGCGCCGCCGATGAGGTTGACGACGCGGATGTGGCGCCGCACGAACGACACCGAGCGCGTCGCCCACCCGAACCCCAGAGTGAGGAGGAGGAACGGGATGCCGAGACCCAGCGAGTACGCGACGCCCAGCAGCGCCGCGCGCGCGGCAGAGCCGGAGTCGAACGCCATCGTCAGGATCACGGCGAGCGTCGGGCCGATGCACGGCGCCCAGCCGATGCCCAGCGCGATGCCCAGCAGCGGTGCGCCGATCAGCCCGAGGTTTCCGCGCACCTGCGGGCGCGAGATGCGCTGCGCCAGGCCGAACCACCCGATGAAGACGAACCCCATCGCGATGATGACGACGCCGAGGATGCGCGTGATGAGGTCCTGGTACTCGAGGAGGAAGCGTCCCAGCGTTCCGCCGAGCATCGCCATGCTGACGAACACGACGGTGAAGCCGGCGATGAAGAGGAGCACCCCGAGCACGAGGCGTCCGCGAGCGGGTGCGTCCTCTCCGCCGGCCTCTCCCCCGGCCGTTGAGCGAGCGAGGGACGAGCGAGACGAGACGCCTTCAGCGCTCGGCGAACCGTGGGGCGCAGCATCCGTTCCGACTGCCACGCGTGCCGGCCGCGGCGAGACCGCGCCGCCGATGAAACCGAGATACCCAGGCACCAGCGGCAGCACGCACGGCGACAGGAACGAGATGGCGCCGGCGAGGATCGCGATCGGGATGGCGATCAGGAGCGACCCGTCGGCGACGAGGGCGCCGAGGTTCACGACTCCTCCAGGGCGTCGCGCACGATCGTCTCGAGGATCGACGCGTCGTCGGCCTTGATCTGGCCGATCAGGCGCGCGGCCACGCGGCCCTGCTTGTCGAGCACGATCGTCACCGGCACGGCGTTGAGAGGCGTCTCCCCGGCGAACGCGAGCTTGATCGAGCCGTCTTCGCTCGCCAGCGCGCTCGGGTACTCGACGCCGTACTTCTCCGAGAACGCCAGCGATGCGGCGGCCCCGTCGTAGAGGTTCACACCCAGGAACGAGACGTCCTGATCCGCGAACTCGGCGTCGGCCGCCGCCAGGACGGGCGCCTCGACACGGCACGGCGCGCACTGCGCGTACCAGAAGTTCACGACGAGCACCTCGCCCGCGTAGTCCGCGCTCGAGGTCGTGCCGCCGGTGTCGAGCACGCCCTCGAACTCGACGGCGTCGGTGCGCTCGGCCGGCGCGATCTCCTTGACGGTGAAGCCGTCGGCGGCCACGAAGCCCTTATTGTCCCCCGAGCGGTACTGCTCGGCGAGGGGGTCGCTCGTGCACGCGGCGAGTCCGGCGATCAGCCCGACGACGAGGAGAGCGGATGCTGCGGCCCGCACCTTCTGGAACCGCTGAGTCATACCGCCCCCACATCCACCGCGCCGGCCGTCGACGCCGGTTCGGCGTAGGCGGTCTCGGTCCACTTGCCGTCGACCATCTCGAAGCTCGTCACGCTCGACAGCGCGCAGCGTCGCGCGCGGGGGTCGTGACGGAGCGGGAGCCCGGCGACCGCGAGGTGGGTGATCCAGATCGGGAGCTGGTGCGACACGATGACGACGTCGCCCGTGTCCGCGGCCTCCCAGGCGTGCGTCATCGCGGAGTTCATGCGACCAACGACGTCGGCGTACGGCTCGCCCCAGCTGGGCAGCGCGGGCTTGCGCAGATGGCGCCAGTTCCACGGGTTGATGAGGGCCACCGCCATGCGCTTGCCCTCGAAGACGTTCGTCGGCTCGATGACCCGCTCGTCGAGGACGGGCTGCAGGCCGAAGATCTCGGTGAACGGGACGGCGGACTCCTGCGTGCGCTGAAGGGGCGAGCTCACGAGTGCCGACACCGGACGCTCAAGCGAGGCGATGTACTCGGCGGCCTGCCGGGCCATGTGGCGGCCGTCGGCGCTCAGTCCGTACCCCGGGAGTCGCCCGTAGAGCACGCGGGCGGGGTTGCGGACCTCCCCGTGGCGCACGAGATGAAGGCGAGCGGCGGGCACCGGCCCAGTCTACGTGGGCGTCTTCTGTGGACCGGCTGAGCGTTCTCCCAGGTTCGGCGGGGTCGGCTCAGTCGAGCTCGGGCTCCGGGCCGCCGCGCGACTCGAGCAGGGCGCGGACGCGCACGTAGAGGAACCACGCCACCCCGATGACGGCGGCCGCGATGACGACGTACTGGAGGATGTCGGCGTAGCGCTCGACGATGTGCCACGACTCGCCGAGGAAGAAGCCCGAGAAGACGAAGATCGAGTTCCACACCAGGCTTCCGGCAGCGGTCAGCAGCGTGAACCGCCACACCGGCATGCGCGTGATGCCGGCAGGGATGGAGATGAGACTCCGGAAGATCGGGATCATCCGCCCGAAGAACACGGCCTTGCCCCCGTGACGCCCGAACCACGCGACCGTGCGGTCGATGTCTTCGGGGTGCAGCAGCGGCACCTTGGTCGCGATCGCGCGCAGCCGTGCGATCCCGAGCCACGCGCCGAGGCCGTAGAGGAGGAGCGCGCCGGCGACCGATCCCACGGTGGTCCACACCAGCGCCTCGACCAGCGAGAACGACCCGCGGCTCGCGGCGAGCCCCGCCATCGGCAGGATCACCTCGCTCGGCAGCGGCGGGAACAGGTTCTCCATCGCGATCGCGAGGCCCGCGCCGGCGGGCCCGATCACGTCCATCAGGGAGACGGCCCAGTCCGCGAGGGCGCTGAGCCAGGAGCCGTCGGTCGTCGTCGCAGTCGTCATTCGTCGGATCCCCGTCCGTCGGTGGCAGTTTCGTGGCGGCGGCCGCGACTCTTCGGCGCGACGTCGTCCAGGCTAGGCGACGAGGATGAACGATTCCCGGGTGCTGACCCCCGGAAGCCGATGGGGTCCGCCCGCACGAGCGAGGATCAGGCGCCCGAGCTGGGGACGCCCGCGGCGGTGACGACGAACGCGAGCACGAGAGACAGCACGATGAGCGCGGCGCCGGCGAGCGGCACCCAGAAGGCGAGCCGGCGCTTCACCATGAGGATGACGGCGACCACCGCGGTGATCGCGAACGCGACCCAGGGCAGGATCATGCCCATCATCCAGCCGATCGCGATGAGGCTGCCGTCGCACAGGACGTTCCCGCACGGGTCGGATGCCATCACGAGGAACATGCCCGTGACCGAGGCGAGCCCAGCGAGCACGCCGTCGGCGACGAGCAGAACGATCGTGACGACGACGTCGAGAACTTTGACGGGCCGTTTGGCGGGCACCGCCTCCGCCGCCGGCGGACCGTATGCGGCGCCGCCCGGATAGGGAGGCGGGGCGGATGCCTCAGCCCACGTCGGAGCGGGCTGCTCGGGTTCCGGCGTGGTCATGCCCGCATGGTAGCGGTGGGTGCGGGCTTCGGCGAGAAGGCGACCGCGGCGCGCCAACGTAGACTTGTCGCTCGTGAGTGAACGCGTCCTCGTCAAGCAGCTTCAGGGTCTCGCCGACGGCCCGGTGTCCGTCTCCGGGTGGGTCGAGACCGTCCGCGATCAGAAGAAGGTGCAGTTCGTCATCCTTCGCGACGAGACCGGGGCCGTGCAGCTGGTCAACCCGGCGACGCGCCCCGCAGAGGACGGATCGGAACAGGATGCTGCGGCCCTGGCCCTCACGGACCTCATCTCCAACCTCGCCACCGGCACGTTCCTGACGGTCACCGGCGAGCTCAAGCACGACGAGCGCGTGAAGCTCGGCGGCGTGGAGATCAAGATCGGCGCGCTCGACGTCGCAGCGGCCGCCCTCCCCGAGACGCCCATCGCGGCCGACTCGGGTCTCGACAAGCGCATGGACTGGCGCTTCCTCGACCTGCGCCAGCGGCGCAACAACCTCATCTTCCGCGTGCAGACGACGCTCGAGCACGCCTTCCGCTCCTACTGGATCGAGCGCGACTACATCGAGGTGCACTCGCCCAAGCTCATGGCCTCGGCCTCCGAGTCCAACGCCGAGCTGTTCTCGCTGGAGTACTTCGAAGACAAGACCGCCTACCTCGCGCAGTCGCCGCAGTTCTTCAAGCAGATGGCCCAGGTCGCGGGCTTCGGCAAGATCTTCGAGATCGCCCCCGCCTTCCGCGCCGACCCGTCGTTCACGTCGCGCCACGCGACGGAGTTCACCTCGGTCGACGCCGAGATCAGCTGGATCGACTCGCACGAAGACGTCGCCGCGATGCAGGAAGAGCTCCTGCAGACCGCGTTCCAGGCCGTCAAGGACAAGCACGGCGCCGAGATCGAGGAGCTGTTCGGCCTCGAGGTGCAGGTGCCTGCGATCCCGTTCCCGCGCATCCCGCTCGCCGAGGCGCGCGAGATCGTGAAGAGCCGCGGGTACGAGATCCCGCGCACCGACGGCGACCTCGACCCCGAGGGCGAGCGCCAGATCTCCGCGTACGTCGAGGAGACCTACGGTCACCAGTTCGTCTTCATCACCGACTACCACCCCGAGATCCGCGCGTTCTACCACATGCGTGACGAGGAGACCGGGCTGACCAAGTCGTACGACCTGCTGTTCAAGGGCGTCGAGATCACGACGGGCGCCCAGCGCGAGCACCGCGTCGACGTGCTGATCGAGCAGGCGAAGGAGAAGGGTCTCGGGGCCGAGCACCTCGACTTCTACTTCGACTTCTTCCGCTACGGCGCCCCGCCCCACGGCGGGTTCGGCATGGGCCTGGCGCGCGTGCTGATGCTGCTCCTCGGCGAGTCGTCGATCCGCGAGGTCACGTATCTGTTCCGGGGCCCCACGCGCCTCGCCCCCTGATCTCCCTCAGCATCGCGAAAGGGGAGATCTCCGCGCTCAGCGTGCGGGGATCTCCCCTTTCGCGATTCCGGATGCTGCGGCCCGCAGCATCCGTCTTCCGCACGGTCTTCTGTTCGCGCTGTCCGAATCGGCATGCGCGGCCGTTCCGAATGGGTGCGAATGCCGATTTCGACCGCGCGGGTGAAAGTCGACGTTCCTCAGCGAGCGGCGGTCAGCGCGGCGCGCAGGCGGTCGGGCGAGACGCGCCAGTGGCCGTGCAGCTCTCCGTCGACGAGCACCACGGGGATCTTCTCCCACCACAGCGCGTAGAGGGCGGGGTCGTCGGCGATCGAGAACTCCTCGACGTCGACCGCGTCTTCGGGCAGCTCTGCCACGACGGTCTCGACGACCTCGCGCGCGACGTCGCACAGGTGGCAATCGGGCTTGCCGATGAGGGTGACGGTGGTCACGCCCTGCGCCGTCGTCACGCCTCGACCGGGTAGCCGGCCGCGATCCACTCGTTGGTGCCGCCGTCGACGTTGGTGACGTCGTAGCCGCGGGCCTCGAGCGCCTCGACCACGCGGCCGGACCGCCCGCCGATGGCGCAGATGACGTCGAACGCGCCGTCGGGGAGCTCGTCGAGGCGCCCCCCGATGACCGACATCGGGATGTTGACGGCGCCGGGCACGTGACCCGCGGCGTACTCGTCGACCTCGCGGACGTCGATGAGCGGGGTCTCGACGCGCTCGCGCAGCTGCTGGACGGTGATGGACTTCATGACGGCCTCTCGGGTCGCGGGCTCTGCCGGTGGGAGCACGGATACACGAAGCGCCCGTCCGGAGACAGGCGCTTGGTGCGGATGCCGCTTACTTCTTGTTGCGGCGCTGGTGGCGAGTCTTGCGAAGCAGCTTGCGGTGCTTCTTCTTCGCCATGCGCTTGCGGCGCTTCTTGATGACAGAACCCACGGAAAACCTCACTAGATCGGGGTCTGGACGCGGCCGCGCCGCGCCCGGGAACGGGGCAAAAGGAAAAATGCCTCGGAACAGTCTAGCCGACGTCGGCGATCGGCCGTTGCAGCGCCTCGGTGACCGCCGACTCGGGCACGCGGTAGCTGCGGCCGAAGCGCACCGCGGGCAGCTCGCCGGAATGCACGAGGCGGTAGACCGTCATCTTCGAGACTCGCATCAGCTCGGCGACCTCGGCCACCGTGAGGAAGCGCACGTCCGGCAGCTCAGCCATGTCGATCCCCTTCCCCAGAAGTGCTGCAGTCACTCTAGAACGCGCGTGACCCGCGTGTAAACACAGAGACGGATGTGAACGCGTGTGACCTGTGATGCCCCTGGGACGATCACGAGTCGGGCCGCAGTCGAGCGCGCCGGTCGCGCGCCTCGCGCGCCGCCTGTCGCTCGAGCTTGTGCGCGTCGCGCAGCGCCTTCTCGGCCTCGCGCACCGCCTTGCGCGCCTCACGGAACTTCTTGTCGTCGGCGATGTCGGCATCGTCGAGGGCCACCCACGGCCGGGGCCGCTCACGATGCCCGTCGGCCGTCGCGGCGATGTAGTCGCTCACGCCTTCGAGGCCCCGCGCGAGCGCGAAGGAGAACGGGTCCGAGTCGTCGAGGAAGGCTCCCGCCTCGATCGCCGCCCGCAGCTCGGGATAGGCATCGGCGGTGATCAGCGCGCGGAACATCGCGTCCTCGCTGCGGCTGATGGATTCGCCGTCGACCCCCCGCTCCCGCTCCACACGCGCGTAGCCCGCCAGGATCGTGCCGGCCCAGTGGGCGGTGCCGGTGACGAGGAGCATGACGGCGAGCCGCTCGGAGTAGGTGAGACCGGTGTCGGCGAGCGCGCTCAGCCCGGCATCCATCCATGCCGCGCTGTTCGGTGTCGCCGGCACCCCCGAGATCGGGATGTCGAGCACCCACGGGTGCGTGAGGTAGTGCTGCAGCTGCTCGCCATAGATTGCCTCGAGGCGTTCCCGCCAGCCCCCTGCTGTCCGTGTGGCCTCGGACGGCGCCCCGGTCGCCTCCTCCTGCATGAGGAGGACGAGGTCCTCCTTCGCGTTGACGTAGCGGTAGAGCGACATCGGCGTGAATCCGAGCCTCGCCGCCACCGCAGCCATCGAGACGGCACCGAGGCCCTCGGCGTCCGCGATCTCCACCGCCGCTTCCACGATGCGCTCGACGCTCAACTCGCGCTTGGGCCCGCGCTGCGGGTTGGCCGCCACGCCCCACGCCAGGGCGATGCCCCGCGGAAGCTCGGGCTCGGCTGCATCGGTCATGGCGCCAGTCTAGGACTGTTTATTCCGTAAACAGTGTGTTACCGTCATAAACAGTTACTGGTGTAAACAGTTTCTCCCCTACACGATTCAGACGGAAGGAAGTCCCATGCCCGACCGCACCGCTCCGCCGGTCATCGTCGTCGACGGCCTGCGCAAGGCCTTCGGCCGCCAGCAGGTCCTCGACGGACTCGACCTCGAGGTCGCGCGCGGCGAGGTCTTCGCGCTGCTCGGACCGAACGGCGCCGGCAAGACCACGACCATCAACGTGCTGACGACCCTCGTCCGCCCCGACGCCGGCATCGCGACCGTCGCGGGCATCGACGTCGTCCGGGATCCCGAGCAGGTCAAGCGCCGGATCAGCCTGACGGGGCAGTCCGCCGCCGTCGACGACGCGCTCACCGGCACCGAGAACCTCGTGATGCTCGGGCGCCTGTCCGGGCTGTCGCGACGGGCGGCCCGCGTCCGCGCCGCCGAGCTGCTCGACCGCTTCGGATTGACGGATGCTGCCACCCGCCGTGTCGGCGCATACTCGGGCGGCATGCGCCGGCGCCTCGACCTCGCCCTGAGTTTCGTCGTCGCGCCCGAGATCCTGTTCCTCGACGAGCCGACCACGGGCCTGGACACCCGCAGCCGCCGTGAGCTCTGGGAGGTCATCCGGTCGCTCGCCGACGCGGGCACCACCGTCTTCCTCACGACGCAGTACCTCGAGGAGGCCGACAACCTCGCCGACCGGATCGCCGTGCTCGACGACGGCCGTATCGTCGCCGTCGGCACTGCGGCGCAGCTCAAGGCGCGCATCGGCGGCGACGCCGTCGAACTGCACGACGCCCACGGCGCGCTCCTGCGCGAGGTGCCGACGGACGGCACGGTGTCGGGCCTGCGGCGGGCGCTCGATGTGCTCGACGAGTCCGGCGCCGAGGGAGTCGTGACGCTCCGCCGCCCGAGCCTGGACGACGTCTTCCTCGCCCTCACCTCCCCCGACGGCCGCGGCGCGCGCCGGGCCGCGGCCGACACCGTCAAGGAGCACGCATGACCACCATCGCCCCCGCCCCCGCTCTGCGCCCGCGCATCTCGGGCCTCACCGCCGAGAGCGTCTTCGTCGGCCGCAGCCTCCTGCACTCGCTGCGCGACGGCGAGTCGCTGCTCATGGCGATCATGCTCCCCGTGCTGCTCATGGTGCTGTTCACCTACGTCTTCGGCGGCGCCATCGACCCCTCGGGCGGGTACGTGAACTATGTCGTGCCGGGCATCATCCTGCTGTGCGCCGGCTTCGGCGCGGCCTCCACCGCCGTCTACGTCGCCAACGACATGAAGGCCGGCATCATCGACCGCTTCCGGACGATGCCGCTGCGCGCGAGCGCCGTGCTCACGGGGCACGTCGTCGCGAGCCTGCTGCGCAACCTGCTCGCCACCGCGGTGGTGATCGGCGTCGCGCTGCTGGTCGGGTTCCGCCCCACGGCCGACGTCTGGGGGTGGATCGGCGCCGTCGGGCTGATCGCGCTGTACATCCTGACGATCACCTACCTGTTCGCCGCGATCGGGCTCGCCGCGGGCAGCCCCGAAGCGGCGAACGGCTACGGCTTCATCATCCTGTTCCTGCCGTACCTGTCGAGTGCGTTCGTGCCCGTCACGACGATGCCCGAGTGGCTGCAGTGGGTGGCCGAGAACCAGCCTGTGACGCCGATCATCGAGGCCCTCCGCAGCCTCCTCATGGGGACCCCCATGGGCGACGCCGGCTGGTGGGCCATCGGCTGGTGCTTGGCGATCCTCGCCGTGTCGTTCGTCTGGGGCGGCTGGCTGTTCCGTCGCAAGGCCGGGCGCCGCTAGGAGCGATCACGAGGGACGGGACGGATGCTGCGGCCGCAGCATCCGTCTTGTCCGTGTGCCACAGCGAAGGGTGGAGGGGGCGTGGAGACGTCCCATCCGGGTGCGTCAGCGGCCGGGGAGACGCTTGAAGGCGTTCTCGAGGGCGTGCTTGGCCGAGGCGGCGGCGCGCCCGACGACCTCGGCCGCGTGCGCGGCGGAGTCGGGCAGCGCCGCGGCGACGCCGTCGGCCTCGAGCCCGCTGTCGTCGTCGAGGAAGGGCACGAGCCAGTCGTCGACCTCGTCGAGCGGCGCGGCGGAGAGGCTGTAGTAGCGGTGCTGCCCCTCTTCGCGCACCGACACGAGGTGCGCGTCGCGCAGCACCTTCAGGTGCTTCGAGACGGTCGGCTGGCTGGCACCGAGCTCGGTCACGATGTGCGACACGCTGGTGCCGCGCTCTCCGGCGGACGATCGATCGAGCAGCAGTCGCAGGATGTCGCGACGCGTTCCGTCTGCGATCACGTCGAAGATGTCCGCCATGTGCTCAGATTAGTCGGGAGCCCTGCGGAGTACCATGAGCACGACCGCCGGGCCGCCCGCACGAGCATCGTTTTCGCACCAGGAGGAAACCCGTATGACGGATGGCAGGCGCGCCGCCCCCGTCACAGGCATGGGTCGCGTGCGTGCCGTCGGCCACGCGTTCATGGAGTTCTTCCGCGACCTGACGCAGCGCTCCCCCGCCCGGTTCGCGATTCTGATCTTCCTGTCGCTGATCCTCGTGTTCACCGGTCTCTTCTCGCTGCCCATCGCCGCGGCGGACGGCCAGGTCACCCCTTTCGCCGACGCCTTCTTCACGGCCGTGTCGACCATCTGCGTCACGGGGCTGGCGACGGTCGACATGGCGACGCACTGGTCGCCGTTCGGTCACGTCCTGGTGTTCGTCGGCGTCCAGATCGGCGCGCTCGGCGTGCTGACGCTCGCCTCGATCCTCGGTCTCGTGATCTCGCGCCGTCTCGGATTGCGGGCGAAGCTCATCGCCGCGAGCGACTCGAATCCGCTCCGCACCCACGGCGGGCCTGTCAACGAGGGTCAGACGGTGCAGCTCGGCCAGATCGGCAGCCTGCTCGCGACGGTCGCACTGTCGACCCTCGCGATCGAGACGATCATCGCGATCCTGCTCTACCCCGGACTCATCGTCGCGGGCGTCCCGTGGCAGGCGGCACTGTGGGAGGCGCCGTTCTACGCGGCGATGTCGTTCACGAACACCGGGTTCACGCCGAACGCGGAGGGCCTCGAGCCGTTCCGGCACGACTACTTCTTCCTCACCGTCCTGATGGCGGGCGTGTTCCTCGGCTCGATCGGATTCCCCGTCATCTACACGCTCCTGCGGCAGCGGTGGCGGGTGCGGCGGTGGTCGCTGCACGCGAAGCTCACGGTCATCACGACCGTGACGCTGTTCTTCCTCGGCGGCGTGGTGTTCCTCGTCCTCGAGTACGACAACCTGCTCACGCTCGGCACCAACGACGCGTGGGACACCACGTTCCAGGCGTTCTTCCTGTCGGCGATGACGAGATCCGGCGGCTTCGCCATCCTCGACATCGGAGAGCTGAATCAATCGAGCCTGCTCGTCGCGTGCATGCTCATGTTCGTCGGGGGCGGCTCGGCGTCGACCGCCGGCGGCATCAAGGTGACGACCCTCGCCGTGATCGCGCTCGCGGTCATCTCGGAGGCGAAGGGCCGCGCGTCGAACCAGGTGTTCGGGCGCCGGATCCCGAGCGACGTGCTGCGCGTGGCGCTGTCGGTCGTGGCATGGGGATCGACGATCGTCGCGATCTCGACGATCATCATCACGCAGATCACGAAGGCGGATCTCGGCGACGTGCTCTTCGACGTCATCTCCGGCTTCGCCACCGTCGGTCTCTCGACGGGCCTCACGGCGGAACTGCCCGACCCCGCCATCTATGTGCTCGCGATCACGATCGTCATGGGTCGCGTTGGTACAGTGACACTCGCCGCGGCGGTGGCCGCGTCATCCCGATCGCAGCTGTATTCGCTGCCCGTGGAAAGGCCGATCGTTGGTTGAGCGGATGAGGGGCGATGCGCCCGTTCTCGTGATCGGACTGGGGCGCTTCGGCGCCGCGTGCGCAGGTGAGCTGGACCGGCTCGACCGGGAGGTGCTCGCCATCGACGACAACCTCGACCTCGTGCAGAAGTGGTCGGAGCGGGTCACCCACACGGTGCAGGCCGACGCCCGCAACATCGACGCGCTGAAGCAGATCGGCGCCCAGGACTTCTCGGTGGCCGTGGTGGCGGTCGGCTCGTCGATCGAGGCATCCGTCCTCATCACCGCCAACCTCGTCGACCTCAAGGTGCCGCAGATCTGGGCGAAGGCGGTGTCGCAGTCGCACGGCAAGATCCTCGCCCGCGTCGGCGCCAACCACGTGATCTACCCCGAGCGGGAGGCCGGCGAGCGCGTCGCGCACCTCGTCAGCGGCCGCATGCTCGACTTCATCCGGTTCGACGACGACTTCGCGCTCGCGAAGCTCTACCCGCCGAAGTTCATCCGCGGCGTCGGCCTCAACGAGTCGGGCGTGCGCACGAAGTACAACGTCACCGTCGTGGGGGTGAAGAGCCCGGGCAAGCCGTTCCGCTATGCGGAGGCGAACACCGTCGTCACCAACCACGACCTCATCATCGTGTCGGGCACCAACTCCGACATCGAGCGCTTCGCGTCCCTCGAGCGCTGACCTTCCGGATGTCGGCGCCCCGAGGCATACTCGCGGCATGACAGACCGGAACACGACGGATGCTGCGGCCCGGTGCTGGGTCGCCGCGTATGAGGACGCCTGGCGTACGAACGATCCGGACGACATCCGGAGGCTGTTCACCGATGCCGCGGTCTACGCCACCGAACCCTGGGGTGACGCGTGGGAGGGCGCCGACGCGATCGTCGCGGGGTGGCTCGAGGCGCGCGACGAACCGGGCACGTACACCTTCGAGTGGGACCTCGCGGGCATCGACGGCCGCCGCGTCTTCGTCGAAGGGCGCACGGTGTACGCCCCCGCGGACTCGCAGCCCGAGGGCCGCACGTACCGCAACCTGTGGGTCGTCGACCTCGACGACGACGGCCGGGCGCAGGCGTTCACCGAGTGGTACATGGAAGAACCGCACGCCTGAGGCGTCCTCCCACACAGCTCCCGTGATCGGTGTCGCTACCCGCCGGCGGCGAGCTCCTTCGCGCGGGCCAGGGCGGCGTCCGTCGCCTCGGCGAACACGTCGTCGAGGCGGGCGTCCTGCAGCACGGCGATGGCGCGCTCGGTGGTGCCCTTCGGGCTGGTCACCCGTCGACGCAGCTCCGCCGGATCGTCGCCGGACGCCTCGAGCAGCGCCGCGGCGCCGATGAAGGTCTGCTCGGCCATGAGCCGAGCTTCGGCTTCCGCGAATCCCTTGCCGATCGCCGCCTTCGTGAACTCCTCCACGAGCAGGAAGAAGTAGGCCGGGCCCGAGCCCGAGATCGTCGACAGCGCGTCGATCTGCGACTCGGGCGCTTCGACGACCATGCCCACGGTCTCGAACAGGCGGCGGACGATGGCGCCCGCGTCCTCGTCGGCGTGCGAGCCCGCCGCGAGACCCGTGACGCCGCGACCGACGAGCGCGGGCGTGTTCGGCATGGAACGCAGCACCGCGACCTCATCACCCAGGATCTCTTCGAACGTCGCGATCGTGACACCCGCGGCGAGGCTCACCACGATGGTGCCGGGCTGCAGAGCCGGCGCGATCTCGCGCAGCAGATCGGGGACCATGGCCGGCTTGACTCCCACGAGCACGACTCCGGCGGCGGCCGCGGCATCCGTGTTCCCCGTCGGGTCCGTCTCGAGGGCGATGCTCGTCACATTCGCGAGGCCGTCGAGCTCGGCCGCCTTCGCGCGGGAGCGGTTCGTCGTGGTCACTCCCCCCGCGGCGAGCCCCGAGCGCGACAGGCCGCGGGCGATCGCGCCGCCCATCGAGCCGGCGCCGAGGATCGCGATGGACGGGAGGGCGGGGGTGTCTGCAGCCATGGCTCCGATCCTACGAGCCACCCTTTCACCCCCCGCCCGTGTATTGGTATTGACTTATATAAGTGTTCGCGCAATCATTGGCTTGTGCACGCGCTCGACATCCTCGGAGACCCGGTGCGCCGGCGCATCCTCGAACTCCTGGCGGAGGGCGAGCGCAGCGCCGGCGAGATCGGTGAGGACGTGCAGCGCGAGTTCGGCATCTCGCAGCCCGCCGTCTCGCAGCACCTCCGCGTGCTGCGAGAGTCGGGCTTCGCGACCGTGCGCCCCGATGGCACCCGCCGCCTCTACGCGATCGCCCCCGACCCGCTCGAGGACGCCGCCGCCTGGTTCGATCCGTTCCGGCGGTTCTGGCAGCCGCACCTCGACGCCCTCGGCACCGAGCTCGCGCGCGGGCGCCGCGCGCGACGGCTCGCCGCCGAGCAGCACCCGGATGCCGACACTCGAGACTCCGAGACCGAAGAATCCGACACGACCGAACCGCAGGAGGAATGACATGGTCGACGTACAGGGCCAGCTCGCCGCAGTGACCCGCGAGATCGCGAGCGAAGAGGTCGACGGCTTCCCGTCGCGCGTGCAGACGCTCGCGCAGACGTACCCGTCTCCCATCGACGACGTGTGGGACGCCGTCACCAGTGCGGACCGGATCGCCCGATGGTTCCAGCCGATCTCGGGGGACCTCGTGCTCGGCGGCCGCTACCAGATCGAGGGCAACGCCGGCGGCGAGATCCAGGAGTGCGCGCCGCCCGCCGGCGGCGCCGCCCACTACAAGGCCACGTGGGAGTACGGCGGCGGGGTGACGTGGCTCACAGTGCGGCTGACCGCCGAGCCAGGCGACGCGACCCGCTTCGAACTCGAGCACATCGCCCGCACCGACGACGTGCCTGCCGAATTCTGGGATCTGTACGGCCCCGGCGCCACCGGCGTCGGCTGGGACGGCGGCCTGCTCGGACTCGCCCTGCACCTCACCGGCGGCGGCGGACCGAAGCCCGAAGACGCCGAGGCGTGGGCGTTCACGGACGAGGGCCGCGCGTTCTACCGCGGCGCCGCCGATGCGTGGGGCGCCGCGCATGCCGCCGACGGCGCGGATGCCGGCGCTGCCGCGCGGGCCGCCGACAACACCTACGCCTTCTACACCGGTGAGAACCCGCCGTCCACCACGGAATGACACGGATGCTGCGGCCCGCGGCATCCGTAACATGAAAGGCGATTCACAAGAACTGGCACCCGGTCTATTCTCGTGAGTGGGCGGGGGCGCAGGGGCTTCCGCAGGACGTGGGAGGCACCTGAAATGACCCTCTTCGATGGCATCGCCGCACGCATCGTCGAGACACCCGGCCTGTCGGTGAACGTGCTGGAGCGCACCGCGGACGACCCGAGCACGCCGCCCGACCGCACGGTGGTGCTCATCCACGGCAACGCCTCCTCGTCCCTCTTCTGGCAGGAGCTGATGGAGGACCTCCCCCACGATCTCCGGGTGATCGCGATCGACCTGCGCGGCTACGGCGGCACCGAGCACGCACCCATCGACGCGACGCGCGGCGTGCGGGACTTCAGCGACGACGTGCACGCGACTCTCGAGGAGCTCGGCATCGAGACAGCCCACCTCGTGGGCTGGTCGCTGGGCGCCGGCGTCGTCATGCAGTACGCGCTCGACCATCCGGTGCTCAGCCTCACGCTCGAGGCGCCGGTCTCGCCCTACGGGTTCGGGGGCACGCGTCGCGACGGCACACGCCTCACCGACGACGACGCCGGCACCGGCGGCGGGGCCGGCAACCCTGACTTCGTGCAGCGGCTGATCGACCACGACACCGGGACCGACGCGCCCAACTCGCCCCGCAACGTGTTCCGCGCCCACTACGTGGCTCCGGGCTACCAGACCGAGCACGAGGACGTGTGGGTCGAGTCGATGCTCACGACCTCGACCGCGACGGGCAACTACCCCGGCGACGCGGAGAAGACCGAGAACTGGCCCGGCTTCGCCGCCGGCAAGGTCGGCGTGCTCAACACGCTGGCGCCGGGGAACTACGACGTGTCGGGCATCGTCGACCTGCCGGAGAAGTTCCCGATCCTCTGGATCCACGGCGCGCTCGACCCGATCGTGTCGGACGCGTCGCTCTACGACCTGAACAACCTCGGCAAGCTCGGCATCGTCCCCGGCTGGCCGGGCGACGAGGTCGCGCCGCCGCAGGAGATGGTGTCGCAGATGCGCGACGTCCTGGCCCGGTATGCGGACGCCGGCGGCGAGGTGACCGAGATCGATCTCCCCGACACCGGCCACACGCCGCACCTGGAGCGGCCGGCCGAGTTCCGCCACGCGCTCCTCGAGGTCATCGGGTACGTCGGGCACCCCCACGACCCGGCTCCGCCGACCGAGGCGATCATCCTGCGTTCGTCGGACTGACACCGCGCGCGGCGCCGCGCAAGGGGGGCGGAGCGCGGGTCGCCGCATCCGTAGACTCGTCCGCATGAGTGCTTCCGGCGGCGGCAAGGCGATCCTTGCGGCGTTCTTGGCGAACATGGGCATCGCTCTGGCGAAGTTCGTCGCATGGTTCCTATCGGGCTCGGCGTCGATGCTCGCCGAGGCGATCCACTCGGTCGCCGACTCGGGCAACCAGCTGCTGCTGATGCTCGGCGGGCGCCAGGCGAAGAAGAAGGCCGACCGCGAGCACCCCTTCGGCTACGGCCGCGAACGGTACGTCTACGCGTTCGTGGTGTCGATCATCCTGTTCTCGGTCGGCGGCCTGTTCTCGATCTACGAGGGCGTCGAGAAGCTCACGCACCCCCACGAGCTCGAGAACGCGTGGATCCCGATCGCCGTTCTCGTCGTCGCGATCGTGCTCGAGTCGTTCTCGCTGCGCACGGCCGTCAAGGAGAGCAACCACGTGCGCGCCAAGGGCCAGTCGTGGGTCTCGTTCGTGCGGCACGCGAAGGCCCCCGAGCTCCCGGTCGTCCTGCTCGAAGACATCGCGGCGCTCGCCGGACTCGTGTTCGCACTTTTCGGCGTCGGCATGACCGTGATCACCCACAACCCGGTCTTCGACGCGATCGGCACGCTCATGATCGGAACGCTGCTGATCCTCGTGGCCATCACCCTCGGCGTCGAGACGAAGAGCCTCCTCGTGGGCGAGGGCGCGACGGACGCCGACCACGACCGCATCGTCGACGCCATCAACGACGGACCCGAGGTCGAGAAGATCATCCACATCAAGACGCTCTACCTCGGCCCCGACGAGCTGCTCATCGCCGCCAAGCTCGGATTCGCGTCGGATGCGCCGCTGGTGCATGTCGCCTCCGACATCGACCGCGTCGAGGCCCGCGTGCGCGCGGCCGTGCCTGCGGCGCGCGTCATCTACTTCGAACCCGACATCTACCGCCCCGGCGAGGATTCGACTCCGCCCACCTCCGAGTTCGTCATCAAGTCGGCGGACTGAACGA
Organism: Microbacterium sp. NPDC056569; assembly: GCF_042793475.1. NCBI lineage: Bacteria > Bacillati > Actinomycetota > Actinomycetes > Micrococcales > Microbacteriaceae > Microbacterium > Microbacterium sp. NPDC056569. Next base: position 36,913 of record NZ_JBHTUV010000004.1, on the reverse strand, counting down.
CCGATGGCGATCGAGTACTGCATCTTCACCGAGCCCCAGCAGGGCGCGAGCTACGACGACCAGCTCGCCTTCGCGCAGACGGCCGAGCGCCTCGGGTTCGACGGCTTCTTCCGCTCCGACCACTACCTGCACATGGGCGACGGCGACGGGCTTCCCGGTCCCACCGATGCGTGGACCACGCTGGCAGGGCTCGCCAGGGAGACCTCCCGCATCCGTCTCGGCACCCTCGTGTCGTCGGTGACCTACCGCGTTCCCGGCCTGCTCGCGATCCAGGTGGCGCAGGTCGACGCGATGTCGGGCGGACGCGCCGAGCTCGGCCTCGGCACGGGGTGGTTCGGCCGCGAGCACGAGGCCTACGGCATCCCGTTCCCTCCTCAGCGGTTCGACCTCCTGGAGGAGCAGCTCGAGATCGTGACCCGGCTGTGGTCGACGCCGGCGGGCGAGACCTACAGCTTCGCCGGCGAGCACTACCGGCTGACGGATGCCCCGGCCCTGCCGAAGCCGGTGCAGTCCCGGGTTCCCGTCATCGTGGGCGGCGGCGGGCCGAAGCGCACGCCCGAGCTCGCCGCACGGTTCGCGACGGAGTTCAACATCGGCTTCCGGTCCGAGGCGGAGTCGGCGGAGAAGTTCGCGGGCGTGCGCGCGGCGTGCGAGCGCGTCGGCCGCGACCCCGAGTCGCTCCGGCTCTCCGTGGCGCTGCCCACGCTGGCCGGGGCATCCGTGTCCGAACTCGACCGGCGTGCCGAGAACCTCGGCCGCACCGTCGACGAACTGCGCGGCGAGGTGAACATCGTCGGCACCCGCGACGAGATCGTCGCGAAGGTCGAGCGGCTGGTCGCGATCGGCGCGCAGCGTGTCTACTTCCAGCTCATGGATCTGCAGGACCCCTCGCACGTCGAGTATCTCGGCGAGGTGCTCCCCCACCTCCCCCGCTGACGTCACGAGCCTGCCCCGTTCCTCGGCGCGGAGGATCACGGTGTCGACGACGATCGCGCGTCCGGCACCTGAGCCGGCCACCTCGAGGCTCGCCGTTCACTTCCCGGTCGTTCTGGTCCTCCTGGGCGACGGCGAGAGGAGCCGGTACACCGACCCGCCGTTCAGCGGCACGCTCGCGACGCTCGACCTGTCGAGCGGCGACCTGCTCGAATACCCGCTGCAGGGAGTGACGTCCGCGGCGTTGGCGCCCGATGGACTCGCGCGGGATCTGATCCGCGAGGGGGTGGTCGAAGACAGACCGGCGGACCAGGGATGGACGTTCGGGATCATCGGCAGCATCGCGGTCGGCGCCGCCGCCGGACTCGTCGTGTGGTCTGTGCCGCGGCGCGCCGCTCTCAGACCGGCAGGCGGTACGAGGGCAGGCCGCGGCGCCGGATGAGCCACTCGGCGAAGACAAGGTTCGGCAGCCAGCACAGGAACGGCACCGCGGCGTACGCGTTCGCGAACGCCGAGTCGAACTCCCACGGCTGTCCGAACACCAGCGGCGCCATGAGCAGCAGCGGCAGCCAGACGCGCAGCATGACACCGGAGTAGGTGAGCGCGTAGTTGCGGATCATCCACGCCTGGTGGCTCGGCACATCGTGGCGGCGGATCGCGCGGTACGCGCGCCAGCCCGTGAGCAGCCACAGCACCGCGAGCGCACCGAACCCGAACAGACCCACGTAGCCGGCAGGGCTCGAGGGCGCGATGATCAGACCGCCGACGGCCCCGATGGCCACCGCCACCAGGTAGACGCGGCCGATCCAGCGGTGCACACGCGGCGCCCGGGTGCGCAGGCCGCGCCAGAACTGCAGCGGCCCGGCCACGAGCGCCACGGCACCGCCCACGATGTGGACGTACAGCGCGCCCTGCACGAAGGGGTGCACGGCGGCGTAGGTCGGCGCGAGGCCCACGTCGTCGCCGGCGAGGTCGGCCAGCGACGCCGTGAAGTAGGGCACGGCGGAGTACGCGACGATGGCGAGCGCCGTCAGCAGGACGAACGTCCAGCCGATGCGGGAGCGGATGCCGCCCGGCCGTGCAACGGCAGGAGCGGTGCGAACGGGTTCGATGAGGCGGGTCACGTGCCACACGCTAGGCCCGGGCCGGCGGCGCCCAGCAGGGTGCTGTCCCCCCGTTCCCGCGCGGCTGGCCCCCGGAATCGCGAAAGGGTATGTGTGGGGGCACGCACCGCGTGCGGAGATACACCCGCTCGCGATTCCCGGATCAGCGGCGGGCGTCGAAGAAGGCACGCAGGAGGACGGATGCCTCCTCCTCGCGCACCCCCGCGACGACCTCGGCCCGGTAGGGCAGGCGCCGGTCGCGCACGACGTCGTACACCGACCCCGCGGCGCCGGCCTTCTCGTCCCAGGCGCCGAAGACGAGCCGCGAGATGCGCGACTGGAGCACGGCGCCCGCGCACATCACGCACGGCTCGAGGGTCACGACGAGCGTGCAGCCTTCGAGGTTCCAGCTGCCCCGGGCCGCCGCCGCCGCGCGCAGAGCGACCACCTCGGCGTGCGCCGTGGGGTCGTGCTCGAGCTCGCGGAGGTTGCGGCCCTCGCCGATGACCGTGCCCGCAGCATCCGTCACGACCGCGCCGACCGGGACGTCTCCCGCCGCGCCCGCCGCGGCGGCGAGTTCGAGCGCGCGATCCATGGCGGCGAGGTCGGCGGGGGCGGGAAGCACAGCACGAGCGTAGCCGCCCGCGCAGAAGTCGCCCCGGGTCCGGGCGTGCCGACGCACTAACCTGTCTCTATGCGCCTGCACGTCGCCGATCACCCCCTCATCACCCACAAGCTCACGGTGCTGCGCGACCAGCGCACGCCGTCGCCGGTGTTCCGCCAGCTCACCGAAGAGCTCGTGACGCTGCTCGCCTACGAGGCGACCCGCAACGTCCGTGTGGCGCCGATCGACATCCAGACGCCGGTGACGACGACGACCGGCGTCCGCATCGACGAGCCGCGACCCCTCGTCGTGCCGATCCTCCGTGCCGGCCTCGGCATGCTCGAGGGCATGGTCAAGCTCATCCCGACAGCGGAGGTCGGCTTCCTCGGCATGGTCCGCGACCACGAGACGCTCGAGCCCTCGACCTACGCCGAGCGACTGCCCGACGACCTCAGCGACCGCCAGTGCTTCGTGCTCGACCCGATGCTCGCGACCGGCGGCTCGCTCGGCGCGGCCATCGACTTCCTGTTCGCCCGCGGCGCGCAGGACGTCACCGCGATCTGCATCCTCGGCGCGCCCGAGGGCGTCGCCGCGATCGAGAAGCAGGTCGCCGGCCGCGACGTCACGCTCGTGCTGGGCGCCCTCGACGAGCGCCTGAACGAGCACGGCTACATCGTGCCGGGACTCGGCGACGCCGGCGACCGGCTGTACGGCACGGTCTGAGGGGCTTCGCCGGGATCACACGATCGGCACACGGCGCACGTCGGCGGTCACCGCGACCTCGCCCGTCGTCGCCCCGCGCCCGACGACGGCCACGGGGGTGAAGGGCCGTCCGTTGAACCGCGTCGCGGTGACCGTCGTATACGCGCCCATCGTGGGGCTGACGAGCAGGTCGCCCACCCGCAGCTCGGGCAGCAGCACCTCGCGCGCGATCACGTCCGACGAATCGCACGTCGGACCCGCGAGCGTCGCCCAGCGATGGTCGGCAGCATCCGTCCGCGGGAGGTCGCGTTCGGCGAACACCAGGGGATGCACGTCTTCGGTGAGCACGTTGGAGTACGAGCCGTAGAGCCCGTCGTCGAGGTAGTACCAGCGGCCGTCAGCGCGCTCGGCCATGCCCACGACACTCGTGACGAGCGTCATCGCGTCGGCCACCATGACCCGGCCGGGCTCGGCGATGATGTCGAGCCGGCGTGCGTGGGGCTCGAGCACGGGGCGCAGCACCGCCGCGACGTCCTCGATGGCGGCGGCCTCGGAGTCGTACGACGCGGGGAACCCGCCGCCGATGTCGAGAGTGTCGAACTGCACGTTGAGGCGCCGCTCGAGGATGCCCATGAGCTCGAGCGTGTCGGCGGCCGCGGCGGCGAACCGAGCGGGGTCGTCGAGCTGGCTCCCCACGTGATAGCTGAAGCCGGCGACCGTGACGCCCGCGGCGAGCGCCCGTTCGACGAGACGCGCCGCCTCGAACGGCCCGACCCCGAACTTGCTCGACAGGTCGCTCTTCGCATGCGGGCTGCGGTAGGCGAGCCGGACGAGCAGTCGCGTGTCGCTCGGCGCGCCCCGGAACTTGTCGATCTCGACGTCGTTGTCCACGACGAACGTGCGCACTCCTGCGGCCAGCGCCTCGGCGATCTCGGCGGGCTTCTTGATCGGGTGCGTGTGGATGATGCGGGATGCCGGCACACCGCGGCGGGTCAGCATCGCCAGCTCCTCGCCGGTGGCGACGTCGAAGCCGCAGCCCGCGTCGTCCAGCACGTCGAGGACCGCGTCGTGCGCGAGCGCCTTCACCGCGTAGTGGAACCCCACGAATGGCAGTGCGTTGCGAAGGTGCCGGTACTGACGCCGCACGCGCTCCGGATCGAGCAGCAGCAGGGGCGTGCCGTGCAGCGCGATCGCCGCGCGGGCCGCCACGGAGGAGAGAAGCGCGGATGCCTCGGCCCGGCGCCGGTGCTCGAGTGCCTGGGTCGTGCGCGGCTCGCGCCGCAGAGCCGCCGGGTTCACGGTGTCACCTCCGGGGCCGCCCTCCGGCGGCGCGCGTCGCGCAGCCCGGTCTTGGCGGTGACCGTGAAGGCGCCGGCCGCGACGGCGTAGAACACGATGTCGGCGGCGATCTTGCCCGCGAGCATGCCCCAGAGCGGATCGGGGATGAGCCACACGCCGATCATGAGCGCGGCGGGACGCACGAGGAAGGTGTCGAGCAGCTCGGCAGCGCCGAACTCGGCGACCAGGAGCACGGCGGTGCGCCCGGCGGCGCGGCGCCGGGTGGCGGACACCTGCGTCTGCTCGATGTAGATGGTGACCGCCAGGACGGCGTAGAAGCCCACGATCTCGCCGAGGAGCGCTGCGACCGCGATGAGCGGCGCCGCGTCGGTCCACATCGTGGCGAGGAGACCGCCCATCACCATCGCGGCGGTGCCGACGACCTCGGCCGGCAGGTAGCGGACGATCCAGAACACGAGTCCACGACGCGTGGGCTCGGCCGCGGTCGGCGTGCCTGCCTGCTCCGGCGCGGTCGCGATCGTCGCGAGCGGCTGGTCGATCGTGGTCATGGCGTCCTCCTCCGTGTGTCAGAGGAAGAAGCACCGAGCGTGATACCGCGCAGGTGCGGCGCGGCATCCGCCCCTCGCCGAACGGATGCCGCGCCTTGCGCCGTCTGGGGCGCGTGGCAAGGCTACGTCGCGAGGATTTTTCACCCAAAGGGGTTGACTTTGGCGGCACCGGCCGTCTAGTTGCGCGGGGCGCGCGACTCGCCGCAGGGTCGGGGTCAGTCGCCGAGCGGGGGCTCCTGCGGGTTGCGGCGCCCGGTCTCGCGCTCCCAGAACTCGAGCTGCTGGGTGAGCGCCTTCGCGAGCTCGAACACCTGGTCGGGTGGGATGCGGATGCGGCTCACGACGCGCGCCGGAACGACGGTGTGACGCTGACCGGTCTCGGCGTCGACCTGCTCGCGCGGCGGCTGCGCGAGAGTGAGGAAGTCCATCACGAACACCGTCGGCGTGTGCCAGACGTTCGCGAAGTCGGCGTAGTTGCCGCCGATGAGCTCGGGCGGGAGGTCGATCTCGAACTGCTGCGATGCGTCGTCGGCCATGCGGGCTCCTGTTCGGGCGGGCGTCTCTTCCCTGACCGGTGCGAGACGCTCGGGGGCTGTCGTGTGCGACGTGTTCGACTGTGAGCGCGAGTCTACGCGGGCGTCAGCCCCGCCCGACGAGCCGCGCGAAACCGCTCAGGCGCGCGACCCCCTCCGGCGTGTACGGCAGATCGTCGAGGAGGCCCGGCGAGTACACGACGAACGCCGTGTGCATGGCGCGCGAGATCGCGACGTTGAGGCGGTTGCGCAGCAGGAGGAACTCGAGCCCCCGCGGCGCGTCGCGTCCGCTCGAGGCCGCGAGCGACACGATCGCGACGGCCGCCTCCTTGCCCTGGAACTTGTCGACCGTGCCGACGGGCACCTCGGGGAAGCCCGCGGCCGCCAGCGCCGCCTCCACCGCGACCTGCTGGGCGTTGTACGGCGTGACGACGATGACGTCCTGCTGCGTCAGCGGCCTCGGCGGCAGCGCGACGGAGGATCCGTCGATGTCGTTGGTGGCAGCATCCGTCCACTCCCGACCGATGAGGTCGGTGACGAGACGTGCGACCTCCGCGGCCTCCTCGAGGGACTGCGTGGCATTGCCGTGATGGCGCAGCGCGATCGGCACGAGGCCGGCGGGAACGCCGTCGATGCGACGCAGGGCCGTCGAGGGATGCGCCTCGAGCTCGCCGCGGTACGACAGCGTCGACACCGGCGCGGCGACCTCGGGCCGCATGCGCCGGGTCTCGGCGAGGAAGTAGCCGTACTCGTGCGGGATGACGTCGGCACCGTCCATCACCCAGCCGAGCGCCGACGTGTCGACGGGCGCGGGGTGGGTGCCCTGACTCACCTGCGGCAGCTGCTGCGGGTCGCCGAGCAGCAGCAGCCGCGGGGCGGCGAGCGACACCGCGATCGTCGAGGCGAGCGAGAACTGGCCGGCCTCGTCGACGACGAGGAGATCGAGGCTGCCGCGCGGGACGCGGCCCTCATGGCTGAAGTCCCACGCGGTGCCGCCGACGACGTAGCCGGATGCCTCGTGCTCGGCCGTGAACGCCGCCACACCGTTCTTCGGCAGCACGGTGAAGGCGTGATCGGCCGCCGTGTCCTTCGGGGCCTTCCCCACCTGCGACGCCGGCACGCCCGCGGCGATGACGCGGTCGAGGAGGTGCTCGATCGTCGCGTGCCCCTGGGCGACGACGCCGACCTTGTAGCCGTGGTCGCGCACGAGCCGTGCGATCACGTGGGAGCCGACGTAGGTCTTGCCGGTGCCGGGAGGACCCTGCACGGCGAGGTAGCTGCGATCGAGGCCGCGCACGGCCCGCGCGATGGCCTCGACGGCGTCCTCGCCCGCGGCCGGCAGCGAGCCCGCCAGCGTGCGCGGCGGGCGGCGGCAGAGGATGTCGGTGGCCGGATCCGCCGGCAGCTCCGGCGCCGACGCGATCAGCGTGTCGGCCCAGGCGTCGATGGCCTTCTGCTGGTTGCCCGCGGCCGGCGGAGCCTGCGGGGTCAGCGCGAGGGGCAGCTCGCTCCAGGTCACGCCGTCGACGGCGGTCTCTTCGATCACGGCGCCGTCGTCGAGCACCTCGACCACGGTCACCGAGCGGTACGCATGGATCCAGCGCGGCGACGCCTCGAACGGGAACGGCGCAGGCAGCTCGTACAGCGCGAACGGGTTGGTCCCCTCGCTCAGCCGAGTGCCGGGTGCGAGGTCACCGCGCAGCTCGACGATGCGCCGCTCGCCGCCCTTGCCGCTCTCGAGGAAGTGCCAGTCCTCGCGCACGCGGCTGCGCGCCGGGTCGATCGCGACGACGTCGCGCGTCTCGTCCCACAGCGAGACCGGCTCACGCAGCCGGAGGAAGTGCGTGGCCCAGAACGATTTCGCCTCGCGCGGGTAGTAGTCGATCGCGGCGGCGCCGAGCCGGAGCGTGCGCGCCTCGACAGAGTCCTCCGGGTGGTCGAGGGCGAGCGCATCGAGCACCGTCGCCCGCACCGACGGCTCGTACGCCCGCTCGTCGGGCTCGGGATTCGGCGAGGGCACCAGCCTGGCCTCGCGCGCGCGGTCGACGAGCCAGTCGCGCAGGCGCCGGGTCGAGACGCAGTCGTAGCGGTTGTAGTCGGCGAGGTCGTCGAGCACGAGTGTCGCCTCGGCCTCGGCGCCGTCGGCCTGGAGAGCACGGGCCTCGACGTAGCGGACGATCGAGTCGTCGCCCTTCTGCACGTCGCTCGTGCGCACCTCGTCCCGCATGTACAGGGGCTCGAGCTTCTTGATCGAGTACGACCGCGAGCCGACGCGCAGCGCGCGGCGCACGATCGGATACAGGTCGACGAACACGCCGTCGCGCAGCAGCCGGTCGACGTCGGCTTCGCGCACCCCGTGGCGCGCGGCCATGGCCAGCAGGTGCGTCGGCTCGTACGGCGCGTAATGGTAGATGTGCATGCCGGGGAACTGCTGCCGGCGGAGGTTCACGATGTCGAGGAACGCCTCGAGCGCCCGCCTCTCTTCGGCGAACGAGTGCGCCCACAGCGCCGTGTACTGCTCGCGGGTGTCGACCCACCCGAACAGGTAGTCGATGCCCCACTGCGTGGGCTGGCCCGGCGCCGGCGGCTCGGTGTGCAGCGGATCGCCTTCGAAGTCGAAGAAGAGGTCGCCGTGGTCCGGCCGAGGCAGAGCCCCCAGCGCCTTGGGCGCCACCACCTCGAACACGGGGACCGGTGGAGCCGGCACCGCTACCGGCGCCTCGAGCACCGCGGCCACCGTCGCCTGGGCGACCGTGACGCCGTCGGAGGCGACCAGGGTCTCGGCCACCACGACGTCGTGCGGTGCGGGCTTCGGCGCGATGAGCGGCGGCGTGCCGGCCGGGCTCTCGAGCTGCAGGCGCGCCTGTGTGCGCAGCGACGCGAACACGTCGGGATTCATGCCAGCTGGCCCGTCCGGCGCCGCGGCCAGCTGCTCGATCCTCTCGATCCCCGCGGCGCGGAGCCGTTCGCGCTGCACCGGGCGCATCCCCGCCACGAGGAGGAGGTCGCGCGATGCCACGACCTCGGCGTCGCACGTCGCGCAGCGCCCGCACGCGACCACCCCGAGCTCGCCTCGCGGGTCGCCCCAGGCGATCGGCTCGCCCGCCGCGCCGAGGGCGAGCCGGCGGTCGGCGATGAGGGCCGCGAGCCGCTCACGGCGCAGCGCGAACACGGGCAGCAGGTCGTCGACCTCGTGCTCGCTGACGCTGCCGTCGCCGAGCAGCAGCTGCACGCGGTCGGAGCGCGGGACGCCGAGTCGGTCGAGCTGGTCGACGTACGCCGCCAGCTGCATGAGCGCGGTCACGCGCGCGTGGCGTGCGAGCTTGGTGTCCTGCACGAGCCATCGTCCGGACTCGTCCCGCACGAGGAAGTCCGCGAAGCCGACGAAGGAGTCGGTCGAGAACGCGGCCTGGTAGACGACCTCGGCGTCCGACGCGAGGGCCGCATTCGTCTGGGCGACCGCATCGGCGAGGGCCGCAGCATCCGATGATCGCGCCTCGGGGATCTCGACCACGCGGTCGCCGAAGCGCTCCACGTAGGCGGCGAGCACTCGACGCTCGTGCACCGTGCCGAGGCGGCCGGCGCGCTCGAGCGTGAGGTCTTCGGGCTCCTCGACGGCGGCAACGCGCCCGAGTCGCGCGTCGATCGCGCGCAGCCACGCGAACTCGCACTCCGCCGCGGTCTTGAGATCGCTCGCGCTCCAGACGATCCGGCCTTCGTCCTCGATGTATCGCATACCCCGCCCTTCCCTCATGACGATAGCCGCGGCCGCCGACACCTCCGCCCTCCCCTGCTCACCTGTCGCGATGTGCCACCCGCCCCGGCACTTCGTGACAGGTGAGCAGCCTGAACTCGCGGCGCGCACCGCCTCGAACCCGAGCCGGGCCACCTGCCAGACTTGACCCCATGAGCCTGCCCTTCGACAGCGCCTACCGGCACGGGTTCGCCCGGGTCGCGGCGTGCACGATCCCGGTCGAGATCGCCGACCCCGCCGCCAACGCCGCCGCGGTTCTCGAAGCCGCGCGCGTGGCGGACGCCGATGCGGTCGCCGTCGCGGTCTTCCCGGAGCTGTGCCTGACGGGGTACGCGATCGACGACCTCGTCATGCAGGACCCCGTGCTCGACGCCGTCGCGGGCGCGATCGAGGGGCTGGTGGCAGCATCCGTCGATCTCCTCCCGGTGCTCGTGGTGGGTGCGCCGCTGCGTCACCGCAACCGCCTCTACAACTGCGCCGTCGTGATCCACCGCGGCGAGCTGCTCGGCGTCGCGCCCAAGTCGTACCTGCCGACCTACCGCGAGTTCTACGAGCGCCGCTGGTACGCGCCGGGCGACGACCAGGACGGGCAGGACATCCGGGTCGGCGAGCTCGAGGCGCCGTTCGGGCCCGACCTGCTGTTCGAGGCGCTCGACATCCCCGGTCTCGTGGTGCACGCCGAGGTCTGCGAGGACGTCTGGGTGCCCATCCCGCCGTCGTCGCGCGCGGCGCTCGCCGGCGCGACCGTGCTCCTCAACCTCAGCGGCAGCCCGATCACCATCGCGCGCGCCGAGGATCGCAAGGATCTCTGCAAGTCGCAGTCGCTGCGCTGCCTCGCCGCGTACGCCTACGCGGCCGCGGGCTCGGGCGAATCCACGAACGACGTCTCGTGGGACGGCCAGACCATGATCTACGAGGGCGGCAACCTGCTGGTCGAGACCGAGCGCTTCCCCGACGGGCCCCGCCGCTCGATCGCCGACGTCGACCTCGACCGGCTCCGCCAGGACCGCCTGCGACAGGGCACGTTCGACGACAACCGCCGGACGACGGCGGCGGATGCCGCGTTCCGCACCGTGCACTTCCGGCTCGACCCGCCGCGCACCGACGTGGGCCTGCGCCGCACGCTCGACCGGTTCCCGTTCGTGCCCGACGATCCCGCGCGCCTCGCGCAGGACTGCTACGAGGCGTTCAACATCCAGGTGTCGGGCCTGGTCCAGCGCATGCGCGCGATCGGCGACCCCAAGCCCGTCATCGGCGTGAGCGGTGGCCTCGACTCGACGCACGCGCTGCTCGTGGTCGCGCGCGCCATGGACCTCATGGGCCGCCCGCGCAGCGACATCCTCGCCTACACGATGCCCGGCTTCGCGACGAGCGAGCACACGAAGTCGAACGCGATCGCCCTCGCCGAATCGGTGGGCGCCTCGATCGAGACGATCGACATCCGGCCGCTGGCCATCGAGATGCTCGAGCGGCTCGACCACCCGTTCGCCGACGGCGAGCCGGTGCACGACATCACGTTCGAGAACGTGCAGGCCGGTCTGCGCACCGACTACCTCTTCCGCCTCGCCAACCACCACGGCGGCATGGTGATCGGCACGTCCGACCTGTCGGAGCTCGCCCTCGGCTGGGCGACCTACGGCGTCGGCGACCACATGAGCCACTACGCCGTGAACGCCGGCGTGCCCAAGACCCTCATCCAGCACGTGATCCGCTGGGTCGTCTCCGAGCGCGAGGGCGTCGACGACCGCGAGGCAGAGGTGCTGCAGTCGGTGCTCGACACCGAGATCTCGCCCGAGCTCGTGCCCGCGGGCCAGGACGGGAAGATGCAGTCCACCGAGGACCGCATCGGCCCCTACGCGCTGCACGACTTCGCGCTGTTCCACGTCCTGCGGTACGGGTTCCGGCCGTCGAAGATCGCCTACCTCGCCGCGCACGCGTGGGGCGACGCCCAGGCGGGCGCCTGGCCCCCCGGGTTCCCCGACGAGGACCGCTACGCCTACGACCTGCCCACGGTGGCCAAGTGGCTGCAGGTGTTCCTGAAGCGCTACTTCGCGTTCGCACAGTTCAAGCGCTCGGCGATCCCGAACGGCCCGAAGGTGTCGCCCGCGGGCTCCCTGTCGCCGCGCGGCGACTGGCGCGCTCCGTCCGATGGCAACGCCCGCGTGTGGCTCGCGGAGCTGAAGTCCGCCCTCCCCGATCTCGTGAAGGACTGAGGACGACGGATGCTGCGGCCCGCAGCATCCGTCTCCTCCGCTGTGCGGCTCAGGCCGGCGGCTGCGTGTACGCGAGCGTGATGATCCAGCTGTCGCGGGACAGATCCGCGAGCTGATAGAAGACCTTGCGGTCGGGGATCCAGCCCTTGGTCAGCGGGCTGTCCAGGCGCACGTGGTCGGCGGCGACGCGGGCGCCCCTGCCGTCGGCGTCGCGCACGGCCTGCACGCGCGTCCAGTGGGCGAGCAGCTTGCCGAGGTCGTTCTCGTCGAACAGGTGCGAGTGCCGCTTCATGAGGTGCAGCTCGGCGTCGTCGGGGTGCGCGTCGCGCAGATCGAGCCCGAGGGACGCATCGGCGTCGGCGACGGCGACGACGGTGGCCGCGCGGAAGTTCACATTGCGGATCTTCAGCGGCACCTCGGCGCCGTCGACTTCCGCGATCAGCTGGGTGTGGAAGCCGAATGTGCGGGGGGCCTCACGCTCGACGCGCACGTCCTTCGGCTCGACGCCGAGCTGCGCCGCGACGATCTCCTTCGCGAGCACGCGCTTGCGGTCGTGGTCCGAGAGCTTCGGGTCCCAGCCGAGCCGGGCCGTGATCCCTGCCGGAGTCTCGAGAAGCACCGATTGCATGATCCACCTCATTCTCCGCGGCCCGTCCGCACCTCCATCCTGTCGCGGGGCCGGTCGGTGAGGAAGATCGCCACGCCACTGTCGAAGGGCTGGGATTCCGGGACCCCGCGAATCCCGGACGGACTGCGCACCGAGCATCCGAGATTCGCCGTCTCCCCGAATCCCTCGGGCCCGTCAACCCCCTCGCGCGGCCCCGGCACGATGGAAGGATGGAGCCCATGGCGAGGCGCGCGACGGTGATCGGCAGCGGGCCCAACGGGCTGTCGGCCGCGGTCGCACTCGCGCGGGCCGGATACGAGGTGCGCGTGCTCGAGGGCGCCTCGACGATCGGCGGCGGCGTGCGCACCTCGGCCCTCACGCTCCCCGGCTTCCGTCACGACGTGTGCTCGGCCGTCCACCCTGCGGCGCTGTCGTCGCCGTTCTTCCGCGCGTTCGGCATCCACGAGAAGGTCGGCTGGATCCATCCGCTCGCGTCCTACGCGCAGCCGCTCGACGGCGGGCGGGCGGCGATCGCGTGGCGCGACATCGAACGCACGGCCGATGCCCTCGGTCCTGACGGGCGCGCGTGGCGGGCGGTGCTCCGCCCGCTCAGCCGCCACCTCGGCGGTGTCGTCGACTTCACCGGATCGCAGCTGCTGCGGTGGCCGCAGCATCCGGTCACCACCGTCCGGTTCGGCTTGCGCGCCCTGCAGCTGGGCACACGCCTGGGGCGCGGCACGTTCCGCACCGAGGAGGCGAACGCGCTGCTGGCGGGGGTGCTGGCGCATTCGAACAGTCCGCTGCCGTCGCTCGGCGCCGCCGCGTCGGGGCTGTTCCTCGCGGCGCACGGTCACTCCGCCGACGGCTGGGCCTTCCCCCGCGGCGGCTCGCAGACGATCGCCGACGCGCTCGTCGCCGACCTCACCGCCCACGGCGGCACGGTCGAGACGAGCACACGGGTGCAGACCCTCGCGGGCCTGGATTGGGGCGATCCGGATGCCGGCGACCTGCTGCTGCTCGACACCACACCGCGCCTGCTGCTCACGCATCCGGACCTGCCCGCGCGGTACGCGCACGCCGTCCGGCACTACCGCTACGGGCCGGCCGCAGCCAAGGTCGACTTCGCGCTCGACGGCCCCGTGCCCTGGGCCCACCCCGACGTCGCCCTCGCTCCCACCGTGCACCTCGGCGGCACGCGGGAAGAGATCGAGGCGAGCGAGAACGCGGTGGCGCAGGGCCGCGTGACCGACCGGCCGTACGTGCTCACGGTGCAGCCGAGCGTGCTCGACGGCACGCGAGCGCCCTCCGGCAAGCAGGTGCTGTGGGCGTACATCCACGTTCCGGCGGGTTCGACATTCGACCCCACCGAAACGGTCGTGCGACAGGTCGAGCGCTTCGCCCCGGGCTTCCGGCACCACATCATGGCGAGCCACGCGATGACGGCCGCGCAGCGTGCGGCGTACAACCCCGCCGACATCGGCGGCGACATCCTCGGGGGCGCGTTCACCTTCGCGCAGGCGTTCCGGCGTCCCGTCGTGTCGACGACCCCATGGCGGACGCCGCTGCGCGGCGTCTACCTCGCCTCCGCCTCGACGCCGCCGGGCCCCGGCGTCACCGGGATGCCCGGCTGGTACGCCGCGCGGCAGGCGCTCCGCGACGGCGCGCGCCGCGGCCCGTTCCGCGGCGAGCGCCTCGAACTCGGGGATCTCTTCGGAGCGTGACGCCGTGGAGGGCTTCGCCGCAGTCGACTTCGAGTTCGCTCGGCAGGTGCTGCAGCGGGGCGTCGCGGCGCTGTTCGTCATCGCGTTCGTCTCGACCCTGAACCAGTTCCGGCCCCTGCTGGGCGAGCGCGGTCTGGTGCCCGCGCCGGAGCTGCTCGAGTGGGTGCACACCTCGAAGCGCGGGAGACGGATGCTGCGCCCCACCCTCTTCCGGTACCTCCGGTACACCGACCGGCGCCTGGTGGCGCTGTGCTGGACGGGCATCGTCGTCGCGGCGGCGCTGGTCGCCGGCATCCCGCAGCTCGGCCCGCCGTGGGTGCCGATGCTGTGCTTCCTCGCGCTGTGGATCGGCTACATGTCCATCACGAGCATCGGGCAGACCTTCTACGGCTTCGGGTGGGAGATGCTGCTGCTCGAGGCCGGATTCCTCGCGGCGTTCCTGGGTTCCGGCGACCAGCCGCCGCCGGTCGTCGTGATCGTGCTGTTCTGGTGGCTGGTGTTCCGGCTCGAGTTCGGCGCGGGCATGATCAAGATCCGCGGCGGGCGGGAGTGGCGCGACCTCACGGCGCTGACGTACCACCACGAGACGCAGCCGATGCCGGGGCCGCTGAGCCGCCAGGCGCACCTCCTCCCCCGCTGGTTCCACCAGGGCGAGGTGCTCGGCAACCACTTCGCGCAGCTCGTGGTGCCGTGGTTCCTGTTCGCTCCGCTGTTCGGGCTGTTCGTTCCCGGCCCCGTGCCCGCGATCGTGGGCGCCGTCGCCGCCGCGATCGTCATCGCGACGCAGGTGTGGCTCGTCGTCACCGGCAACTTCGCATGGCTGAACTGGATGACCATCGTGCTCGCCTTCTCGGCGATCGGACTGCCGGGAATCGGCGCAGCGCACGGGGCGGCAGCATCCGTCCCTCCCGGTGTGATCGACGGGATCCCGCTGTACTGGCTCGTCGTCACGAGCGGGGTCGGCGTGCTGTACCTGGTGATCAGCTGGTGGCCGCTGCAGAACCTGTTCGCGCGGCGGCAGCTCATGAACGCATCCTTCAACCGGTGGCAGCTCGCCAACGCCTACGGCGCCTTCGGCACGGTGACGAAGCAGCGCATCGAGATCGTCGTCGAGGGGACGATGGACGAGGATCCGGATGCCGCCACCTGGCACGAGTACGCCTTCAAGGGCAAGCCCGGCGAGGTGCACCGCATCCCCCGGCAGTTCGCGCCGTACCACCTGCGCCTCGACTGGCTGATGTGGTTCCTGCCGCTCGGCCGCTCGTTGGACGACTGGTTCGCGGCGTTCCTCGTGCGCCTTCTGGAAGCGGATGCTGCGACCCTGCGCCTGCTCGCCCGCGACCCGTTCGCCGGCGAGCGGCCGCGGTGGGTGCGTGCCGTGTCGTACCGCTACCGCTTCACGACGCGCGCGGAGTTCCGCACGGGCCGCGCCCGGTGGACGCGCGACCGGCGGCGTACGGTCATGGGACCGGTGTCCCTGCGCCGCTGACGGCGGCCGTGCGCTGGCGCGCGGTACGGCGCGCGGTGAGGTCGACGATGGCGACCAGGAACGCGAGCGCGAGGAAGACCGCGACCGACAGCATCCCGAACGCGTACGCGTCGTGGTACACGACCAGGCTGTCGTGCGAGCCGGACTCACGGTAGATCGCCGCGTAGAAGAGCGACAGGGCGACCGCCGTTCCGACGGCGGCGCCGATGCGCTGGCCCAGCTGGCCGACGGAGCCCGCCAGCCCGCCCTGCTTGACCGGGATGTCGCCGAGGGTGAGCGCCTGGTTGGGCGCGATGACGAGTCCACCGCCCGCACCGCCGACCGTCATGACGGCGGCGGCGATGTACGGGGTCCACGCGGGGTCGCTGTAGAGCGCCGCGAGCACCAGCCCGCCGGCGCACAGCAGCATGCCCGCGAGACCCCACACCACGACGACGCGGCCGTGGGTGCTGACGAGGTTGCCGCCGATCCACGACGTGACGGCGGACGCCAGCGCGAATCCGATGGAGACCATGCCCGCGTACACCGGCGCGAGCCCGAGGCCGAGCTGCAGGAACAGCGTCGTGACGAGGAACATCGCCGGCGCCGCCGTGAAGTACGCGGTCTGCAGCAGCGTGCCGTTGCGGTACGACGTGATGCGGAACAGGCCGAGCGGGATGAGCGGGTTGCGACCGCGCTTCGCGTAGCGACGCTCCCACGCGATGAACGCCGACGCGAACAGGGCGAACGCGACGAGAAGCCACCAGCGCGCCGGGTTGTCGGTGGGCGCGCCGGTGGTGAAGAGGAAGGGCCACATCAGCGAGACGACGCTCGCGCCGAACAGCAGCACACCGACGGGGTCGAGCTGCACTTTGCGCTGCGACCTCGTGCGGGTGTCGGGCAGCAGCCACAGCGCGAGCGCGATCGCGATGAGACACAGCGGCACGTTCATCCAGAAGATGAGCCGCCAGCCGTCCGTGGGTCCGCCGAGGGCGATGAGCAGGCCGCCGAGCGTCGGACCGAAGGCGGTCGCGATGCCGATCGTGGCGCCGAAGAGGCCGAAAGCCCGCGCACGCTCCCTGCCCTGGAAGAGCTCCTGCGCCATGCCGAGCACCTGGGGCATCTGGATGCCGGCAGCCACTCCTTGCAGCAGCCGGCCGACGAGCAGCACCTCGGCGGTGGGCGCGAGCGCGCAGAGCACGCTGGTGACGGTGTAGAGCGAAAGCCCGACGACGAACAGCGTCCGCCGCGACCGCTGGTCGCCGAGGCGTCCCATCGGCACCAGCACCAGGCCGAACGTGAGCACGAATCCCGACACGATCAGCTGCAGCTGGGTCGAGCTCGCGCCGAGCACCTCGCCGATCGACGGGAGCGCGACGTTGACCTTCGTCATGTCGAGGATGGTGATCGCCGCGACCGAGACGCAGACCCAGAACGCCCGCCAGCGGGCGGCCGGCGAGAGCGGGATGACGGCGGTCGTGGCCGGTACGTGCCGTGCCGTGCTCGAAGGTCTCTGGGGCATCGGCTGCGGCTCGGACATCGTGCCCAGGCTAGACCTGTTCCGCCGCGTGCCGGGCGGAACAGGCGGGGGCGAGACATGATGGGAGGGTGAGACTCCTCGTCGCCGCCCTCGAATCAGAGCTCGTCGCGTTCCCCGCCGACCTCCCCGGCTTCGACAGACTCGTCACCGGCCCGGGCAAACTCCAGGCGACCTATGCGCTCACCCGTGCACTCGACGCGACCGCCTACGACGAGATCGTGGTGGTCGGCACCGCGGGTGCGATCGACGCGCGGCTCGAGGCGTCCGTCTACGAGATCTCGGCCGCGCTCCAGCACGACGTCACCGACATCGACGGCATCGTCGGACAGCATGTGTCGCTCCCGCCTCGTGTCGAGCTCGATGCCGACGGCGTGACGATCGCGACCGGCGACCACTTCGTCGACGACTCGGAGGCGGTCGCCGTCATCCGCCCGCTGGGCGCGGGCCTCGTCGACATGGAGACGTACGCGTACATCTGGGTCGCCCAGCGGTTCGGCGTGCCGATCCGCGTGCTGAAGGCGGTGTCGGACCGCGCCCAAGACAACGCGATCACGGACTGGCGCACTGCGGTGACCGCTTGCAGCCACCAGCTCCGCGACCGCATCCGCGCCGACTACGGCGTCTGACCCCGGGCTCCACCTTGCGGCGCCGGCCCCGCGCTCGCCGTCCCCCGCGTTCAACAGGTCAACCGGGCTTCCACAGGAGCGGAATCGCCCCGTTGCTCCTGCAGAACCGCGGTTGACCTGTTGGAGCTCGGGCGGACGGATGCTGCGGCTCAGCCGATCACGACACCCACTGCGTCTTCTGCCACGTGAGGTTCGCGAGCGTCGCCTGTCCCAGCAGCGACGGGTGGAAGTAGTCCCGCGTCGAGATGTCGGACCTCGCGAACGCGTAGTTCGCGACCGCGTAGCCGTCGAACCGGCACTTCGCCGTGGCTGCGCAGGCGGCCTCCAGCACCTTGTTGAAATCGGTCACCCGCTGCTGCACCAGCGTGCGCCGCTGCACGTCGGCGGACGCGGTGCTGCTCGGGTTGGCGAGCATCGACTGGCACGTGCCGAGCAGCGCCCAGGCGAGGCGGGCAGACAGACTCGACTTGTTGATGTCGTAGAGGCGCTGCAGGCTCGGGATGCTCGCGACGAAGATCTCCGGTGCCCCGGCACTCGCGGCCAAGGTGGAGAGCGCCGCTTGCACGTTGGCCCTGAAAGCGTCGACCGACGTCATCTGCGCCACGGTGCGGGTGC
Organism: Microbacterium sp. NPDC056569; assembly: GCF_042793475.1. NCBI lineage: Bacteria > Bacillati > Actinomycetota > Actinomycetes > Micrococcales > Microbacteriaceae > Microbacterium > Microbacterium sp. NPDC056569. The sequence goes on along the minus strand of NZ_JBHTUV010000004.1, from coordinate 18,647 downwards.
AGGCGTCGATCGCACCGATCTCGATGGTGACGTACTGGGCTCCCTGGCCGGCAGCCGTCTGCGCCTGCCCCGGGAGCGCCGACGAGCCAGCGCCCGACTTGGCGTCGTTGAAGACGTTGGTGAGGCCCGTCGCCCCCGCGGCCCGCAACCGCTGCAGATGGGAGTTCACCGATGTCGTCGAGCCTGTGGACCAGCTGTTCGTCGGACACGAGGTCAGGCTCGAGCAGGTCATCGCGGCCTGGGTGATCGAGTCCCCGAGAGCGGCCATGCGGGTGATGGTCGACGGCGCGGGTGCGGCGTGCGCGGCCGATGCGGCGCTGAGTGTGCCGGTGAGAAGGAGAGCGGATGCCGCGAGCGCGGCGAGGGCGCGGCGCGCCCGAGAGGTGGAACGCATGTCGACTCCGTACGTCGTCGTAACGAGAGGGCGCGGCGAACGGCCGCGGCCGGACGGCGCCGGCGGTCGGGCGGGATCGCGATCCCCCAGGAAGCGATCTGCCGCGAACGATACACCCGCGCATCGCCCCGGCGACAGGGGGAGAACGTCTTCGCGACTCAGACGCGCGCGTCGGCGTCCTGCCGGATGACGCTCGGCCCCGCCGTCGTCGACTCGACGGCGAGCTGTGCCGGCAGCTGCTCCTTCATCGCGGCGACGTGGCTGATCACGCCCACGGTGCGCCCGCCCTGCCGTAGTTCGTCGAGGGTGCGCATCGCGAGGTCGAGTGTCTCCTCGTCGAGCGAGCCGAAGCCCTCGTCGACGAACAGGGTGTCGAGCCGGACGCCGCCCGCGCGCGCCGTCACGACCTCGGCGAGCCCGAGCGCGAGGGCGAGCGACGCGAGGAAGGTCTCGCCACCTGAGAGCGACTGGGCGGGACGCGCTTGTCCGGTGAAGGCGTCCATGATCTCGAGGCCGAGCCCCGAGGCGGCGCCGCGGGCCGCCCGCGCGTCGGTGTGCTGCAGGCGGTAGCGGCCCGACGACATGTCGCTCAGCCGCAGGTTCGCGGCGGCCACGATCTCTTCGAGCTCGGCGGCCAGCACGAACGTCTCGAGGTCCATCTTCATCGTGTTGGGGGCGCGTCCCGCGACGGTGTCGGCCAGCCGGGCGATGGCCGCGGCATCGGCGGCGCGGTCGGCGACGCCGGCGTACGCCTGATCGATCTGCAGCGCGAGGTCGCGCAGGCCCGAGACGAGTGTGCGAGCGTCGCTCTCGGCGCGCAGCGCCGCCGTGCGAGCGTGGTCGGCGGCCTCGAGCGCCGCCTGCGACGCGGCGGTGTCGACGGGTTCGGCGGGCGCACCCGCGAGTTCGAGTTCGAGTTCGAGCATCCGCGCCCGCGCGGCGCCGAGCTGGGTGTCGTGCGCTGAGATCCGGTCGGCGAGCGCCACGACCTGGGCGGGGTCGACGAGCGCTGCGGACGCTTCGGCGGCATCGGCGAACACGGATGCCCCGACCCTCGTATCGACGTCGACCCGTGCCTGCGACGCCAGGGTCGCTGCGCGCTGCGCGTCGGCGCGGGCGTCCGCCGCTGCACGGCCGGCGTCGCGGACCGCAGTGACCTGGGCGACACGCTCGGCGACACTCGCATGCGCGCCGCGTGCGGCCTCGACGGCGCTGCGGGCAGCGGCGACCCGCTCCTCCAGGCCGGCGATCCGAGTGCGCGCATCGACGAGCTGCTCCGCCAGCGTCGCGCGGGACGCCTCGGCCTCGAGATCGAGAGCCGCGAGCCCGGTGCGACGAGCGGAGAGGGCATCGCGGCGTTCGACAGCCGTCTCGGCGGTCGCGAGCTCGGTGACCGCCGCGGCCAGCTGTTCGCGGATGGTCTCCACGTCCTCGCCGCCGGCGCGGGCGGCAGCCGCGCCGTGGCGTTCCCGCGCATTCTTCGCGGCGTCCGACGCGACGCGCTCGCGCTGGACGGCGGCGTCCCGCTGGGTCTCCGCCTCTGCGATCAGGTCATCGGTGACCGGCTCATCGGCCGGTGTGGCGGGAGACGGGTGCGCGGTCGCGCCGCACACGGCGCAGGGTTCGCCGTCGACCAGGGTCATCGCGAGCTCGCCTGCGTAGCCATCGAGGCGGCGCTGCAGCAGGTCGGCGACCCGCAAGGCCGCGGCGGCCGCCGCGGCAGCCGCGTCGCGGTGGGCGATCTCGGCCGCGCGCCGTGCGTCGGCGAGTCCGTCCGCCTCGACGGCCGCGGCGAGTCGTGCCGTGAGCTCGTCACGTCGGACCCGTGACGGATCGCGGCGTGACGCGGCCTCACGCTCGGTCTCGAGCGCGGCGTCGATGCGGGCGAGCTCTGCCGGCACCTGCGACCGCTGCGCGTCGAGCGCGACGATGTCGGTCTCGAGCCTCATCGCCTCCCCTGCGGCGTCCGCCAGTTTCCGCTCACCGTCCGCGAGGGCGGCCTCCTGGGCGAGTGCTGCCGTCCACAGGGCCAGTTCACCGGTGAGGCGCTCGACGACGACGGCGAGGTCGTCGGCGCGCGCATCGTCGGTGCCCGCGACCGCGCGAGCCCACGTCTCGTGGGCGGCCGTGGACAGCTCCGCCGTCGTCGCCGCGGTGCGATCGGCTCGGCGTGCCGTCTCGAGCGGTGCTCGCAGCACCTCTGCCGAGCGCGCTCGCTCGAGTCGCCGGCGATCATCTGCCACCTGCGGACCGGCCTCCTCGAGGACGGCGAGGCGCTCCCGCGCCCGACCCAGCTCGCCCTGCGCCCTCGCGAGCGCGACGCGCTCCGCGTGCGCAGCCTCCGCGGCCGCGCGGGCGTCATCTGCGGCGGCGCGCTCGCGCGTCAGCGTGTCGAGGCGATACGACGCGCGCTGCGCACCGAGGTCGACGGCTGCTCGCCGCGCTGCGAGGTCGAGCGGCGTCGCGAGGTCGGCCTCCTCAGCCGGCACGAGTTCGTGCGCCACGACGAGTCGCTCCGCCTGGTCGAGCAGGGTGCGGGCGCGCTCGCCGAGCGCGTCGAGCTCGTGCTGCGCCGCCTTGCTGCGCTCACCCAGCTCGCGTGCGTATTCCTCATAGCGGCGCGTCCCGAAGAGCGCCCGCAGCAGCGACTGCCGTTCCGCCCCGGGAGCGAGAAGGAACCTCGAGAACCGGTTCTGCGCGAGCAGGATCACCTGCTGGAACTGCTGCGCGTTGAGCCCCAGCACCTCGTCGAGGAGAAGCCCGACGTCGCGGGGCCGCGCGGCACGGCCGATCCACGCGCCGTCGACCAGCTCTTCCAGCTCGGCGCGGGTGGGCTCGTTCGTCAGCCCCCCGCCACGCCGTGCAGGTCGCTGGTACTCCGGGGCGCGCGTCACGCGCCAGCGGCGGTCGCCGACGGTGAACTCCAGCCTCACCTCGGTGGGGTCCTGGGGTTCGCAGTGGTCGCTGCGCAGGCGCTTGTCGCCCGACTCGTAGCGGGGCACGCTGCCGTACAGCGCGAAGCAGACGCCGTCGAGGATGCTCGACTTGCCCGCGCCGGTGCGGCCGGCGATGAGGAAGATGCCGTCGTGCTCGAAGGCCTCGAAGTCGACGCTCTGCTTCTCGCGAAACGGCCCGAACCCGGTCAGTTCGAGATGATGCAGCCTCACGCGGCGGCCTCCACCCGCGCGCGCTGCTCCAGCAGCTCGCCGACGAGCTCGGCCTCGCGAGCCGACGCGCCCTCTCCCTCGCGCACGTGTGCGAGGAACGCGTCGACGAGCTCGGCGTCGTTGCGGGCGGTGCGCACGCGCTGTGCATAGGTGCGCGCGTCGTCGGTGCGCATCGACACCGGTGCGTGGCGCACCTCGGCGCAGAACGGGAAGCGCGCCAGGAGGCGGCGCATCGGGTCGCGCTGGGGCAGCGGATCGGTGTACTCGGCACGGACCCACTCGTCGGCATGGGTCGCGAAGCGCTCGTCGGTGAGCAGCTCGTCGAGCGTCGCAGTGAGGGTGGTGAGCGTGCGCGGCACCGGCAGCGGGAGCCACTCGACCTCGCCGAGTCCGTCGACGCCGAGCTCGACGAGCCACGACCCGCGCGGCTTGTGCCCCTCGTCGAAGCTGTAGTGCAGGGGTGCACCGGCGTAGCGGACCCGCGGCGAGAGCTGCTGGCGCCCGTGGATGTGCCCGAGTGCCATGTAGTCCACACCGTCGAACGTCGACAGCGGCACGATGTCGAGACCGCCCTGCTGGATGTCGCGCTCGAGATGCGGCGTGGGCTCGACCCCGGCGGCGAAGCAGTGCGCGACCGCGATCGTGCGCCCGCCCCGGGTCGCGGCATCCGTCCGCACCAGGGCCATGGCGTGTGCGAGCACGTCGGCCTGGGTCCGCACGCCGGGCCAGGCGCTGCGCAGCAGCACGGGCTCGAGGTAGGGGATGCCGTACACGTGCACCGGGCCGTGCTCGTCGTCGACGGTGACGGGGGTCCCGACGGTCGCCGGATCGGTCAGGACGTGGACGCCCTCGCGGAGGAGGCCCGACTGGAAGCCGAGCCGTGCCGCCGAGTCGTGATTGCCGCTCGTGACGACGACGGTCGCGCCGGCGTCGGCGAGGCCCCGCAGGGCGTCGGTCAGGAGCGTGTACGCGCCCGCGGCGGGAGTGGCCGAGTCGAAGACGTCGCCCGCGACGATCACGAGGTCGACGTCGTGCTCGTCCACCTGTGCGACCAGCGCCTCGAGCACACCGCGCAGCGCATCGAGCGTGGAGTGGCCGTGGAACGACCGCCCGATGTGCCAGTCCGAGGTGTGCAGGATCCGCATGCTCATCACGGTACGTTCGGCCCCTGACATCGGCGGCGAGGCAGGCCGCGGACCGGCGAACCACGGGGTTTCCGCGCGGGTGGGACGCGTGCGACGCGTACCCTCGAGCCATGTCCTTGCCCGAGGTCTGCGTGGTGTTCCTGCTGCGCCGCGGGCCGGAGGGCGTCGAGGTGCTGCTGGGGCGCAAGCACACCGGACTCGGGCAGGGCAAGGTCGTGGGCGTCTGCGGGTGGATCGGCCCGGGCGAGAGCGCGGACGAGGCCGCGGTGCGCGAGGTTCGGGAAGAGATCGGCGTGCGGGTCGACGCATCCGATCTGCTGCTCTCCGGAACGGTCGAGTACCACTTCCCGACCCGCCGCGCGTGGTCGCAGCAGGCGACGGTGTTCGTCTGCCGGCGATGGCAGGGCGAGCCGATCGAGAGCGACGGGATGACCCCGCAGTGGTACGCCCTCGACGCCGTGCCCTACGCGCGCATGTGGGACGACGCCTCACGGTGGCTGCCGGGCGTGCTGCGGGGCGGGACCGTCGACGCCCGCTTCACCTTCGGCGCCGACCTCGCGACGGTCGTGCTGACCGCCGAGTGACCGCGGATCCGCCGCGCATCGGGCCCACCGGGAACGGCGGGTCGGGCCGTCCTCCGGCGGTGCGCCCTCCCTTCCGCGCTTCGCCGGACGTATCGTGGAACATGGCGCACAACGCAGACACCGCTCCGCGATCGACTGTCGTGGCTCTCGTCGGAGCCGACAGCGACGAGCTGCTGACCGGTCTCGCCGACGTTCCCGCGCTCGTCGCGCTCTCGCTCCGGGAGGCCGAGCCGGCCGTCGCGGCGCACCTCGTCGCCTCCGTCTCGATGCCCTACGTCGTGCATGACGCCGACCCTCTGGAGCACGTGGCCTCGGCGTGGGTCGAGCTCTACGAGGAGCGCGCCACGCTCGGTTCGCTCGAGGCCGAGGTCGGGGCGCTGCTGGCGCTGTTCGCGTCGGGCGAGGCCGTCATGCCCGATTACTACGTCGTCGCCGGACCGGAGGCCATCGAGGGCACGTGGCGGCACTGGTGGCTCGGGGCGCTCGCCCACCACGCGCCGTCGCGGGTGCTGCCGGTCGAGGCATCCGGAACCGCGCTGCGGGCACGGCTGCGCACCCTCCCTGCGTCCCGACCGTGGCCCGAGCCCTCGGCGTGGCTCACGCGCGTGCAGTTCGACATCCCCGATCGCGTCGGCCTTCGCGATCAGCCGGGCGCGGCCTGATCCATGACGGACGCCGAGAGATTCGCGCACGCCGGCGCGACGCTCCTCGCCGAGCGCCGGGGCCGCGGCGAGCGCGTGTACGTGCTCATCCACGGCATCGGCATGGGCCGGAGCGTCTTCGCTGACCTCGAGCGGCATCTGGGCGACGGCGAGGTCGTCGCCTTCGACCTCCCCGGCTACGGCGAGGCTCCCGAGCCGCGTCGCGTGCTGACGATCGAGCGCACCGCCGACCTCGTGGCCGCGTACCTCCGGGCTCGCGTGCGCACGCCCGCCGTCGTCGTCGGCCACTCGATGGGCGCGCAGGTCGCCCTCGAGGTCGCGGCGCGCCATCCCGCCGTCGTCGACCGCATCGTGCTCATCGGCCCGACGGTCGACCCGTCTGCCCGGACGGCCCCGCGGCAGCTGTGGAGGCTCCTCTGCGACATCGCCGTCGAGAGCCCTGTGGTGATCGCGCGCGGCGCGCGGGAGTACGTGCGTGCGGGGCCGCGCCTGCGCGCGAAGTTCCGCGCGATGCTCAGGCACCGCCCCGAGGACGTGCTGCCGCGCGTGCGGGTGCCCGCGCTGGTGCTGCGCGGCGAGGACGACCTCGTCGCCCCTCTCGACTGGTGCCGTCGCGTCGCGGACGCCCTGCCCGACGGCCGGCTGGCCGAGGTGCCCGACCACGGCCACGAGACGATGATCAGGGATGCTGCACCCGCCGCGCGGCTGATCCGCGGGTTCGCCGGATCGGCCTAGAAACCGCTCGCGACTGCCGCGTCGCGGCGGAATCCTGCCATCCCCGCCGCAGCCGGCAATGTCGGAACCCCCGCGTAGGTTCCAACTGTCGGAACCAACGGAGGAAACCATGTTCGCTGTATATGCCGCCGAACAGCAGTACCGCCACGACACTTGGTCGCGAGACCGCGAGCACGCGCTCCTCGCCTCCATCCGCGAGCGGAAGGCCGCCGTCTCCTCGCGCCGCCCGGCTCACGCCGTCGTGCCGCAGCGCGTCGCGTGGGCCCGGCCGATCGGGCTGCACGTGTCGGAGAGCGACCCCGCGGTCTGCGCCGTCGCGTAGGGACGAGGTATCAGGGACGCGGATCCGCGGGAGCGGGTCCGCGCGTCGCGCCCGAGGTCTGCTGGGCGGCGCGATCCTTGGCCACGGCGTCGCCGATCATCTGACCGCCGCTGCGCAGGAGTGCGCGACGCCATGGCAGAGTGCCCTCGATCTCGATCTGGATCGAGATCGACAAGACGGTCCGGATGAGGACGATGAGCCCCAGGATCGCCGCGTCCTCGAGCGACGGCTTCGAGGTGATGGTGCGGATCAGGTCTGCCGCCACGAGCACCTCGAGCCCCAAGAGGATCGCGGCGCCGAGGGTCGTGCGCAGCGTCGTGAACGCCGTCTGACCGCCCTCGTGGCGCGCGAGCGACCGGGCGCCGAGCACGAGCGCGACCACGAATCCCACGATCATGGCGGCGGCGCCGATCGCCTCGAATCCGACGGCGACGGCGGTGAACACTGCCTCCATGTGCACGCGCCCAGCCTAGGGCCGGGCGCGTGCACATCGGTGGCGGAATCGCGGTGTCAACCCGCGGGTTCCCGGCGCGGGCGTGCCGGATCGTCGGTGTCGCCGACCGCGACCTGCCGTGCGAGCTCTTCGATGTCGTGATCCGGCAGCTCGACGCCGGACTGCGTGAGCCGCTGACGCAGCACGTGCGCGATCTCCTCGAGGGGGTGGGTGCCGACGTCCTGGCGGGTCTGCGCGACGATTCCCGCCACCTTGTCGATGTCGGAGGCGTTGTTCTGCGCCATCGCGGGAAGGCGTTGCTCCTGCTCCGTCCCGAGAGCGCCCGGGGTGCGCTGAGCCTCGCCCGCGCTCTGGGTCTCGCGGGCACCGTCCTGGCCGTGGTGGTCGGTGCCGTCGTCCACGACCCCGATGCCGACCGCTTCGTGCGTCGGCGCCGGCGCCGCCGGTGCCGCGGGCTCGACGTCGGCCTGACCCGGATCGCCCGTCGCGGATGCGGCGTCCGCCGCGTCCGGTGCCGGCTCTCCCAACGTGGGCGGGGCCGCAGGCGGCTCCTCGCGCACCGGCTCGCCCGACGCCGGCGTGTCCGCCGCACCCGCGGCGTCCTGACGATCGGGGTAGTTGACCCCGGGCTGCTCGTACTCGTTGCCGGTCGTGCTCATCACGGCTCTTCCCCTCTTCCGCTGTCGGTCGCAAGGTCGGGATCGGTTCCCTGCCGGGCCGCCTCCCCCTCGACGGGGTCGTCGGGCTGCAGGGCGGCATCCGTGAGCAGGTCCGCCTCGGTCACCGCCGAACTGCGCTCCCGTGACGCGGTGTCATCCACCTGCTCCCAGCCGCCGGGCGGGTCGGCGTCCACGACGCCGTCGGGCAGGTCCTGGCTTCTCGCTCGGTCGCGATCCATGGCGTGCTCCTCTCGTCCTCCCCCAGCTTCCGTCGCCGCGGCGACCGATGACATGGGGTTGACAAGGGATGCCGACGGTGTCGGCGAGGGCGCGCTCGGGCTACGGACGCGGATTCAGGATGCCGCGACGCGACGGATTCGCATCGAACCAGTCGGCGACGTACCAGCACACCGGAACGACCTTGCGGTCGCCGCGCTCCTCGAGCTCGTCCACGGCGCGCTCGACGAGCTCACCCGCGTAGCCGTGCCCGCGGAACGTCGGAATCGTATAGGCGCGGGTCATGGCGACGGTGCGGCCGTCATCGCGATAGTCGAGCACGCTCACCAGGTCGTCGCCGCGGTGCAGGGTGTACCGCGAAGCGTCGGTCTCTTTGGCGAAGCGGAGCTCGGTCACGCCGACAGGCTACGCCCGCGGCGCGGCGGTGGGACGCGTCCGGGGGCATGTCGCAGTGATCGCTCAGCTGACACTCGGTGTCACCCGACGTGGAACTGAGCAATCTGTCATATTCCGAAACGATCTGGGCTCAGAACCCGTGCGATTTGACGTTTTTGGACAAAGTCGGTAATAATCGGGCTCATGACTGACAACGCGCTGTATCTGTCCGCCCGGGAGGCGAACAGGACTGCCGGCACGATGATGGCCGGCCGCATTGTCATGTGTTGTCGAATGTGCCACTAGCACGGTGACCCCCGTCGGACTCCTCCTCCGCTTCTGAAACACGGATCGTACGGAGTCCCCCGAAGCACCGGTTTCGTGCGTCGATCACGCGCACCCGGATCCGCTTCGCACACCGCCCAACGTCGGGCACAGGCCTCAACCGGCCTACGGCCTTCTCGCCACCGACGATCAGGGCCGCAGCACATCATTCAACCCGGTTCCGCCATCCGGGTTCCTCCCGCAAGGACCATCATCATGTCGACCACCGCTCTCCTCGACCGTCCCGCTACCGCCGCTCCCGTCCGCCACCTCCGCGCCGTGAATCACCCGGCCACCGTCGAGGCGCCCGCCGCCCCGACGCCGGAGGCCGCGCAGCCCGGCGGCCGCGCCCTTCCCGCCGGCACCGCGCCGCGCGGATTCGCCCTCTACGTCGGCATCGACGAGGCCAAGGCGGCCGCCTCCGGCGTGAACCTCGGCGTGCTCGTCGACGCCCTCCGCCGCACGCTCGCCGAGCTCGCCCCGTCCGCCGAGACGTATGCGACCGTCGCCCTCGCGCCGGTCGGCTCCGGCGGCCGCGACGTCGACGTCGTGCGCCTCGCACTGCACGAGCCGTCGGCCGTCGCCCGCACCAAGCAGGAGGAGCCCGAGGACGAGGAGCCGGCTTCGGGCGGCGTGGTCGTCGACATCTCGCGCAAGCGCGTCCTCATCGACGGCGAGTCGGCCGCGTTCACGTTCAAGGAGTTCGAGCTGCTGCAGTACCTCGTGCTCCGCGAGGGCCGCACGATCGAGCGCACCGAGCTGGTGACCTCGCTCTGGCAGGGCGCGACCGACGACGACGCCCCCGGCGAGCGCACCATCGACGTGCACGTCCGCCGCCTGCGCGCCAAGCTCGGCCGCTACGAGGACATCGTCCGCACCGTGCGCGGCGTCGGCTACCGCTTCGACCGTCACGCCGACGTGGTCATCCGCTACGGCCACGGCACCCCGTCGCCCGACCGCTTCTGACCGTCCGCCCGGACGAGCCGACGCCTCGCGCGCGACCGGGAACGGATGTCGGAGGCCGGGGCGTAGGGTGGGCGGCATGACCACCTCGCTCTCGCACATCCCTCGGACGAGGGATGCCGAGCGCTTCGGTGCGCGGGCGACGACCCGGGATCCCCGGCCCGATCACGGGCGGCCGCTCGAGACCGAGTACCGGCCGCGACATCCGCTCGATCTCCGCCGGACGGTGCTCTCCCAACGACGCGGAGCCGGCGACCCTACGATGGCGGTCTCGGGCACGGTGATCTGGCGGGTGAGCCGTACCCCGGCCGGCATCTCGACCCTTGCGATCCGCGAGACGCACCCCGGAGTGATCCGCGCTGCCGCCTGGGGTCCCGGCCGCGACTGGGCGCTCGCGCAGCTTCCCGCGCTGTGCGGTGCAGACGACGATGCCGGCGGCTTCGATGCGTCGCAGCATCCGCTCATCGCCGACGCCCATCGCCGCAACCCCGGCCTTCGCCTGTCGCGCACCGATCTCGTGTTCGACGCGCTCGCGAGCGCGATCTTCGAGCAGAAAGTGACCGGCATGCAGGCGTTCGGCGCGTGGCGACGCGTCGTCACCTGGTGCGGCGAGCGCGCTCCCGGCCCGACGCCGGCGCCGATGTTCGCGCCGCCGACGATCGAGGGCTGGCATCACGTGCCCTCGTGGGTGTGGCACCGCGCGGGACTCGAGCCGCCGCAGTCGAAGACCGTCGTGCGGGCGGCACGCCGTGGCGACGCGATCGAGCGCGCCGTGCTGGCCGCCGAAGACGGCGAGGCCGTCGACCGCGTGCTCGTGAGTCAGCCCGGCATCGGCCCGTGGACGTCGGCCGAGACCCGCATCCGGGCGCTCGGCGACCCCGACGCGGTGAGCGTCGGCGACTATCACCTGGCCCACGAAGTGGGCCACGCGCTCACCGGCCACCGGACGGACGACGACGGGATGCTGCGGCTCCTCGCCGCGTGGCCAGGCCAGCGTCAGCGTGTCATCCGTCTCATCGGGGCCAGCGGTGTGCGCGAGGCACGCCGTGGCCCGCGCCTGCACCCCGAGGACCACCGCGACCGCTGACTCTCCGCGCGTCCGCGCCGTTTCGCCGCGTCGGCCGACAGGATGGACGCATGATCGAGTCTCTGCACGGCCTGCCCGACGGCGTCATCGGATTCCGCGCCGTCGGCGCCGTCGACGCATCGGACTACGTCGGGTCTCTCGACCCGGCCATCGACGCGGCGATCGACGCCGGCCGCAAGGTCAACCTCGTCTACGTCCTCGGCGACGAGTTCGAGCGCTACTCGCTCGGCGCGCTCTGGCAGGACGCGAGGCTCGAGGGCAAGCCTGCCCACGTGTGGGGCCGTATCGCCCTCGTCACCGACCACAGTCTCATCGGCGAGGTGATCCACGGGATCTCATTCCTGTTTCCCTGCGAGCTGCGCATCTTCGCCGTGTCGGCACTCGATGACGCGATCGCGTGGGCGGCGGAGGGACCGAAGGAGTCCTGACGCGCGAAGCTCCCTTGTGGATGTCGGAGGCCAGGGCGACACTGGGACGCGCCACGCGGCCGGGCGCGGCATCCACCATCCACCTCAGGAGTTCGACATGCCCAGCCTCAACCCGTATCTCTCTTTCAAGAACCAAGCCCGTGAGGCGATGACCTTCTATCAGAGCGTGTTCGGGGGCGACCTCGACATCTCGACGTTCGGCCAGTTCGAGGGGATGGTGCAGGACCCCTCCGAGAACGACCTCGTGATGCACGCGCAGCTCACCAGCCCCGACGGCTTCGTGCTCATGGGTGCCGACACTCCCACCGGCATGAACTACGAGAAGCCCGCCGGCATGTCGGTCTCGGTCAGCGGCGACGACGAGGAGTCGCTGCAGCGGTTCTGGGACAAGCTCGCCGACGGCGGGACCATCACGATGCCCTACGACACCCCGCCGTGGGGCGGCAAGTTCGGCATGCTCACCGACCGCTACGGCATCGACTGGATGGTCGCGGTCAACGCGCAGCAGGGCTGAGCCGGCGAGCGGCCGCCGGCCCCGGGCCGGGGTCCGCTCCCCTTCGCGACGCGTCGGGCGCGGTCAGGCGTAGTCGCTGTCGTCGATCGTCGATGGAGCCGGGCCGAGTGCCTCGAGCTCGGCCCAGACATCGTCGGGGATCGGCGTCGCGGCGAGCTCGTCGAGCTGCGCGAGACGCCGCGCCGAAGAGATGCCCACGACCGTCGAGTCGACGAGCGGTGACCGCAGCGAGAAGTGCAGCGCCACCGCGGGGAGGCTGACTCCGAACGAGGCCGCGGCACGGTCGAGGCGCGAAACCCACTCCTGCAGCTCGGGCGTCGCCGGCCGGTAGCCGTACATGGCGCCCTCGCGCGGACCGGTCGCCAGGATGCCCGCACCGAACGGCGCCGCGTTGAACACGGTCATGCCGCGCTCGCGGGCGTCCGCGAACACCGGTGCGGCGGAGTGGTCGACGACCGTGAAGCGGTTGTGGATCAGCACGGCGTCGAACACCCCGGTGCCGACGTAGCGGGCCATCAGCCCGACGGGTCCGGCCGCCACGCCGATGGCGTCCACGCGGCCGGATTCGCGCAGCTCGATGAGCCCTTCCACGGCGCCGCCGCGGCCCATCGCCTCGTCGAAGGTGACGGTGTACGGGTCGTGCAGGTGCAGCAGCGGGAGACGGTCCACGCCGAGGCGGGCGGTGGTCTCTTCGAACGAGCGCATGACCCGGTCGCGGTCGAAGGCGCCGGTCTCGGGATCGCAGTCGACCTTCGAGATGACGCGGGTGGCGGCATCCGTTCCCTTCCGGGCGAGCGCGAGGCCCAGCACCGCCTCGGACCGCCCGCCGGCGTAGTTGTTGGAGGTGTCGATGAAGGCGTGGCTGCTGTCGAACAGCTGCTCCGCGAAGGCGATTGCGGCCTCTTCCTCCGGGGAGCCGGGCTCGGTGCCGCGTCCGAGGGGGGAGGTGCCGAGGGTGAGCGGGCTGACGTTGAGGGTCATGGCGTCCGTTCCGTGTGATGGGTCCCTCCAACATATCGAGCGCCCGGCGCCGCCCGCCCCGCCGCAGCCCTAGGCTTTCGACATGACCACGACGCGCAGGGGCTGGACGCGCGGGCACTCGGGCTGGGCGCTCGGGACAGCCCTCATGTTCACGCTGGGAATCGTCTTCGGACTCATCTGGGGCAACGTGCTGCTGGGCGTCGTGCTCGCCGCTGCGGTGTCGATCGGCTGGCTCATGGCGTACGAGTCGTGGCGTGGGCGCAACGTCGGCCTCGAGAACCGCGACGACGACGGCGCTCAGCTCTAGCAGGAGTCCGTCCACCCCTACCCCTCGCCGCCGTCGCGTCGTATCGTGAGCGCGAGGAGGTGGTCCGCCATGCAAGCGAGCGTCGGCGATCGCGTGATCATCCACGGCCGCGTCGTCGGTGCGGTGGAGCGCGCGGGTGAGGTCATCGAGGTCCGGGGCAGCGCGGAGAACCCGCTGCTGGTGGTCCGCTACGACGACGGGCACGAGGCGATCCTGTCGCCGGGCAGCGACTGCGAAGTCCGGCACGCGTCCTGAGACGCGGCGCAGAATCGGAGGATCTGCCCGGCACGCCGGGCGGCAGCATCCGTGTCCCGGTGTGCCGCCAGGGATCTCCGATCCTGCGGGCGGCGCCCTGCGCTACCCGAGCAGCTCGTAGCGCGACGGCTCCGCGCCGAGCACGTGCTCGCCGAGGAACGCGAACACCGTCTCGTACCAGACGACGGCGTGCTGGGGCTTGAGCACCCAGTGGTTCTCGTCGGGGAAGTACAGGAAGCGGTGCGGCATGCGACCGTTCTCGTCGGCGTGGTGCTCGGCGAGCTCCGACCACAGGCGCAGTCCCTCGCCGACCGGCACGCGGTAGTCCTTGTCGCCGTGCACGACGAGCAGCGGCGTGCGGATGGCGCGCACGAACCGGTGCGGCGAGTGCTCGATCATCGCCTCGGCGGTGAAGATCCGCTGCCAGTACTCCGAGCTGTCGGTGGTGCCGGCGAACTGGTCGAGCGCCCACAGGCTCGCGTGGGTCACGATCGCCTGGAAGCGGTCGGTGTGACCCGCGACCCAGTTGGCCATGTAGCCGCCGAACGACCCGCCCATCGCGGCGGTGCGCGTCTCGTCGATGTCGTCGCGTCCCTCGACGGCGTCGGTGATCGAGAGCAGGTCGGTGTAGGGCTTGCCGCCCCAGCTGTTCCAGCCGCGCGCGATGAAGTCGAGGCCGTACCCGGTCGACAGGGCGGGGTCGGGCAGCAGCACGGCGTACCCGCGAGCGACCGCGAGCAGCGGCGCCCAGCGCCAGCTCCATGCGTTCCAGCTGTTGAGCGGACCGCCGTGGATCCACAGCAGCAGCGGCGCCGGGGCATCCGCCGACGCCCCCTCGGGCAGCAGCAGCCAGCCCCGCACGCGTGCGCCGTCCTCGGCGGTGGTCTCGACCTCGGTGATCGAGCCGGGTGCGGCCGGCGCCGGTGCGGGGGTCGCGAGCGGGGTGACGGCGCCGTCGCGCGCGATGCGGACCGGGTGCGGCGGCACGACCCACGACGAACGGAGCGCGACCAGGTCTCCCGTGCCGCGGTCCACGAGCACGTTCGAATAGGCGAAGTCGTCGTCGGTGAGCTTGTCGGGCGCACCGCCGTCGAGCGGGATGCGGAACACCGGACCCCGGCCGTCGTCGTCGGCGGTCGCGATGAGCGCCGCGTCGTCGGCGGCGAACGTCAGCGACGATGCCCAGCGGTCCCACTCGGCAGCCACACGGCGCGCGCCGCTGCCGTCGATGCCCGCGACCCAGATCTCGTAGTCCGTGGGCGCGGCGGGGCTGCTCTTGACCGTCCGGAGGTACGCGATGCGCGTGCCGTCGTGGCTGACCGCCGGCATCTCGTAGTCCACACCGACCTCGTCGAACAGCGTCGTGCGCTCGCCCGTCGCGGTGTCGATCGCGACGATCACCCGGCGCCCCGCGCGCTGCTCGCGGTGCTCGATCGACGCGACGAGCGTCGACCCGTCCGGGGCGAGCGCGGCTTCCGCGTGGTCGAGCGACCGACCCGGCCTCGGCGTGAGGTCGCGCGGTCGCGGCAGCGTCGCCGGGTACGGCTTCGCATCGGTCCCGGATGCTGCGGCCTCGGCGTCCGCGCCGGAGGCAGGGGCATCCGTGTCCGATGCGGCCTCCACCGCGGCATCCGCCACCGCCGCCGCGATGGTGTCTTCGAGGGCGTCGATGTCGATCGTCAGGAAGTGCGGCTCGGCCGGGCCGAGGTCGTGGTCCCAGTAGCGGACCGGGTAGGTGTCGTGCAGGATCGCCGAGACCTTCTTCTCCTTGCGCTTCGCGCGGAGCGCCGCCTCCGACTCGAGCGTGTCGGCCCCGGGGAGGAGGGAGGCCGAGATCACGAGCCGGGCCGAGGAATCGGCGGTCGCGGCGATGCCGTCGACCCCGCCCGCCAGTCGCGTCACCGGGCGGGCCTCGCCGCCGGCGGCCGGCAGCAGCCACAGCTGGCCGGACTCGTCGTCGGCGTCGCCCTCGGAGTCAGGGCGGGCCGAGACGAACAGGATGTCGCCGGTCGCCGTGAACGCGGCCCCTGCCTCCCCCTTGGCCGACCGTGTCAGCCGTCGGGGCGCACCGCCGCCGGTCGCCGGCACCGCCCAGAGGGAGCGGTCGTAGCCGGTGCCGTCCTTCTTGAGCGCGGCGACCGTGAGCACGGCGGTCCGCCCGTCGGGCGAGAGGGCGAGCGCCTCCACCCGGGGAAGGGCGATGTAGTCGGTCAGCGAATCGAAGGGGGTGGAGTTCGAGGGGGTCGCCATGGCTCCACGCTAACCGACGCGTCTCCGGCCTCCGAACGGTCGGCCGTCAACCCCACTGGGTGAGCTTGTCGGGGTTGCGCACGACGTACACGTCGGTGATCCGGGCGTCGCGCACCTCGAGGGAGAACAGCGCGTTCGGCTCGTCGTCGATCGTCGCGAGGAACCCGAGTCCGTCGGGCGTCTCGACCGCGACGAGCACCGCGTCGGGCTCGAGCCGCGGCAGGCCGAGGAGGAATCTGCCCACGCGGTCGGCGCCCCGCACCGGGCGCAGCGCGGCCGACACGCGTCCGCCGCCGTCGGAGCGCAGCACGACGCCGGGGTCGAGCAGCGCGACGAGCGCATCCAGGTCGCCGGTGGTCGTCGCCGCCGCGAAGGCGCGGGCGACGGCGTCGTGCTGCTCCCGCGGGGCCGCCGCTCCGCGATGCTCGCGCACGCGACGCCGGGCCTGCGACGCGAGCTGGCGCGCAGCATCCGGACTCCGCCCCACCGTCTCGGCGATCTCGGCGAAGGGCACCCCGAACACGTCGTGCAGCACGAACGCGACGCGCTCCGCGGGGCTGAGCGCGTCCAGCACCACGAGGAGGGCCATCGAGACGGAGTCGTCGAGCGTCACCCGATCGATCGGGTCGGCGGAGACGGATGCTGCGAGCGGCGAGTCCTGCGGCAAGGGTTCGGGCAGCCACTCCCCCACGTAGCGCTCCCGCCGGGCGCGTGCCGAACCCAGCATGTCGAGGCACACGCGTCCGGCCACCCGCGTCAGCCAGGCGGCGGGATTGCGGATGGCCTCCCTCTCCGCGTCGGGCAGTCGCAGCCAGCGCACATAGGTCTCCTGCACGGCGTCCTCGGCGTCGGCCACCGTGCCGAGCAGCCGGTAGCACAGTCCGAGCAGCGCGCGCCGCTCGCTCTCGACCTCGTCGATGGACGGCATCCGCTTCCCTTCCGCCTCGTCGACGGACCGATGGCGATGGTTCGGCCCGCCCGCTCACATTCTGGCGCGCTGCGTCGTCGGTGTTCCAGGAGCACCCGCATCGGGCGGGACGAGAGGAGTGATGTCATGAGGATCGCGGTCGCCGGGGGAACAGGCGTCGTCGGAAGCCACGTCGTGGAGGCGCTGCGCGGGCAGGGGCACGATGCGGTCGTGCTCAGTCGCCGCACGGGCGTCGATCTCGTCACCGGAGCCGGCCTCGACGCCGCGCTCGACGGCGTCGACACGGTGATCGACACCGCGAACATCACGACGGTGTCGGCCGACGCCGCGACCCGGTTCTTCGAGGCGGCGACCGGCCATCTCGTCGCGGCATCGGCCCGCGCGGGGGTGTCCCATGTCGTGCTGCTGTCGATCGTGGGGATCGACCGGATCCCCCACGACTACCTCGCGGGGAAGCTCGCGCAGGAGCGCGTGGTCCAGACGGGGACCGTGCCCTGGACGATCCTGCGCGCGACGCAGTTCCACGAGTTCGCCGGTCAGGTCTTCGCCCGGGCGAAGGTCGGCCCCCTGCATGTCGCGCCCCGCGGGCGGGTGCAGCCGGTCGCTGCCCGCGAGGTGGGCACGCATCTCGCCGCACTGGCTGCGCGCGGAGCGCAGGGACGCGCCGCCGACCTCGCCGGACCGCGCGAGGAGCGCCTCGACGACATGATCAAGGCGTACGCCCGGCGCACCGGGCACGGCGGCTGGATCCCCTCGGTGAGCCTGCCGGGCGGGCAGATGAAGGGGATGCGGGCGGGACTCGGCCTGCCCGGCCCGGGCGCGGTGCTCGGCACCCAGACCTTCGCGGAGTGGCTCGACGAGCTCGGCTGAGCCGACGCGTATCTGAGGGGCGGCAGAGCGCCTCCACCTGATCGAGGTGGTGCGCTCGCCGCGCCGACCGATGAGCGGCTCGGGTTCGAACTCTGCCCCGAGCGACCCGAGCCGCTCGAGTCGTGCCGCCCGGCGCCCGGGTGGCGCGCGGGTCTACGCTGGGCGGGGGCGCGACACGCACCGGGAGGACTCGTGAGACTCGCGATCGCCGGCGGCACCGGCATGACCGGCGCGCACGTCGCGGCGATCGCGCGCGAGCGCGGCCACGATGTCGTCATCCTGTCGCGTCGCACGGGGGTCGAGCTCCTGAGCGGCGCGGGTCTCGCGGGCACGCTCGACGGGGTGGACGCGCTCATCGACGTCACCAACGTGACGACCGCGAAGCCCGACGTGTCGGTGATGTTCTTCGCGGGGGCGACGAAACGTCTGCTCGCCGCAGAGCTGGCGGCCGGCGTCGGGCACCACGTGGTGCTGACGATCGTGGGCGCCGAGGCGGCGCCCGACGGCTACTACGCCGGAAAGCTCGTCCAGGAGCGGCTGGTCGCCGGCGGCGATGTGCCGTGGACGATCCTGCGCACCACGCAGTTCCACGAGTACGCGGCGATGATGTTCCACCGGGCCCGCGCGGGCGCGCACGTCGCCCCGTCCGGCCGCGTGCAGCCGGTCGCCGTGCACGAGGTCGCCGCGCACCTCGTCGACCTCGCCCAGCAGGGGCCTGCCGGCCGGACGACCGACCTCGCCGGACCGCAGGAGGAGAGCCTCGCCGACATGGTGCACCGCTACGCCCACGCGATCGGCCACCGCGCCCCCATCCCCGTGGTGAACACTCCCGGCGCGTTCGGCCGTGCGCTCCGGTCCGGGGCGCTGCTCCCGGGCCCCGAGGCGCTGCGCGGGATCCAGACCTTCGCCGAGTGGCTCGACGCCCTCCCCGACGCCTGAGCCGCAGCCCGCCTCCGGGAATCGCGGGGACGGATGCTGCCGCCCGGCGCAGTGCGCCGGGCGGCAG